>NZ_SPVJ01000020.1:0-124530 GCF_004634465.1 Bradyrhizobium sp. MOS001
TTGTCGACGCAGGTGACGTCGTGACCGAAATCCGCAAAGCAGGCTCCGGACACCAGTCCCACATAGCCCGTTCCGATCATCGCGATTCGCATGAAAAACTCTTTCCGTTGAAGACGGATGTTCCACTGAACACCCTAGACCATTTCTGTATCCGGCCGCACGCCCAACATTAGGGCAGGTTGCTTCGCGAACCGAATAAACCTTAACCGCCGCGCGTGACAGGCGTTGCGGTCATCTCCTGAATACGCGACATGCATTGGTTGCATTCTACGTATGCGAGAGATACGCCGCGTAAGCGCGTCTCACACCGTCCTCGAGCGAGGTCGTCGCGCGCCAGCCGAGCTTGGCCAGCCGGCTGACGTCGAGCAGCTTGCGCGGTGTGCCGTCGGGACGCGAGGTGTCGAAGCTGATCTCGCCGCCGTAGCCGACGATGTCGGCCACGACGCGGGCGAACTCGGCGATGGTGATGTCCTCGCCGGTGCCGATGTTGACCAGTTCCGCGCTCGAATAGGTCTTCATCAGGTGCACGCAGGCATCCGCCATGTCGTCGACATAGAGGAATTCGCGCCGGGGCGTGCCGGTGCCCCACACGATGACGCTCTTCGCGCCTGCGACTTTCGCCTCGTGGAAGCGGCGGATCAGCGCGGCGACGACGTGGCTCAATTCGGGGTGATAATTATCGCCGGGGCCGTACAGATTGGTCGGCATCACGCTGATGAAGTCGCTGCCATACTGGCTGCGATAGGCCTCCGCCATCTTGATGCCGGCGATCTTGGCAATCGCATAGGGTTCGTTGGTCGGCTCCAGCGGACCTGATAGCACAGAGTCCTCGCGCAGCGGCTGCGGCGCCAGCTTCGGATAGATGCAGGACGAGCCCAGAAACATCAGCTTCTCGGCGCCGTTGAGATGCGCGGCCTGGATCACGTTCGCCGCAATCGCGATGTTGTCGTAGATGAACTCGGCGCGCAGCGTGTTGTTGGCGACGATGCCGCCGACCTTGGCCGCGGCGAGGAAGATCACTTGCGGCCGCGCTTTCGCGAACCAGTCGAACACGGCAGCCTGGTTGCAGAGATCGACCTCGCGCCGGTCGACCGTGACGAGCCGCACGTCCTCCCGCGCCAGCCGGCGCACCAGCGCGGCTCCGACCATGCCGCGATGGCCGGCGACATAGACGGTTTTGCCCCTCAGCTCAAACGGTGCGTTTGCCACTGGCCGCATCCCGTTTTGCCTCCGCCAGGTCGCTCGCCATCATCTCCTCGACGAGCTGGGCAAAGCTGCGCTTCGGCGTCCAGCCGAGCACCTCGCGCGCCTTGCTGGCGTCGCCGACGAGGAGATCGACCTCGGTCGGACGGAAATAGGTCGGATCGATCTTCACCATCGTCTTGCCGCTCGTCTCGTCGACGCCGGTCTCCTCGACGCCCTTGCCGCGCCATGCGATGCGGCGGCCGACATGGGCAAAGGACAGCTCGACCATCTCGCGCACCGAGCGCATCTCGCCGGTGGCGAGCACGAAGTCATCGGGCTTGTCGGCCTGCAGGATCCTGTGCATGCCCTCGACATAGTCGCGGGCATGGCCCCAGTCGCGCTTGGCTTCGAGATTGCCGAGATAGAGCGTCTGTTCCAGCCCGACCTCGATACGGGCGACGCCGCGGGTGATCTTGCGGGTCACAAAGGTCTCGCCGCGGATCGGGCTCTCATGGTTGAATAGGATGCCGTTGCTGGCGAACATGCCGTAGGCTTCGCGGTAGTTCACCGTGATCCAGTAGCCGTAGAGTTTTGCAACGCCATAGGGCGAGCGCGGATAGAACGGCGTCGTCTCCTTCTGCGGGATCTCCTGCACCAGGCCGTAGAGCTCGGAGGTCGAGGCCTGGTAGAACCGCGTCTCCTTCTCCATGCCGAGGATGCGGATCGCTTCCAGCAGGCGCAGCACGCCGATGGCGTCGGCGTTGGCGGTGTATTCCGGGCTCTCGAAGCTGACGGCGACGTGGCTTTGAGCTGCGAGATTGTAGATCTCGGTCGGCCGGATCTGCTGCACCAGGCGGATCAGATTGGTCGAATCCGTCATGTCGCCATAGTGCATCAGGAACGGCACGTTGCCGACATGCGGGTCCTGATAGAGGTGATCGACGCGCGCGGTGTTGAACGAGGACGAGCGCCGCTTGACGCCGTGCACGACATAGCCGAGCGACAGCAAATATTCGGCGAGATAGGCGCCGTCCTGACCGGTCACGCCGGTGATGAGAGCGATCCGCTCAGCCATGGGCCCGCGCCTGGTTCGGGGTCAAAGAGGTTCAGAGGGACGGGATAACCACCGTTCGCGCCCGCTGACAAGGCCGCCGGCGGTCAAAAGCGCAAGAACCAGCGCAAGAACCAGCGCAAGAACCGGCTTAAGAGTCGGCATTCCCGGGCGACACGCAGGTGCCGTCGCCCGCGGGATCAGACGCCGTGGTACTTCCGATACCATTCGACGAAGCGGCCGAGGCCATCCGCGATCGACGTGGACGGCGAGAAGCCGACGTCGCGCTGGAGCGCGGAAATGTCGGCGCGCGTCTCCAGGACGTCGCCGGCCTGCATCGGCAACAGCTGGCGGATCGCCGGCTTGCCGATGATCTTCTCGAGCGTCTCGACGAACTCCATCAGGTTGACCGACCTGTTGTTGCCGATGTTGTAGACGCGATACGGCGCATAGCTCGACGAATTTTCCGGCCGCTCCGCATTCCACGCGGGATTCGGCGCCGCGGGCCGATCGAGGGTGCGGATCACCCCTTCGACGATGTCGTCGACATAGGTGAAGTCGCGCCACATGTCGCCTTTATTGAAAATCCTGATCGGCTCATTCGCGAAGATCGCGCGCGTGAACAGATAGGCGGCCATGTCGGGCCGGCCCCACGGGCCGTAGACGGTGAAGAAGCGAAGCCCGGTCACCGGCAGCTTGTGAACATGCGCAAAGGTATGCGCCATCAGCTCGTTGGCTTTCTTGCTTGCGGCGTAAAGGCTGACCGGATGGTTCACCGAATGCTCGGTCGAATACGGCAAGGTGCGGTTGGCGCCATACACCGAACTCGACGAGGCGTAGACGAGATGCGCCAGACCATGGCGCCGGCCGGCTTCGAGCACGGTGACAAAGCCGTCACAATTGGCCCGGATGCTGGTGATGGGATCGTCGATCGACGCGCGCACGCCGGGCTGCGCCGCCAGATGCACGACGCGATCGGGCGAGACCTCGTCGAAGACGCGCGTCACGGCGGCGAAGTCTGCGAGATCGATCTTGTGGAATTTGAACCCTGGATGGTGTTCGAGCGTTGCGAGACGCGCACGCTTCAGCGCGGGATCGTAATACGGAGTGATTGCATCGATGCCGACGACCTGCTCGCCACGTGCCAACAGCCGTTCACAAACATGCATTCCGATAAAGCCGGCAGCACCGGTAACGATCACTGGCCGCAAAGTTGTCATCTCGTTCATTCCGCGGAGCATTGCCAGACCAGGACATGAGAGGCAAGGTTTGGACAGTCACGACAATCATCAAATCAGTCCGCCCATGTAAGCGCATCGAAATGTGTAGGAAACATGATGGCGTCATGCACCATCGCATGCTATCCGCCTGCAAGGATGCTCGGACGATAGCGCCACATGTGCTAGACGTCATAGGACGTATATTCGGCGCCTGATGCTCAGTCTTCGGGCATTGTTCGCGCAAGAACCCGCAAAGAAAAAGATCGACTTTGAAACTCTCCATCAACGGCAGGTTCCTGTCACAATCGCTCACGGGCGTGCAGCGCTACGCCGCCGAGATCGTCAAGGCGATGGACCGCTTGCTCGCGAGCGGAGAGGCTCCGCAACAACTGCTGGATGCAGAGTGGCAAATCCTTGCGCCGCCGAATGCGCAGACGCTTCCAGGTCTTCGCCGCATCGCCATCAAGCAGATCGGATCTTTGCAGGGGCACGCGTGGGACCAGATCGATCTGGCGCGCGCCGCGGCCGGCACCCGTCTCGTCAGTCTCGCCAATTCCGGCCCCGTACTCCACCGCGACCATCTCGTCGTGATTCACGACGCGCAGGTTTTCCGGCGGCCGGACTTCTTCAGCTGGCGCTACCTCGCCCTGCACCGGACGCTCGGCCATCTGCTGGCGCGCACGGCAACGATCGCAACAGTTTCGGCGTTTTCACGCAACGAACTTGCCGAGGTGCTGTCGCTGGATCCGGCTTCGATCCCCGTCATTGCGAACAGCGCGGAACATTTCGCGACCGTCGCGCCCGACTTCTCGATCATCGACAAGCTGCGTCTTGCGCCCCATCAATTCTTCCTCTTCGTCGGCTCGATGACGAAGAACAAGAATGTCGATACGGCCATTCGCGCCGCCGAGCAGCTTGGCCGCGCCGACTTTCCGCTGGTCGTGGTCGGAGGCGATAACAGCAAAGTGTTCGGAGGCGCGGCCACGGAATCGAGGTCCGGCGTTGTCATCGCCGGGCGCCTGAAGGACGAGGAGATTGCCGCGCTGTTCTCCCAGGCCGCCGCGTTCGTGTTTCCGAGCCTTTATGAGGGATTCGGCGTGCCTCCCCTTGAGGCGATGTTCTTCGCCTGTCCGGTGATCGCGAGTTCCGCCGATGCCGTGCGCGAGACCTGCAACGATGCCGCCGTCTATTTCGATCCGCTCGACGCGGACGAGCTGTCGGCGCGGATGCGCGAAAGAATTGAACTCGGCAGGATCTCACCGGTGGAACAGGAGAAGCAGCGGCAGCGCCTTATGACATATTCCTGGGCCAAGTCCGCCGCAGCGATGCTCGAATTCCTCGCCAAGCCGGCATCCCGATCCACATCCGACCGTGCGAAACAATGACGCGGCCCGATTATTGCTGCTTAGCGAGGTTAGACGTGCGCCTGCAAGATCCGGCGTCTCCAGTATCTGGCGCCTTCAAGACAAGGAAGGAATGACCGTTGTCCAGCGGCCTGAAGATTCTGCATGTCGCCGAAACGGTCCGTGGCGGCATCGCGACCTACCTCAACGAGCTGCATCCGCACCAGAGCGCGAGCTTCGGCCCCGGCAACGTCAACTATGTCGTTCCCTCCGACCATCGCAGCGACCTGGTGAACATCGAGGACGACGCGGTCACCACGTTTCCGCGCGACGGACGCAACGCGGTCGGCCTGTTTCGCATGCTGTTTGCAACCATGCGCGCGGTCCGGCAGCTTCGTCCTGACGTCATCCACCTGCACTCGTCCTTCGCCGGGCTCGTGGTGCGCCCGGTGCTCTGGCTCACCTATCGGCGCTCGCGCATCGTCTATTGCCCGCACGGCTGGGCCTTCGGCCGCGAAACCGGCCGCCTCAGCCGCGAGGTGACGAAGTTCACCGAGCTGGTGCTGTCGAAATTCACCCATCGCATCGTCTGCATCTCGGAAAGCGAGCAGGCCGACGCCAAGCAGGTCGGAATCGCGGCGAATCGCCTGGTTCTTGTGCACAACGGGATTTCCAAGCAGCGTCCTGCGCTCGACAAGGGCGCAGCGCAATGGCGGTCGGAGAAGATCAAGGTTCTCTTCATCGGGCGCCTCGACCGTCAGAAGGGCTACGATCTCCTGATCGAGGCGGCGCGCGCACTCGGAGACAAGCTCGACGTACGCCTGATCGGCGCCTCGGTCGTCAGCAAATTCCGCAGAAGCGATCTGCCCGCCAACGTCTCCTTTCTGGGCTGGATGAACCGCAACCAGATCGAGGCCGAGCTCGACCAAGCCGACATGGTCGCGATTCCCTCGCGCTGGGAGGCGTTTGGCCTGGTCGCCATCGAGGCGATGCGGGCGGCCAAGCCGATCATTGCCTTCCGCATCGGCGCCCTGCCGGAAATCGTCGAAGACAATGCGACGGGCGTGCTGTGCGACGAAGTCTCGGCCGAAAAGCTGGTTGAAGGTTTTCAACGCGCAACCAGGCTCGACCTGGCTGCGGTCGGCCGTGCCGGATATGAGCGTTTCACCCGCCTCTACGACATCGAACAGACCCACCGCACGCTCAGTCAGGTCTATGCCGACGTCGTGCATATGCGGATGAGCGAATCCGGGCAGCAAGCGAAGTTGCAGTCCGATTTCCCGAACAATCTGCGATCGTAGCAACCGGCTGATCAGGCCAGCCGGCGGGCATCGCCCTGCGCGAACTCGCCGTCATTCACGCGTTTATCGGAGAACGACCACGCAATGGCCGATGCGACGATCATCGCGCAGGTGAGAAAGCCGGCCGCGAACAGCAGTGATCCGGTGTGCAACATCGTCTTCGCCTTCCTTTTGTTTGGCCGACCACTAGCCGGATCAGGATTAGGAAGACCTTACGGACGCCAGCGTGACGCCAGCTTCCAAATCTAAGCGTTAACGGAGGTGGAATCCCGTCGCAGAAACATTGGTCCGATGACCCGGCGAGAACGTCCGCTCTGGCGCCATGCCCGCCGCAGGACGACGAAAACACAACGCAGGATCACTCAGGACGGGATCCAACACTTGAAGTTCATGGCGATGTCATCTCGCGACAATGCCGTCGCATCTGCATGTCCGTCGCCGCGCGCTGCTCATTGGTTCGATCGCAGTCTCAATCGTGACATCGATCTGACACGTGTATGTATGGTTTGCGAACTGCTTATTTAAGAGGATGTTCCGCACAAATTTTGGACAGAGATTTCGGCGTGTATCCACGTTCACAAGTGGCAATAAGGTCACAGCCACAAGTGCTTTACCATAAAGTCGAAGACGTAGCAGTGACTCCGCAGCACGGGATTTGTACGGTGATTCCGATTTTAGATGAGTATGAGGGAATTCCAGTGGCTAAGACCGAACTATTGAATTTTGATTTCGGGATTAGCCGAATCCTGGTGCTGGCTGCGGTCGGCATGTCGTTGGCGGGTTGCGCCAGCTTCATTCCCATGGACTCTCCGGATGCGGTCGCTACGCAAACCAATGCCGCGCTCGTCACCGAGCCGACCGCGCCCCTCGCCTACGCCCTGATGCCGGCCAATCCGGCGATCCTCCAGGCGACCAACGGGTTCACGGACGCCTCTGGAAAGATCTTCTCCCGCCTCCCCGGCGGCAATTATCGCGACGTCACGATCGGCATCGGCGATATCGTCACCGTGACCGTCTACGAAGCGCAGGCGGGCGGCCTGTTCATTCCGCGCGAAGCGGGCGTGCGGCCGGGCAACTTCGTCGATATTCCGCGCCAGCAAGTCGACCAGTCCGGCAGCATCAATATTCCGTACGCCGGATCGATCAAGGTCGCCGGGCTGACGCCGCGCGCCGTGTCGAACATCATCCGCGAGCGCCTCAAGGACCGCGCCATCGATCCGCAGGCGGTCGTGAGCGTGGCCGAGCAGCGCGGCAACCAGATCAGCGTGCTCGGCGAAGTCAATTCGCCACAGCGCTTTCCGGTCGACCCCGGCGGCATTCGCCTGATGGGCGCCATCGCGCGCGCCGGCGGCCCGAAATATCCCTCCTACGAGAGCACGATCACGATCAAGCGCGAGGGCCGCACCTACAACGAGACGATGTCCACGGTGGTGCATAATCCCAGCGAGGACGTGCTGCTCGCTCCGGGCGACGTCGTCTTCCTGACCCGCATTCCTCGCGTCTACATGGTGTTCGGTTCGACGCCGTCGCCGGGCTCGATCGGCGGCACCAACAACCGCCGCTTCTCGTTCGAGAACGACAACATGTCGCTGGCCGAAGCGATCGCGAAGGCGGGCGGCCTCGATGGCATTCGTGCGGACTCCAAGTCCATCTACGTCTACCGTTTCGAGCCGAAGCCGCTGCTGCAGCAGATCGGCATCGACGTGTCGCAGTTCCCGACCAAGTCGGTCCCTGCCGTCTACAAGTTCGACATGAGCAAGCCCGACGGCTGGTTCCAGGCGGATACGTTCAGGATGCGCGATCACGACGTGATTTCGGTGGCGGAATCGCCGTCGACCGAATTCATCAAGCTCATGGCCCCGCTGAACGCGGCGACCGTGAACGCGGACAACATCAGCTCGGTGGTCGTGAACGCGAAGTGACCTTTGATTAAGGATCTGTCGTCCGCCGCCATGTGGCGGCAGATCCGCCCAATTCGAACCATAAGGGGGAGGTAGTTCGTCGAGCCGATCGATGGCGAATGTGGAGCAACGCGTGACCGAGCCTAACAGACGTGACCCGCGCAGCTTGCGATGGCTGCTTGCCACATTGGTCGTTACTATTGGTTTGGCAGCTTCCGCCAACGCGCAGAACGCACAGCCCCTCGGGCAGCGGCTTCTGCTTGGTGTCGGCACGCATCAGGGTCTCGGCGGCTCGATCGGAGGCCGAGGCTACGTGCCCGCCACCGCCGTGAAGCAGATGAAGGAATTGGGTCTTACCTCATTCCGCGACGATCTACCCTGGTCGGACTTCGAGCTGCCGGGCCGGCAACTCGGTTTCAATCCGCTGCTCGGCCGCCTCGATGCGCAGATCAAGGCCGATATCGGTCCGCCGATGATCATTCTGGCCTTCGGCCATCATCTCGTCCCGAATTCGAATCCGCCGACCACCGACGAGGCTCGCCAGCGCTTCGTCAGCTATGCCACGGCCGCCGCACAATCCCTGGCGGCCCGCCGGCCCATTTTCGAGCTGTGGAACGAGTATAATATCGCCGCGCGCAGCAACCCGGATTTCAACGTCGAGAACTACGTGGCGCTCGCGCGGGTCGTGCAGCCGGCGGTCAAGCACGCGGCGCCCTCATCTCCTTTCGTCGTCGGCGCGCTCGGCGACGATCACGGCTGGAAATGGACCGACGCGCTGCTGCAGACCGGCGTGCTTTCGATCGCCGACGGAATATCGATTCACATCTACAATTTCTGCATGAACCCCGCCATGCGAACCTCGGCCGAAGCGATCGAGCGGCTGGAGGCTTTTCATCAGCGTGTCGCACGCGCGACGAACAATCCCAACTATCCGATCTATCTCACCGAGACGGGCTGGCCCAACGGCAACGCCAAATGCAGCGTGAGCGAACAACTGGCGGCCGACAACATGGCGCAAATGATCCTGTGGTCATCGACGGCCGGGCCGTGGCTGAAGGGAATCTGGGTCTACGAGCTCAAGGACAGCGGCACCAAACCGACCGAGCTCGAGAACAATTTCGGGATCTATCATTTCGACAATTCGCCGAAGCCCGCCGTATGCTCCATCCGGGAGAGCTGGGCGTTCATTCGTACGAGCCTGAAAGCGGAAAAAACCAGACCCGTTCCAGGCGTGGTCCTTGTCCGAAGCCAGGATGGGCCGGGCACGAAGGCGGCGCTTTGGTCGGAAAGCCCGACCAAGCGTTTTGAAGTACGATTGAAAGGCGCAGAACCGAATGTCGAAGTCAGCCATGTATGCCAGCAAGGAGCAGGTCCCGCTCCCGGCGCCTGGACGGAGCTGTCGACCACTCCTTTGCTCGTCACCGCGAAGGGGCAGGCCGCGCTCGACTTCGAGATCCGGGCCGCTAACTGACGCTGTCATGGCGGCCGCGCTCTGCGAGATCCGAGGCGTTTCTTGAAAATTCTGATCGTCAACACACTCTACCCGCCGGAAATCATCGGCGGCGCTGAAGTATCGGTGTCACTGCTCGCGGAGGCGCTGGCTCAGCGTGGCGAGAAGGTGGCGGTCGTCTGCCTTCAGAATGATCATGCGCGGTCCGTCGACGATCGCAATGGCGTGCGCGTCTACCGGGTACCGCTGGACAACGACTACTGGCCGTTTGGCCGGGACGAAAAGCCCTCGTCAATGCAGCGGCTCAAATGGCATTTGCGGGACACCTGGAATCGCAAGGCGGCGGCCCGCTTCGCCGAGATTCTCGACATCGAAAAGCCCGATGTCGTTCACACAAATAACCTGACGGGCTTCTCCGCCTCGCTGTGGTCAGAAGCCAAACGTCGCAACATCAGAATCGTGCACACCTTGCGTGACTATTCGCTGATCTGCAAACGGTCGACGCTCTTTCGGGCGGGCGCGACATGCATGCAGCGCTGCGCGGCCTGCGCAACCATGACCGCGCCATATCGCCGCGCTTCGCGCATGGTCGACGCGGTGACGTCCAACAGCCAGTTCGTGCTGGAGCGTCATCTCGCGCCCGGCTACTTCACGGACATCCCTCGCCGCGTCATCTTCAATATCGCCGACACGACCAACCTTGCGGCGGCGTCTGGGCCTGCCGGCGACGACCTGGTCTTCGGCTTCATCGGACGCCTGGAGCCCGAAAAAGGCATAGATGTCGTCCTCAGGGCAGCGGAGCTGCTTCCTGACGCCGGCTGGCAGCTCAAGATAGCCGGCAGAGGCCTTGAAGCCTATGTGCGGGATCTGAAGTCAGCGTGCCGAAACGATCGCGTGCAATGGCTGGGCTTCACCAAATCCGCGGACTTCTACGCCAGCGTAGACGTCTGCCTTATCAGCTCCGTCTGGCCGGAGCCGCTGCCGCGGACGCTTATTGAGGGGATCGGGGCAGGCAAGGCCACAATTTGTTCCACAGCAGGTGGAATACCGGAGATATCGGAGTTTTCTAATCTTGTTGGGAAGTATGAGCCGCACGACCATCGGCGGCTCGCCGAGCTGATGCAGGAGGCAATTCGTCAGGCGGATCGATGGAAAAAGAATTCGCCGGCCCGACCGGATTTTGCGGAGAAATTCACCCCCGAAACGATTACGCGGCAATACCTGGAGATGTACACCGGCAAGTCCGGGACCTCTTCACAAGAATAGCGGGCGAAAAGCTGCGGCGCCAATGCCACAATGGATATTGAGACACATTCTTAATGAAGGTCCTCGTCACCTCATCGCTTTATCCGACGCCCGGGGCGCCGAAAGTCGTCGGCGGCGCCGAAATATTCGTCCGGCGATTGGTCGAGAGCCTCGTCGCTCGTGGTGACACGATCGAGGTGGTTCGCGCCGCCTCCGTGCCGGACCAGAAGGCCGAGCGATACAACGACGTCGACGTCTACTCTGCGCAGAGCAGAAATATTTATCTGCCGTTTACCGAACAGCGCAGCGCTCCTGCGCGCGGCATCTGGCACGCCATCGAGGACTGGCAGCGAACGGCTGATGTCGTCGGCGCGCGCATCGATGCCTTCAAGCCGGACCTGCTGCATTCCAATAACCTATCGGGTCTGACGACGGCAGTCTGGAAGGCGGCTTTCGACCGGCGCATCCCGATCGTCCACACCCTGCACGACTATTATCTGACCTGCCCAAGGTGCTCGCGCTTCTCCAACGGCCGGGCATGCAAGCACACCTGCTTCAGCTGCAAATTGTTGACGATCAGCCGTCGCAGCGCGACCAGCCAATTGAGCGCCGTTGTCGGCGTGAGCCAGCGGATCCTCGACATCCACACCGAGCTCGGGCTGTTCTCGAACACGACGCGGAAGGTCATTCGGCATGCATCGGCACTCCAACCGATTGCCCCGTCCGCTACTCCTCCCTCGAATACACTGAGGCTCGGCTTCATCGGCAGATTGACCGAGGAGAAAGGCATCTACAACCTGGTCAAGGCCGTGAGTCTGTTGCCGCCGAGCTCAGTCCGGCTCGTCATCGCCGGATATGCCAGCGACGAATTGAAGCAGGAGCTTCAAAATCTCGCGCCACGTGCAACGCTCGAGTTCCTCGGCTTCATCGCGCCGGAAAAATTCTACGAGCAGATCGACGTCGTCGTCATTCCGCCGATCTGGGAGGAGCCCGGCCCGATCGTGGTTGCCGACGCGCGAGCCGCCGGCAAGCCATTCCTCGGAACCAGGTTTGGCGGCATCCCCGAGGCCGTCGCACACGGCGCGAAGGGTTGGCTCACGGAACCCGATCCGGAATCCCTCGCCGCCAGCATTCGGCAACTCCTGTCGAAGCCGCACGAAATCGCAGCGATGGTTAAGCAACTGTCGCTACAATCGATCCAATATACCTTCGCGAGTGTCGTCGAAGAGTACCGCACCCTGTTCGAAAACGTCGTCGCCAGCCGGCCATAGATATGACAGGCGATTGACGATCGCTTGTCGATCGCCGATCGGGGTTTGCGAAGTGTGTGACGCTGGTTTGCAACCCGCTAATTTTTTTCACGCAATGCGTTCGGAACTTCCCGCATTTTCCCGAGTGCGTCGCGTAGTTTGCCTACGCCGCATGCAACCTGCACAACAAACGTTGCAGGGAACAGCATCGCGCCTCTGTGGTGACATCGTTCACGCACACGGCTGACATCGATAGCGGTTAATCACTCGCTCGAACGAGTCGACGAAACGCATCGCGAGCAGAGATCGCGATGTGTCGACTTTTACCTGAATAAAAAACCTGAAACACAAACGTCGGGGCTACTGCTCGACGCAATTGAACTCACATGCAGAGCAACAGATGACCGCGTCTCCTGTCGACCAGACCCTTCATTCGGCGAGTTCCTTTACCGGATCCATCGGCGTCAACACGCATGTCGCATATTCGTGGGGGAACTACACCAACCTCGCCCTTATGCAGGATGATCTCAAATATCTCGGCGTGACCAAGCTGCGCGATGCGATCGCGTTGTCACCGAACAGCCAGCCCATCATGAATGGGCTCGCAGCAGACGGGTACAAGTTCGATCTGATCGTCTCGTCGAGCCTGCCCGCGGCCGGTTCCAGCGGCCTCGCGCAATATCTCACGCAACTCGACAGCTTCGTGAAGGCGCATCCCGGAAGCCTGATTGCCGTGGAAGGCCTGAACGAAGCCAACATGCAGCCCTTCTCGTACAACGGAAGTTCCGACGTCTCGGCCGCCGCACAGTTCCAGATGGCGCTCTACACGGCGATCAAGGGCGACGCGACGCTGTCGGGGGTTTCGGTCTACAATCTCTCGCTCGGCTATACCGACACCAACGACTACGCCAAACTTGGAAATCTGTCCTCCTACTCCGACTACGCAAATTCCCACGCCTATGCGGCGACGTCCACGAACCCGGCTGCGGCGCTGGCGACGCATATCAGCGACGCCGAATCGGTCGTCTCGGGCAAGCCGACCGTGATCACCGAGACCGGCTACACCACGCTCAGCAGCACACAATATCTCGGCGTCGACCAGACCGTCCAAGCCAAGTCGATCCTCAACACATTGGCGGACGCTTTCAAGGACGGCGTGACCACCACCTATCTCTACGAGCTCCTCGATCATGGCACGGACGCCGGCTCCCAGATGGGCCTGTTCAATGCCGACGGTACGCCGAAACTCGCCGCAACCGCGATCCACAACCTGACGACCATTCTCGCGGATGACGGTACCGGCGGCAGCACCCCGACGGCACAGCTCGGCTACAGTCTTTCCGGCATGCCGGCTTCGGGCAATAGCATGGTGCTCGCCAAGAGCAACGGTGCCTATGACCTCGTCGTCTGGGCCGAGCCGAAGATCTGGGACGATGCCACCGACAGCGAGATCGCGGTTGCCACCACGCAGGTCACCGTGAACCTCGGTGGCGTTCATCATTCGGTCGTCGTCTACGACCCGATGAGCGGCACGTCGCCGATCGCGACCTACACCGACGTCAGCCAGATCGTGCTCCCGCTCAGCGATCATCCGCTGATCATCGAGATCGACGCACCGGCCCGGGCTGGGTCACCTCCCGAAGCCGTGGTCAATGTCAGCGATACGGCAGCTGACATCGTCGCGCAATTGTCGGACCTGAACGATTCGACGACGCTGAAGACGATCACGCTCACGGATACGCACGTCCTTCCCGCCGCGTCCGAAGCGACGATGGACTACATCATCTCGCACTATGGTAAGGCGCTTGCTGCGATCCAGGGCGGTTATTCGTTCTCGGTGACGACGTCGAGCACCACCTGGAGCCTGACGAAGGTATTTAACTCGTCCGGCAGCCTGGTCTCGACCATCACCTCGAACTTCAGCAATGGCCTCATCTCCAGCAAGGTGACGGTCAACGCGGATGGATCGACCGATACCGTCAACTACACAGCCGGCGTTGCCACCCAGGAAGTCATCGTCAAAGCCAATGGCTCCGAGGAAACGAAGAAGTTCGGCGTGGGCGGCCTGATCAGCGATACCATCGTCAACAAAGACGGATCGTCTTCGAGCACCGTCTATTCTGCCGGCGTCAAGACGAAGATGTATATCACCAACGCCGACGGGTCACACGACACGACCACGTACAACATCAAGGGCGCTTCCTACGTCACCGAGACGCAGCACACCACGGCCGCCGGCAAGGTCACGTCGGTCATCCGTTATCACACGGACGGCACCCTGGATTATAGCCAGACGATCGCCGCCGACGGCAGCAGCAAGGTCACGACGCTGTATGATGCCACCGGCCACAAGACGACCGTCATCAAGTGGACCCCTGCGTCGACAATCACCGACAAGTACAATGCGTCGGGAACGCTGCTCCAGGAGATCGTTCAGAGCAGCAACGGGGCGGTGAGCACGACCAACTACAACGGCGCGTTGCTTGCATCCGTCTACATCGTCAATGCCGACGGCTCGAAGGAGACGAAGCTCTACAGCTCTACCGGTGCGCTTACCAGCGACACCATCATCAACACCAACGGCTCCACCTCGACCACCGTCTATGCATCGGGCGTGAAGTCCAAATTATACATCACCAATGCCGATGGCTCTCACGACTCGACCACCTACAACATCAAGGGCACGACCTACGTCACCGAGACCCAGCACACCACGGCGGCTGGCGCGGTCACATCCGTCACGCGATATCACACGGACGGCACGCTGGACTACAGCCAGGTGGTCAATTCCGACGGCAGCAAACTGACGACCCTCTACGACTCGACCGGTCACAAGACGACGGCCATCAAATGGTCGGCGACGGCGACCGTCACCGACAAATACAACACGTCTGGGACGCTGCTCCAGGAAATCGTTCAGAACAGCAACGGCGCGGTGACGACGACCAACTACAACGGCGCGCTGCTCGCATCCGTCTACATCCTCAATGCCGACGGCTCGAAGGAGACGAAGCTCTACAGCTCCACAGGCGTGCTCACCAGCGACACCGTCATCAACACCAACGGCTCCTCGTCGAGCACCGTCTATGCGTCAGGCGTGAAGTCAAAGCTCTACATCACCAATGCCGACGGCTCTCACGACACTTCCACCTACAACATCAAGGGCACGACCTACGTCACCGAGACCCAGCACACCACGGCGGCTGGCGCGGTCACATCCGTCACGCGATATCACACGGACGGCACGCTGGACTACAGCCAGGTGGTCAATTCCGACGGCAGCAAGCTGACGACCCTCTACGACTCGACCGGCCACAAGACGACGGCAATCAAGTGGTCGACTGCGGCAACCATCACCGACAAATACAATACGTCGGGAGCGCTGCTCCAGGAGATCGTGCAGAACAGCAACGGCGCCACGACGACGACCAACTACAACGGAACGCTGCTGGCGTCCGTCTACATCATCAACGCCGACGGATCGAAAGAGACGAAGCTGTACGATTCGGCCGGCCGGCTGGCAAGCGACATGACCGCCGCGACCGACGGATCCTCGTCGAACCTGGTCTATGCCGCCGGCGTCAGGACGGCTCAGTACGTCACCAACGCGGACGGAAGCCACGATACGACCACCTACAACATCACCGGCAAGAGCTATGTCACCGAGTTCCAGCACGCCAACGCCAGCGGCGTCGTGACCAAGGACATCCGCTACCACGCGGACGGATCGCTCGACTATCAGCAGAACGTCGGCAGCGACGGAACCAAGGTCACCGACGTCTACGACAGCGCAGGCCACAAGCTGAACGAGGTGCAGGCCCACACCGACGGATCGAGTCTCACGCTCAACTACAACACGTCGGGCGCAACGACGCAGGCAATCCAGAAAGCCGCCAACGGCGACACGACGACCACCAACTACTCCGGCGACAATCCGACGTCGATCTACGTGGTCCACGCCGACGGCTGGAAGGAAGCCAAGCTGTTCGACTCCAGCGGCAACCTCACCAACGACACCGTCTACAATACGGACGGCTCCACCTCCTCGACCGTCTACTCGTCCGGCGTCAAGACGGCCAGCTACGTCACCAATGCAGACGGCACGCACGACAACTCGTTCTTCAACATTGCGGGGAAGAGCTATGTCACCGAATATCAGCATACCGACGCGGCCGGCACCGTGCTTTCGGACACCCGTCTCCATGCCGACGGCTCGTTCGACTTCAAGCAGGTCCTAAACAGCGACGGCAGCAAGGTGACGGACAACTACGACAGCGCCGGCACGAAGACGCAGGAGACGATCAAATACGCCGACGGCAGCTCCGACGTGTTCATCTTCTCCGTGTCCGGCAAGCCCGGCGCCATCGAACACGACAGTCGCGACGCCAGCGGCACACTGGTCAAGATCGACATGCAGAATGCCGACGGGACTCACAAGGTCACGGCCGTGACGGCAGGACAGACGCTCCAGGGATCTGCGAACAACGATCAGTTCCAGATATCACCCGGATCGACCACGGTCGTCTACGACCACGGCAATGACAGCGTCATCGGCTTCCACGCCGGGACGGCGGCCAATCACGACGTCATCGAGATCTCGAAAGCCCTGGTCGCGGACTACGCCCATCTGCAGGTGACGCAGAGCGGCTCCAACGCCGTGGTCCAGATCTCGGCGACCGACTCGATCGTCCTTCAGGGCATCAACGCCCAGAATCTCGACCACGGCAATTTCCTGTTCGTGTGATCGATTGAGCACCCCACGCGCCGCCTGCGGCGCGTGGGGACGGAGCGGGTCGATATGCAGGATTGAGGACTGCAAATTCCCGGCTTGACAAATAACCGATTGCTTATTTTGACCGCACCAGCGCGATCAATAATTTGGCAGTCCTTTCAAAGGTCATCATGTTAGGATAAGCACTGCACCAGATTGAAATAGGTTGAGACTGGCTGATGCAGAGCGTCACGATTTCCGAACGTATCAAGAATGTTGGGGGACATTCTACCGGCTTCGACTACCTTCGCATTTCTCTTGCATTTGGTGTGGTCGGCTACCACAGCGCGATCACCTCGTACGGACAGGCCGCCCAGGACCGCCTTGTCACGGGGCCGCTGCATTCCTTCATCGCGCTCATCCTGCCGTGCTTTTTTGCTCTGAGCGGATTCCTGGTGGCGGGAAGCCTCGAGCGATCGAAGAATATCGTACACTTCCTGTCCTTGCGTATCCTGCGTATCTTTCCGGCCCTCTCGGCGGAGGTGCTGCTTTCGGCTTTGCTGGTCGGACCCGCCGTCACCAGCTACGCGCTCCGGGACTATTTCTCGGATTCGCTTTTCTTTCGCTATTTTTTCAACATCATTGGCCATGTGCAGTTCAAGCTTCCCGGAGCATTCGAGACCAATCCCCTCCCGTTGATCGTCAACGGCCAATTGTGGACGGTCCCCTTTGAGCTCGAATGCTACGTCGCACTGACCGCCGCCGCCGTGGTCGGCATCGTCAGGAATCGGGCGCTGCTCCTTTTCATTGTCGCGTTCCTGCAAGCTGCGTTCGTCATCAAGAACATCATTTCCCCGCCGACTCTCATTCGGGTGCATTCGGTCCTGTCCGGGAACCAGCTCACGATGACATTTTTCTATGGTGTCATCATTTACCAGTTCAGGGACAAGCTGATCTGGAGCAAGTGGATTTTCCTTGCCAGCACGCTTGTTTCGCTGGCTCTGCTATGGCCGCAATCATCGGCAATGGATTATCTCTCGCTTCCATTCATGGCCTACCTGACGGTCTATCTGGGACTGACCAATCCGCCAAAAACGCTCATCGTGAAGATCGGAGACCTTAGTTACGGCGTGTTTCTGTATAGCTTCACCATTCAACAGCTGGTGGTTTACGTCGGCGTCCGGGAATGGTGGACCAATTTGCTGTTCGCGGTGCCGCTCTGCCTGCTGTTCGCGCTGTTCTCGTGGACTTGCGTCGAAAAGCCGTTCCTCGGCCTCCGTCACCACGTCTCGAAGTTGGATCCTCTGATGGACTGGCTAAGCCCTCTAGCTCGATTCCGGAATGTCATTTTCGCGAAGGCACAGAGCCTTACAAAAAGAGCTTGAGTGTCGGCGGCGCGCCGCCACCAGGCGCGTGCGAGATTCCGGATTTCGACCCCTTATGACGACGAGCAGGAAGTAAGTCCGCATGCTTCGACTTCTTGCTCTCGGCAGCTATTTCTACCAAAGCCTGATCGCGATCCTTCTCATTCTGGCTCTCAGCCATCTGCTGGAGCCGGCGTCGTACACGACCTATTCCCTGACGGTTGCCGTGAGCCAGTTCGCCACGGTGGTGGCTTTTGAATGGCTGCAACTGGCGGGTCAGCGTTTCCTCGCATCGAGCCAGGGAGACGAGACACCGCGACTGCAATCATCCCTGTTCAGTGCGCTCGCACTCAGCATCGCCGCTCTGATCGCGGTCGCAGGGCTTGCCGCGCTGTCCGGTCGGCTTCCGACGTCCCTGATCGGAATAGGGCTCGCCGCAACGATCGTGCAGGGGACGGTCGACCTGCACTACATGATGATCCGGGTCTCCGGGAGATTGTCCTCGTCTTCGATCCTGATGATTTGCCGCGCCACATTTCTTCTCGTGGGGACGACCGTCAGCGCGAAGCTCTATGGAACGGCGGAAGCCGCGCTGGTCGGTATCTTGGCTGGCCACGTCCTTGGCCTTGTTCTCGGCTCGCTGATCGACCGCACCTTGCTTAACTGGTCTCCCCGGCTCGCCAGGAAGGCGGATCTTTCGACCTTCGCTCGCTACGGGATGCTGGCATCCGGCGCGTCGGTGGTCCACCTGTCCGCCCCGATCCTCATTCGCTTCATGATTGTCGGCCGTTTCGGCATCACCTCGAGCGCAAGCGCCGGCTTCTCCATGGCGATCGACCTTCTGCAGAGGCCGTTCTCGGTGCTGCTGTCCGCCATTCATACCATCAGCTATCCCGACGTGGTGTTGCGCTACGACACAGGGACCAGGAAAGAAGCGCAGCAAGCCGCAGCCGAGCTGTTCGAACTCGCGTTCTGCTCCACGGCGCTGATGCTGGGCGGATTGATCGCATTCATTCCGGACGCCGCGAGGTTCTTCGTTCCCCCTGCCCTGATTGCAAGCTTCCTCGCTGCGACGCCAAGTGTGGCGGCCTTCTATTTCCTGCACACGCACCTTCAGGCCACATTGGCGCTCGTCCCGCACCTGCAGAAGGCCGCCCTGCGTCTCATTCTGATTGCGGCCGGGCAACTGGTCCTCATCTCCGTCTTTGTCCTGATCAGCAGTTTCGCAAGCTCCGCGCCGACAACCGCGCTTGCCGGCGCCGCCCTCGCAACCGCACTGGTCATCCTGGCGGCTTGCGGCCCGACGCTCCGATTTGGCGCCTATCCGCGCCCGGGCCTGGTTCTATTCACCGCAATCAGTTCGGCCATCGTCGGGGGACTGGCCGCGTTGCCTTCCGAGCCGCTGGCGTTGCTCTTCGGTAAGATCATCGTGGCAGCGGTGGTGACATCAGCCATCGTGTGGTTCGGCGATTTCCTGCATCACGACAAGGCCTGACGTCGAACCAGCATGGAATGACGATGTTTGCGCTACATGCACGTAACACTTCGATGAACTGCGGCAGCACAGTGCCGCCCATTTTTGCGGTTGACATGCGGGGTGGGCACATTCAGCAGATGATATCGCACCCACGCCGTCGATTGGCCGCCGGCGCGAACAGGACATGATGCCGAGATGCCCGCGATGGACCAAGATAGCTATTCTGGCGCAGAGAGGATCGAGACGATTAATGACGCGGCGCAACCTTCGGATCGCCGCACGGCTCGTTCCGCCACGAGGCTCCTGTTCATCGTCGATACCGGATTTCCGACCTTCCGCGCCGACGTTTCGTCCCTGTTCGGCACCTATCTGCCGCGACATGGTGTTCTGACCGATCTCGTCGCGGAAGCGGACGGCGATGGCGGAACGTGGGAGGCCGGCGACGTATTCCTGACCCATCGCCGCCGATCGCGGCTCCGGCTTCCGCTACGTGGTTTCTTTCACGACATCGGCGCGTTGTGGGGGGCAAAGCGCAACAGATATTCGGCGATCCAGATCCGTAACAAGGTCTTCGCCTCTGTGTTCGGAATTCTGAGAGCGCGCTGGCTCGGGATCCCCTTCTACTACTGGATGTCGTTCCCGATGGCCGATGCCGCCCTCAGGGTCGCCCGTGAACGCGGGCGCTCGCAGGGATTCCTGAAATGGCTCATCCTGGCGACGGCGGGTTATGCGGGCCGTGAGGTGCTGAACAGGTTCGTCCTGCCGTGGGCCTCTCACGTGTTTGTCCAGAGCGACAAAATGAAAGCCGATCTCGCGGCACAGGGGATCGATCCATCGCGCATGACGCCTGTGCCCATGGGGGTCGATCCCGAGCGGTTTCGCTTGGATACACCAGCTCAACCCGATCCACGCCTGTCTGGCCGCCATGTGATCGCCTATCTCGGCACGTGCGAGCGCATGCGCCGGATCGATTTTCTGTTCGAAGTCGTCGCTGCCGTTGCCGCAGCGGATCCGCTGGTGACCCTGCTGATCATCGGCGACGCTCCCGACGGGCCCGATCAAGCATGGCTACGGCGGCGCGTGGACGAAACCGGGGCGACCGGCCGCGTGGTGATAACCGGTTGGCTCCCGCAGGAAGCCGCACAAGCCCATCTCGCTACAGCCGACGTCTGCCTCGCCCTGATGCCACCCGATCCATTGCTGGATTCGACGACGCCGACGAAGCTCGTCGAATATCTCGCGATGGGCAAGCCGGTGGTCGCGAACGACCATCCGGACCAGCGCAAGGTCATTGACGAGAGCGGAGCGGGATTCTGCACTGACCTCGACACCGCGCGCTACGCGGAGGCGGTCGGAAAGCTGCTGTCCGATCCTGCGCTCCGCCAGTCCATGGCGTCGCGCGGACGCACCTACGTGCTCGAGAACCGCTCCTACGACACCATTGCGCGACGGTTGGCGGCGACTTACGAAAAGTTCGCCCGGCGTCCTACAGGATCTTGATCCTGCCGGTCCCTGCGCAGTCCCCGATCAGGCCGGCTGCGCTACCGGAGCCCCCTGACGCCGCGAGGAAACGAGCGATCGCATCGCGGTCAGATGGGCGACGATCGCCTTCCGCCAGCCGAGATACACGACCAGGACAACGGCGAAGTAGGTTGCACTCGCCTCCAGCCAGGTCACGAACGTGTCGGGGTCCGGGCCGAACAACATCCAGACCGCTGCAACACCGAGGCAGCTTGCGGCCGTCGGCGGCAGGAACGCATTGACCAGCGACATGCCCGACGCCCTGATCTTGTAGAAGACGACCCCGAGCGACAATGCGGCCAGCGCCAGGCCTGTCACCGCGTAGCCAACCGCAAACACATGCAGGCCGTAGGGCAGCATCAGGATGAACACAGCGAAGGACACGACGCTGTTGATGACGCTCAGGTTAAAGTTCAGGCTGCCCTCGCCGCGCGCGAGAATGACCGAGCCGCTGTAGGCGGCAATCGACTGCACCGCCCCGATCGGCGCGAGAACCTTCATCAGCCAGATCGCCTCGTGCCATTTGGGATCCAGCAGATGATCCACCAGATATCCGGTACCGATGACGAAGTAGAACATTCCGGGAAAAGTGAGCAGCGCGGTCATGGCCATGGTCGCCATGGTCAACGATGATTTGCTTTCCTGCACCAGGCCGGCCTGCGGACCCAGCGCCGACATCAGCACGCCGCTCGCCGGCCACGCCAGGACGACCAGCGGCATGATCATGAACTGGTTCGCGAAACCGTAGAGACCGACGCTTGCCGCCCCCAGATAGATGCCGATCACGATGGGGCCGGAGGTGCGCGCGAGAAAGTTGAGCGCGTTGGTCAGCAGCACCCAGCCGCCAAAGGCCATCAGCGGCTTCAATCGGGACCATCCGAAATTGAGCGTCATCTGCTTTCGGACGGTCACAGTGAAGGCGATGGCCCGCACCAGATGCATGGCGATCTGATAGAGCACCAGCGCCATCACGCCGACCCCGCACAGGAGCGCAATCAGATAGCAGATGAACCCTATTGCCACCGCCGAGCCCTCGATCGTGGCAATCCTCTGATAGTCGAGGTGGCGCTCGAGCAGGGCGCGGGGCGCTACCGCCGCGACGGCAAAGACGATCGAGAGCGAAAGTCCGGCCAACACCGACGTCAGCCCTTCGAGATTGGACACGCTCGACAACGTCGGCCCGCTGACACAGATCAAAATAGCCAGCAGCGTCCCGAACAGCGTGATCAGCGTTGCCGCCGCGCCGACCTGCCTGCCGTCGAGATCCGGATGGCGCACGATTGCGCTGGAGAGCCCGAGGTCAGTCAATAGCGCAATGAACAGAATGAACGACATCGAGAACGCGACCAGCCCATAGTCGTGCGGCGTGATGAACCGCGCCGAAATGATATTGATCGCAACCTGGGTCGCGGCCCGGCTGATGTTCACCACCGACATGAACGACACACTGCGGATCATCATGTTTGGACAACCTCGAACTCTTTGCTTGCCCGCTGGAAGCGTGAAGCAGGATTTGGCGACGCTGCCTTCGCAGGCAACCGGAAAGGGATACGGTCAGGCACGCTGCTGCAGCTCTTCGGCGCGAAGGGTTGGCGTCCCCCTCAGCATCCAGTCGAGCCTGCGACGCAGCCCCACCTCGATGAATCTGTAACTCAATGCCGACGCGACGAAGGCGGTCGGCAGGCCAATCGCGACAAAGCCGCCCCATAGCAGCCACGGATTGACGCCGGCCGCGACGAATTTAGCGCCGAGCGCCTGAAGCGGATACAGCGCGAAGGGATGAACCAGATAAAGGCTGTAGCTGATTTTCCCGGCATATTGCAGGGACGGCGAGTCCAGCAGCGTTGCAACGCCGGAACCCGGACTGAGAACCATCGCGAACAGCAACAGGCCGGGTAGCAGCGCCGGCAGCGCGTGCAGGTATTCGAGTGAACCATACATCACGATCACGCAGGCCGCCCCGGCGAGCAAGCCGGGCCATCCTGCGATCGCGAGTCGGAAGGTCACGCGGCTGAGAATCATGCCGATCCCGAAGAACGCCGCGTTCGGGCGATAGGCAACCGCCGCGACGGCAACGCCGATCAGCAGCCAGGTTATGAACCAATTGCCACCCCGCCGCGACGCGAAGATCACCGCGAACCAGATGTAGAAGGCCCATTCATAGCTCAACGTCCAGGCATTCTGCTGCCCCAACGGCAGGCCGAGCGCATCAGGCAGGAACAACAGATTGGCGACGAACACCTCGATATAGGTGACGACGTCGATACCCTTGAAGAACTTGTATCCGACGATCGGCCCGATCGTGAACAACGCGACATGCAGCACCACGAAGACTGGCAGGATGCGCATGCAACGATCATAGAAGAAGGCCGAGACATCACCGTGGCGCACGAGGCTGGCCGGGATCAGATATCCGCTGATCATGAAGAACAGCTCGACACCATGGCCACCCGTATTTGCGATCGCATGAAACCACGGCGGCAGAGAGGGTAGAAATCCCGCCAATAGCGGCATGACGTACATGTGCACGAGCAGGACGCTCAACGCCGCGACGCCGCGCAGCCCCTGGATCGAAGGGATAAAGCCGCCAGTGCTCGCGCCCGTCTCGCTCGATTTGGCCAATGCACTCATGCCACGCTCCGCTGCGCGGCCGGCAACGCTCCGGCCTCGTCGGCTCGCCGTGACCGGAACTTCCGGCCAAACGCGATGGCCGGCTTCTCGACTAGGACGTAAGTGACCCAACTGAGCAAAGCGGTCGAAGCCAACACCCCGACAGTAAAAAGCAGCCACTGCGGAAGATTCTCGCCTGCCCCGAAATAATGCAGGGTTATCGTCAGCACATAGACCTGCATCAGGTACATCGAATAGCTGATTCGGCCGGTGAAGCTCAGGATTCCCGAGGCAAGGCGATCGCCAAAGCTAGCGAAAAGGACGAACACCAGCCCCGCGGCGATATAGGCCGAAGCGATCGAATAACTGTAGAAGAAGTCCTGATAGGCCGCCCCGTAAAGGCGGTGGAAAATCTGGACCGCGAACGCGCAATACAGGCCAAGACAAATCGCGACATGCCACCACCGCAATCGCTTCGCCATCACCGTGTCGCGGATCACTTTGCCAATCAGCATCGCGTCGATATTGAGGACCACCTCGAGGAGGCGCGACACGATGCGCTGCTCAAACATCAGCGGCAGGACGATGCCCGCCACGGAGAGCGCGACGACGATAGCGAAGGCGGCGGCGCTGCGCTGAAGCAGACCAAGGGTGAAAAGAACAACACAGCCGATGTAGAAGATCAGCTCGATCGCCAATGTCCAATGCGCGACAACCATATTCGGCACCCCGACGAGATTCTGGAACATCGTCAGGTTCACGCCGAGCTGCCAGACCGGAAACTCCTTGGCTTCGGTGACCGGCAGAATTGCGACCGCCAGAATGATCGACAGCCAGTACATGGGATAGAGCCGAAAAAAACGGCTGACAGCGAAATCCCGAACCGGCGTGGAGCTGTTGGGAAAGCTGAAAGGCACGACGAAGCCGCTGACAAAGAAGAACAGCACGACGCCGAAACGGCCGAGATTGAAATAATATCCGATCAGGCCATGCAGAAGCCCTTCATATGCCCCGGTCTGCCCCGTGAGCACGATTTTCTCCAGCACGTGCTGAACGATCACGCTGAGAACGGCAATTCCGCGCAAGGTGTCGACAAAGGCCAGTCGGCTATGCATCTAAGTTCCTTCGTCGCCAGTTAGCGCCCACGCCCGCCGACCGGCCTCGCCGATGTCGGGCTCGGCCCAGGCCAGGCACTTACCCAACATCAACTGACAGGCCGCATGGCCCCAACCGCAGTTCCGTGAAGCGCCGGCCCGTCACTTCTCCGAGCCCCCTGAAGCACGCCAGTCATTCGCTTCGAGAACACCTCGCTGAAACCCACCGCGATGACCAGAAGGCCGGTTGCAGGTCCATAGCTGAGCACCGTGATCGTGAAGATGTTCATCACGAAGATCATCGACAGCTTGTAGACGTCCGTGATGCCACCCGCGGCGCGGAAAACCATCCACATGAAGATGACGAACGGGAAGCCGAACATGATGTAGGTGCCGATGTAAAAATTATCGACCGGCACCCAATAGGCCTGCAGGTTCGAGAACAATTGCTGCGGGTAGTTGAAGCACCCGATTCCGCATCCGGTGAAGATCCCGATCGGCATCAGCTGACCGAGATAGACGAACGGCAGCTGCCAGCTGTTGTTGATGCGATCCTGCATGCTGAAGAAGAACCCGTTATGGCCCGGCGCGAGCTCGACGCCAGTCAGCAGCAGAATGAGCGTGGGCGGGATCAGAATCGCCGCGAAGGAACTCAGCGTGAGCCTACGAAGCGTCGGCAACTTGCTCTGCTCGGGCAGCGCGCGCACGACGAGAAGACAAAGGATGTAGATGCCGAGAACGACCATCGTCGTCTTGCTCGTGGTGAGGCGTATCGCATAGAGCGAAGTGATGCCGAACAGCAGGACCCAGAGCACGCTCTTGCGAATCGAGGTCATGACGAAGGTGATGAGGATGAAGAAGGCGGCCATCGTGTTGTCGGCGGCGAAGCCCGAAATCCGCTGTTCCGCAAAAGCCCACCAGAGCCGTCCGGCTTCGCGCGTCGCACCGAAGGATTCGTACTTGAAGCCCACCCAGGGGAACGTCCAGTGCGAGGCGAGAAGCACGCCGACCAGCGAGATGTAGAAGGTCGACGCGATGACCTGAAGCAATCTCCTGTTGGAACCAATGTCGCTGTCACAGAAGCAGAAGCCCGCGAATACCGGGATCATCATCTTGAACGCCGACAGCATGGCATTGAACGAGCCCAGAAAGAAGTAGCCGATGATCAATGACAGGACGATTTGCAGCAGGACGAGGACGGCCACGACGCTGCGGTTCTGGATGATGCACCGCTGAATGAAGAGACCGACGCAAAACACCGCGACGATATCGGGCGTGAACCAGAGCACCTCAACGTGAAAGATGCTCGTATAGTACCGCATCGCTCCGCCGAAAGCGTCCCGGATGAAGTAGAGCGCGAGCGCGATCACCTCGATGCGAAACGCGAGCGGAACGGCGGCATTGTCCTGTTGTGGCGTCACCTCGCGCCCTCCTAGCTCAAGCGGCGCGAAGTTTGAACGGACTGAGCCGTCGAAAACGACGGCTCACGTTGCAACAATCGACGGACGAATTTCCCGCCTGGAATCTCGACCAGCCGATAGGTAAAATCCGAGAGCACGATGACAGCGGCTATGATGACGCCATAAGTCAACGTTGACGCCAATCCCGGGCGGATCGAATCGAGCGCCTCGATCGGCCGCGGCCCCACGACGCGGACCGCGTACTCGGCGAGAAGTATGACGAACGCGTGCACCATATAGATCGAGTAAGAGCGGGCGCCGAGCCAGACAAGCGGCTTGCTCTCGAGGAGACGCGGCAACAATGGAGCCTTGGGAAAGGCCATCAAGCTGGCAAGCAGGAGGGCAAACACGAACGGAGCTGCGAAGCTGGCGGCAGGATAGTTGCTGACAAGCACGACCAGGCCGAAGCTCGCGACCAGCGAGCCAACCTGGAGCCCGAATTGGTAGATGGGCGACTTGATCTTCGAGAGGGGACCGACGAATCGAACAACGAGGACGCCGAGAAAGAAGCTCAGGAGACAACGGAGCATGCCGAAATCATACTGAAGGCCAAGCGCCTCCTTCTGCAGCACGAAGACGATAATGATCCAGTTCCCGACAACCATGATTGCCGCGGTCGCATAGAGAACCGTCCGCGAATTCAGGCGCTGCGCAAACAGCAGCAACAGCCCAAACACGATGTAAGTATAGAACTCCACGCTGATGCTCCAGCTCGGTCCATTCCAGCTGAGGTAATCGACGAACCCAAGCGAGTGGAGCAGGAATACGTTCAAGACGAACGTATAGGCGGTGTTGACCTCGAATTGCCAAGGCGTGACTGTAAGCAGGCCCACAGTCACCAGACCAATCCGTGCGAGCCGAAAGACGAGGAGCGCAACCAGCATCACGATGTGGAGCGGATAGATCCGCGCCAGGCGACGAACCATGAAATCGCGGAACGAGAATTTTCCGAAGTCCGCATCCGTGTAGCTCATCGAAATCACGATTCCGCTCAACACGAAGAACAGATCGACGAACAGCCACGCATTATGGAAGAAGGCGCAGTCGAACCACGCCTTGTTGGAGAAGGCGGCGAGGAAGATCTTCATCAGAATGACATGATGGATCGCGACTGAGAGCGCTGCGATTCCTCGAATACTATCCAGTGGGAGATAGTGCGGTTTAGGCTTGTGCGTAGACTCCATCACTATCCCGTTGCTTAATTTGCTGCGTTGCAATATTCTAACTTTTGAGCTCAGTTTTCAATGAGAATCTGAGTTTCGGCACACGCGATTTGTTGAACGGGAATGCCAAGGTCACGATTAACGTTGATGCGCACGGAACGACAGTCAGCACCATGTTCCGCCACGCGAGAATGTCGATCGATGCCCGGCTGGCACGAGTTCTGAATAGCGAATCCAATGCAATGCGAAGTCGATCCTGACGTGAGCGAGATTTCCATTGTCCTCGACCAGCAACGAACGGTAGACGTCCACATGATCGATCAGCCGCAACATTGGGAGAATTCCTAGTGGCCTATTCTTCCATGACGATTGGGAACACCAGCTCCATCAAGCGCTGGAGCCATAATTCGCGATTCACCAAGGCATTGAGCGTCATGCCGCCGGCGGAAAACGATCGCATCCTCGATTTCGGAACGGGAGATGGGCATCTTGTCGGCTTGCTCAAGGAGCTATGCCCCTCCGTCAGCGTCTGCGGCTTCGACCCGCATCTGGACGCAATGGCAAATGAGGTGAAACAACGGTTTCCGGATGTCCAATTTGTGCGCGAGCGCGACAGCATCGTCGGCGGTCCCTACGACAAGGTCTATTGTCTCGAGACGCTCGAGCACTTTGTCGGCCCTCCTCTCATGGATATCGTCACTTTCCTCACGCAGCAGACGGCTCCGAACGGTCACATCCTCGTCTCGGTGCCGATCGAGATCGGACTCTCTTCCCTGCTGAAGAACCTCTTTCGCATGGCTGCGGGCCAGCGCCATCGCGGCACCACCTGGAAGATTGTCTGGGATTCCTTCATCGGCAATACGGCTGCAATCGCGCGGCCGCCGAGCGAGACCGGCTGGATCTCTTCCCACCTCGGATTCGATTTTCGTGTGATCCCCGTCTTGTTCGCAAAATGTGGTTTCGAGGTGGAATCTTTCGGCTACTCGCCGATTCCACTGCCAACCCACATGATTAACAGCCAGGTGTTCTTCCGTTTCGCGCGAAAGGCGTAGCACCATCTAGCACCCGTCCGAGGGGACGGTTGCCGCTCCCCCGCCCCGACATTGAAATCAGCGCTTCCTGAAGGCGCTGATTGATGCTTAATGCTGCACATTGCCGCGGACGGAGGTCCGCGAACGGGATCGATTGCCGCTTGCGGGGGACTACCAGCTGAACACCGTGTCCAGGATCTTGGCTCTGGCGGTTGTCATGCTGGCGCCCCTGCCGCTCGGATCCACCGACCAGATCTGGATCTGTATCTGGTGCGTGCTGATGGCCGCCAGTCTGGCGACGGCCGATCTTGACGGCGTGGCCCGCGAGGATGCGTGGCTGCTGATGCCTTTACTTGCCACGCTCGCAATGATTGCGGCGGTCGTCGTCGTTCAGGAATGGCGCGATCCGCCGTTTGAGCTCGGCAACCCGGTCTGGCAGACCGCCTCGAAATGGCTTGGTTCGCCGTCGTCCAGCCGCGTCTCGACGACCGTCAACGGCCCGTGGCTGGCGGTGGGCTATCCACTTCTCCTTGCGATGGTGCTTATCCGCGCATTCGTGATTTCAACTGACGCGAGCAGCGCCCGCCGGCTCCTCCTGCTCCTTGCCTGGGTCGGCTGCGCCTACGCGGTCTACGGCATCCTTGCCGAATTCGGCGACCCCAACGGCCTCCTGTCGAGACGGAAGGAAGCCTATCTCGGCTACGCGACCGGCACCTTCGTCAACCGAAACACGGCCGCAATTTTCTGGGGCAGCAGCGCAATCTTGTTTCTGGTCCCGCTGGTGCGCTTCGCGCATCGCCGCGACCTTCCCGATGCGCCGGCATCGCCCCGCCTCTCGGATCGCGTCACATTCTATTCATCTTCGCCAGCCGCGCTCGGCATCGGCTTTGCGATCTGCCTGACGGCAACTGCGATGACCGGTTCTCGCGCAGGACTGCTGCTGTCGATTTGTGCATTTCTGCTCGCCGGCGTGCTCTATCTTGCGCCGTTGCCGCTCGGCAATCTGCGGAGATGGGCGCTTGCCGGGGGCGCAGCCGTCGCGGCGCTGCTGATCCTCCAGCTTGTCGGTGGCGCCGTTGCCGGACGAATTGGCACTTACGGCCTGATCGATGAGCAGCGGCTCGGTGCCTATCAAAGAAGCGTAGCCATCATCCGCGACTATCCGCTGCTCGGTGTCGGCTGGGGCAATTTCGAGACGACGTTCCCGGCCTACCGGACGGCGGAGCTCGGCAGCCTTGGAGTGTGGGATCGCGCCCACTCGACTCCGCTCGAGCTCGCAGCAGAGCTTGGTCTGCCTGCCGCAAGCCTCGTCGTGTTATGCTGCCTCTGGTATATTTACCTTTTGTTAAGAAGCAGCTTGCGGCGAAAACGCGACCGCTACATACCCATTGTCGGCGTCAGCGTAGCGGCGCTCGGGCTGGTCCATAGCTGCATCGACTTTTCGTTGCAAATACCTGGCTTCGGGATCTTTTTTGCTGCCATCGCCGGTTGCGGACTTGCCCAGTCGATTCCGTCCGAACTACGGAAAGAACGTGGCAAGTTTGAATAAAATGAACTATAAGAGCCAAGAAATTCTGGTGGTCATTATGCAGTTTCGAAAAATTTTGCCTGTCATCCTCGGCGCTACTGCGTTGCTCGGCACAGTTTCCCCGTCGTTCTCAGCCACCGGAAATAGCTCACCCTGCGGACCGAATGCCAACGTGGTATCGGCGGAGAAAGCGAACTCGTTTCTCTCGAATCCCGCAGCGTTGCTCGATCAATTCAAGGATGGTCAGGGCGGCCTTGCCTCGCAGATTCGCGACTTTTTGACATCGCGACCGGAAACCGTCGAGGGTATCGTTTCGCTGGCAAGAGCCAGCAACGAGGACCAGAGCCGCGCCATCGGTGCGGGTCTTGGAACTGCCGCTTCCGTTTGTGTCCTGTCGCAACCGGAGGTGGCTCAGCGCATTCAGGAAGCGGTCCTGAAGACGGAGAATCCGCCGCTGATCGAATCCTTCACCGGCATCACCGGCGACATCAAGACGGAAGCGACCAACGGCGCTGATCCCACCGGCGAGACGACGACCGGCGGCGGGGGAGCCAATTCAGCCGCCCCAGAGCGTGGCGGTGCAGCGTCGAACACTGCGCCGACGACGCTCAACACAGCTGGACCCGGCGCAGCGTCGCAGACGCAGACGCAGACTTTGTTCACCGCTGCTGCCACGACGACGACGCTGACTTCAGTCAGCCCGTCCCGCTAGCAATTCCGGGCGGAGAAATTTTAACCAAACGAATGTTCCGGGAACCAGCCACCGGAATCAGCTAAAATTGTAATTGTCTGCAAAACCCGAACCTAATTGGTTCGTTGTATCCCTAGCGCCAAGAAGAATGGCGAATAACGGGGATGACTATGAGCTGGATTTTCAGATCTTTCCTGGCGGCTGGGCTCGCTTGCGCTGGCGCTGCTGCCAAAGCCGACACAATCGTCGAGACGCCCTCAACGGCCGTGGCTGGCTCCTTCATCAGCGAGTATGACAACGCCCTCGCACCGCTGCAGTTTGTGAAATTCTGCATGAATTACGGGGCGGAGTGCGAGCAGGATGCGACCGCGGACCAGCAGACGCTGCCTTCGGGCGAACGCGCGCGGGACATGCTTCGCGAAGTCAATCGCGCGGTGAACGATGCCATCACGCCGATGAAAAAGCCGACCAGCCCGATGCTTGCGCATTGGACGGTGTCGCCCGACGCCGGCGACTGCAATGACTACGCCGTGACCAAGCGCCACCGCCTGATCGCAATGGGCTGGCCGAGATCGGCGCTGCGACTTGCGGTTGTCCTCACCGAAGGCGGACAGGGCCATCTGGTTCTCGTCGCGCGGATGAGTGATGGCGACATGGTGCTCGACAACCTCTCCTCGTCGGTCCGCCCCTGGAGCACAGCCGGGTATCAGTGGATTTCGATGCAGTCCGGAAGCAATCCTCGCTTCTGGGTGGCCATAGGTGAGCACGGTGCACATCTGCGCGCCAGCCGCCCCGCCTCGGTGCGGACCCCGTCCTAAGACACAACGCTGCAACAAGCCTTTCTGATCGGTCCCGATCCTCGTCGGGGCCGATCAACGCGTTTGTGACGTATCGTGTAGCCTGGCCACGGCATTTGGCGGGCATGGATGCCCGGGGAGCAACCACGTTTTCGAAATCCTGTCACCCGCACGTGCTACGCCGTGGCGCGGATTTTGCTGCTCTGTTAAGAGGCGACTCTCGTGTCACCGCCTGCCCAAAGGGATTGCGGCAAATCGAAAAATTTCTTGGCAGAATGCATCGTTTCCAGCTAATTTTGCACCGCACAAAAATTTGACATACTTTATGCGCATCAAGGGCTTCTCGTAGGACTTCCGGCGCAGTCGACGAACGTAAGTGGAATGGAAGACAATTTGCCTCAGACGATCATGGACGCTAGCCGCCGATCGATCGTTCCGATCGTCATGGCGGCTGCTATTCTGTGTGCGATGACCAGCAGCTCCGATGCGCAATGCGTCACGCGTTCGGAGCGGGCAGCACAGATCGCCATCGACGCCTTCGTCGCCGAGCCCAGCTCGCTCCTGGTTCAGTTGCGCAGCGAGAAGGAAAAATTGTCGGGCCGGCTTCAGGGCTATCTGGTCAGCGACATATCGGTCCTCAAATCGGTGCCAGCCCTTACGCGGGCCGCGACCCAGGCCGACCGCGCCTCGATCGGGGCCGCGCTGCACCGGGCTGAAATTCGCTGCCGCTCAAGCAAGCCGGAGTTTGCACAGAAAATCGGCGATTTCGTCGGCAAGCTTCACGACAGCGCCGTGCTCGCAGGGTATTCCTCCGAACCGGATGACGCAGCGCCGTCGCCTCCGCCGACGACAGCCAACCTGCCTGCCCAATCCGGGTCAGGCCTGATGTCGGGCGAATTCAAGACCGACATCGCCGATCCTTTCGCCGCCATGCCGCTTCCCGAATAACCCTGCGAGCGCCCGACAGATGTTTCAACCTCGCGACCAATTCCAGCCCCGCGCCAAATACGCCATCGAGCTCGGCGGCACGACTCTCAGCGTCGACCGGGTGTTCGACATCCTGCGCCGGCAATGGCCGTTGATCGCTTCGATTGTGGGCGCCGCACTGGCGCTCGTCGTCGCCTACCTGCTGGCGGCGACGCCGATGTACACCGCGAATGCCCGCATTCTCATGGATACGAGGCAGACCCAGGTCCTCGACAAGGACAGTGGCCAGTCGAATGCCCTGATCGATACCGGCTTTGTCGACAGTCAGGTCGAGATCATCCAATCGGACGATCTGATCCTTTCCATCGTTCGCCGTCTGAAACTCGCGGATGACCCCGAGTACAATGGCTCGCAGCCCGGGCTGCCCGCACTGGTCATCGGCAAGCTGATATCGTTACTCGGATCGGACGGTCCGGCATCGAAAGACAAAATCGAGCGCAATGCGGTCGAAACCATTCAGAGGAACCTCAAGGTCGAACGCGTTCTGACCACCTATGTGCTGTCGGTGTCGTTCCGCTCGATGAACCCCGACAAGGCGGCAGTCATCGCCAATGCGATCTCGGACGCCTACATCGTCGGGGCACTCGAGGCCAAGTACCAGTCGACCAAGCGGGCCGGAGAATGGCTGCAGCAGCGCAGCGCCGAGCTGCGCGAACAGGCGACCGCAAGCGACCGCGCCGTGCAGACGTTCAAGGCACAGAACAACATCGTTGGCACCAGCCGCGGCCTGATGAGCGAGCAGCAGCTCGGGGACGCCAACTCGCAGCTCGTGACTGCGCGCGCATCGACCGCCGAGGCCAAGGCTCGCCTGGACCGGATCGAAGCGCTGCTCGACAAGGATCTGGTCCAGCCGACCGTGACCGACGCCCTCAACAACACCGTGATCACGCGTTTGCGCGCGCAATACCTCGATCTTCAGGCCCAGTATGCCGACTGGTCGACCCGCTACGGCAAGACGCATCAGGCGGCGATCAATCTGGCTAACCGCATGGAGGAGTTGCGCAAGTCGATGGCCGACGAGGTACGGCGCATCGCTGACGCATACCGCAGCGAATACGAAATCTCGAAGAGCCGCGAAAAATCGCTCGAAGACAATCTCAACAATCTCGTATCTCAGGCCGGCAGCACCAGCCAGGCGCAGGTCAAGCTGCGCGACCTCGAGAGCGCGGCCGACACCTATCGCAATCTTTACAACAGCTTTCTCGAGAAGCTGCAGAACGCGACGCAAAACCAGAGCTTCCCGATCAGCGAAGCGCGCATTATCGGCACGGCGGTCAAGCCCGACAAGAAGAGCTCGCCGAAGACCGTGCTGGCATTGGTCGGCGGCCTGTTCGGCGGATTGTGCTTCGGCTTCGGCGCCGCCTTCGCCAGGGAATTGCTGAGCGACGTGCTGAGGTCGCCGAGCGACGTCGAAGACCTGCTCGGCGTGAAGTGCCTTGGCGTGCTTCCGGATATTCGTGCCACCGGCCAGCTTGTTAAGGCGGCGGACGGCTTGACGGTGGATGCCGTGATCTCAAATTATGTCGTCGACCACCCGTTCTCACGGTTTGCCGAGACCCTACGGAACATCAAGGTTTCGATCGACGTGGCCCGGCTGTCCCGTGAGGTCAAGGTGATCGGAATCCTGTCGTCCTTGCCCAAGGAAGGCAAGACGACGGTTTCAGCCAATTTCGGGCATCTGACCGCGCTGACCGGCCATCGCACACTGCTGATCGACGGCGACCTCCACACCCGGTCGCTCACACGCGAGCTCGCGCCTCACGCCAAGTCCGGCTTGGTCGAGGCCCTGAAGGATCCTCGTTCGTTCGGATACCATATCCAGCGCAGCAAGGAGAGCGGGCTGGACTTCCTGCCGTCCTTCGTCGCATCGCGAATGGTGAACTCCGCAGACGTCATTGCGTCGAAGTCGATGGCCGACCTGCTTGCAGTGGTGCGCGAAGAATACGAATACATCATCATCGACCTGGCGCCGGTGATGCCGGTGTCGGATGCCAAGGCCGTCAGCCACCTCGTCGACGCGATGGTCTATGTGATCGAGTGGGGCCGCACCAGCCGCAACGCGCTGCAGGAATCCATGGCAAGCTCCGAAGGCATCCAGAAGAAGGTGCTGGGTGCCGTGCTCAACCGTGCCAATCCGAAGATGCTGAAGCGGATCGAGGCCTATAAGGGCTCGCACTACGGCAGCTACTATGTCGAAGGAGCCTAGTGCGTCAGTAACGCGCCAGCGTTCGGATCGAGCTTACCGCCGGGTCCTGCTCGGTTCAAACATCACTATTGCAGTCTGCGCATTGGCTTGGGTCGCATCTGTCGCGCCCAATCTGACGTCTCCGGCGATCCCGCAGATCGCTGGCCGGATTTCGCGCGGTGAACGATACGATCTCGATCAGCTCAGACAGATCATCGCGGAGAACCTGCCGGCTGCGCGACGCCAATGCAGCGTCAAGAGCATGCGGGAGCTTCTATTGCTGCAACTGGCCATCGCCGATGAGTCGATGCGCAGTGACAGCATGAAGCAGGCGGATGCCGACACCGAAGCTGTTGCTTCCGCCAGCCGTGCGTTGCTGCTCTGTGCTCCGTCCGAAGGACTTGGCTGGCTTGGCAGCTACTGGTCGGCGATCCGTCAGGAAGGCTTTGGACCGCGAACGGCGGCCTTCCTCGGCCATTCCTACAAGCTCGCACCTCATGAAGCCTGGCTCCAGCTCATTCGTGCACCGCTGGCCCTTCGGGTCTACGGCGCGCTGTCGCCGGAACTGCGGGCCGGCGCGGTTCAGGACTTCGCGGACGTCTTTGGGGCACGCCTCTTCCCGAGCGCGGCCGCGCTTTATCAGGCGGCAGCGGTGGGGGCCCGCGCTGATCTTCTCAATCTGACTTGCGACGCCCCTGAAACAGACCGGGAGCTGTTTCGCGGTTACGTCACGGGCAAGGGACTGCAACTGCGTCACCCCTGCTACCCGACTGACGAACGGCCTGCCTATCAAAGGGATTAGCGCGGTCCCGCTCTGATTGCGAAGATCGGGTACGCCGGTCAACTAAACCCGCGCGTTCCGGAGGCGGGAGGCAATTCAGAAGGAGCTCAGTAGGCTTCCTGATGGATCAGCGCCAGCGCGGTCTTCAGGATGATCCTGAAGTCGAGCCAGATGCTCCAATTGCTGACGTACCAGATGTCGTATTCGACCCGCTTTTCCATCAGATCGATGGTCGGCGTCTCGCCGCGGAAGCCGTTGACCTGGGCCCAACCGGTCAGGCCCGGCTTCATGTGATGCCGGTACACGTAGTTGCTGATGATCGGATCGTAGTAATTGTCGTGCGCGAGCGCATGCGGGCGCGGCCCGACCAGTGACATCTCGCCGCGCAGAACGTTCCAGAGCTGCGGCAGTTCGTCGATGCTGGTCCGCCGCAGCGCACGGCCGACACGGGTCACCCGCGCGTCGCTCTTCGTCGCCTGCGTGACCACATGACCGTTCTCCGCCACCGTCATCGAGCGGAACTTCCAGATATCGAATTGCTTGCCGTTGAAGCCGCGCCGGGCCTGCTTGAAGATCACTTTGCCCTTGGAATCGAGCTTGATCATGATCGCAGCAGTGATCAGCAGCGGCGCCAGCAGTAGAAGCGCGAACGAGGCAAGGCCGATGTCGAGGCAGCGCTTCTGCGCCTGCTCGAACACGCTGAGCGGCGCGCGCTGGATCTCGATCGCGACCGTGCCGCTGACGGGCTGGAACGGACGCGAGACCAGATCGGCGATCGGGAAATCCGGCAGAAGGCGGATCGGCTGGGGGACAACGCGCAGATGCTGGCTCAGCTTCTGGAGAAGCGGCATCTCGTCCCAGTCGATGACCAGGAGATATTCTTCCACATCCGCCGTGCGCGCCTGACGGGTGATGTCGCGAATCTCGTGATCCCAGCCCGCGCCCTCTTCAGACGGATCGAGCACGAAATGTCGCACGACGTTGAAGCCGTGCTTGCGCAGATCCTTGAACCGGGTCGAGGTGAAATCGAGAGGCTTGAGGCTGAGCAGCACGACCTTGCGGTCCACCAGACGGCCCTTGGCGTAGCTGGAGGTCAGCGCCAGGCGCCACAGCACGCGCAGACCGCCCAAGGCGACGCCGCCGGTCGCGGCGAACAGCAGCGTGGTTCCGCGCGACAGATCCGCGGACGATTTGAGCAGGAACGCCTCGACGGCGAGAATGGTGAGCGAGATCAGCCAGACCGCCAGGGCCTTGCGCAGCTGCCAGACCGTGTTCAGCAGACGATGGTGATCGTAGACGCCCTGGAAGTAAGCGATGGTCACGAACACCGCGCCGACGACCAGGCCTGCTCCGACGGATGAGTCCTGCTCGATCACGAGCACGCGATACAGGCCGCTTGCTACGAAATAGCTGAGCAGTACGGCGACGAAGTCTCCGGCGATCAAAGCCACTTGCAGGGGTCTTTGGAGGGCACCGCGTCGGTTCGAGATAACCGAATAATAGTTTTCCGAACCGTAAGTTGCTACAGCCATCCGAACCTCGCTGCCTCGTCACCACTCGCAATCAGAATTGCGAGCAAATCGATCTAATTTTTTCGATGTGCGCCGAAGTATATCTTAACTAAACAAAGCGACATTGCGGCAGTGCACCGAAAAAATCAAATCGATTTTCATGCAATGCAGCGTCGCAGCAAAACAATGCTCAAACTACTGTCACACGCGTGACAATTAAGCGGGCATCACGCCGCGTTTCGCACCAAATCGCGTCATTTTCGCACAGCATTGTCGCGCGCATTTGAACGGCTGTTCAACCATGCCGCTTAAGCCGTTATTAGGCCGCGGCCATTAACACTCGTGACCAATTCGAGGAGTTGCGTCGTGAGTACGGTTGCCATTTTCAGTCTGCTGATCGGATCGTTGCTGGGAGGCCGATTCCGCATCTTCATCCTGCCGCCCGCCATCGTTCTCGGTGCGACGATCCTCGGTGTGGGCTCCGCCTGGCAGGGACATGATTCAGCTCACATCGTTGTGACGATTCTCGTCTTCGCGTCGGTGCTCCAGCTTGGCTATTTCTGCGGCGCGGTTCTGGTCCGCGCGCGAGCGGCCGCCTATCGCGGCAAGGCCGCACCCTCGTTCGACAGCGGCAACTCGGCCAGCCTCGCGCAAGCTTGGGGACGGGTGATTCGCAACGCTGGTGAATGATCGGGCAGGCGCAGGCTTGCCGGCAGGGGTAGAAAAAAACCTGCTCGGACACCCAAATTCGCCGATAGCATATTGACATCCCGGGCGAAGCTCTTTGAAAGAGTTGCACCCCATGTCCATGATTGCGCCCCGAAATTCGCCGCGGCCGAAGCTACCGAACGGCGTGCGCATCTATGCGATCAGCGATATCCACGGCTGCGCCCATCTGCTCGAGCAGATGTTCGCCGTGATCGATGCGGACATGGCGAACAGCCGGCCATATCGCGCGATCGAGGTCTTCCTCGGCGACTACATCGATCGCGGACCGGACTCGCGTCATACCCTCGATCTCCTGATCAACCGCAGCCGCCGCCGCAACACCGTCTTTCTCAAGGGCAATCACGAGGCCTATTTCACCTCGGTGCTGGAAGATCCCGCCCGCGCCGCCGAATGGTTTCAGTTCGGCGGGCTCCAGACCCTGATGTCGTACGGCGTGTCGGCCGCGCCCGGCCTTGGCAAGGACGAGTTGCCCGATCTGGTGCGCGAGCTCACATCCATGATGCCGCCGGAGCACATCGCGTTCCTGCGCCAGTTGCGGCCGACCTTCACATGCGGCGACTTCTTCTTCGTCCATGCAGGGGTGCGTCCGGGAATTCCGCTTTCCGAGCAGCGCGAGCAGGATCTGTTGTGGATCAGGGACGAGTTCCTGCAAAGCAATAGGCGCTTCGGCAAATACGTCGTGCACGGCCATACGCCGGTGAAGCAGGCCGAGCTGCTCGAGAACCGGGCCAACATCGATACCGGGGCCTATGCCACCGGAAACCTGACGCTGCTGTCCATTCAGGGCAACAGCATGCTCGCGATCTAGCGGCCTCGCTCGCGCGCCGTACCGGGCGTCAGTTGGTGGGGCTCGCCGGAGGCCGGTAGTCCGGGAAACGGCTCAGCATCGCCGCCTTCAGGAACTTGAAATGGGCGATCGAGGCGCCAAGCTCCTTGAGCCGGCGCTGGCCGTTCAGGATTTCCTTGTCGAACAGATCCTGGTGGTGATTGTCGAGCGCCTCGCGCTCGAGATATTCGTCGTCGCCGTTCCCGATCGTCACGGCGGCGCGCGCCAGCACGTCCTCGACCCGGCGGTTGAGACCCGACTGCTCGCGCTCCGCCGCATGCAGGGCGTCATCGATCGCAATCATGATGGCTTCGATGCGGGTGCGATCGGTTTCGGCGTCGCGCTCGGGCGAGCGCGCGCGGAACACCTGCTCTCCGCCGAAACGGTCTTTCAGGAAGTTATGGGTGCGGGCCCGCAGGAAGAGCTGAAACATGCGTGCATTTTCCGGTTCGAGGCGCCAGACCAGAAAATGGGCCCGCGATGGTTAATAAAGGTTGAATCCTTCGCGCCGCTCGGTGCGGCTTTGCGCCATCCAGGCCCTCCAGGCCCCCTCATGCTTCTCATAGAGCTCGAGCCTGCGCCGCTCGCCGGCATCGGGCGCGACCTGCGCCTGCTCGCTGTCGAGCCGCTCGAACTCGAACGTCTCCTCGGGCGTCAGGCCGATCAGGACGCGGCGACCTCCCCCGTCGACGAAATACCGCCGTGGCGCGTTGTACGTCGGGCTCGTCATGGCGTCTCCCCGAAATCCCGTCATGATTCACTCCCTTCCGCCGCCATGCGAGCCGCAACGCGAGAACCGCACACCGGATGTAAATCCTCAGAATGCACGCCGTGCCCTCGCCAATGAACTGTTCTGCCGGAACGCGGTGGGACTGTAGGGACGGTGGAACGGATGACGCTCCGCGCGCTCGCGGGGCCGCAGCGCGCGTGTCGCATAGCCTACGCCAAAGCCAACGAGGAGCGAGACCAGGATCGCGAGCAGCATCATTCGCAATTCGTTCCAGTGATACTGGCAGTCTCATCCTCGAGTTGTGTCGAGATCATGATCACCGCCGCTGATTTTCTCGTCATGCCAGGGATTTTTTTGGGCAGCACCCTGCATGCGAAGTGATCGGGCTCGTGCGTCAGCCGAAAAACCAGAGGAACAATCGCACCAGCAACAGCGTGATGAAATACACCCAGCCCGCCATCGCGATCAGCGCAACGCTGAAAAACGCGCCTTCAAACGCCCGCTCTCTGAGCTTGGTGAGAGGAAGTGCCGCTCGCGCCTTTTGAAGCATCTCGGTCTTCTTGATTTTGTTGATTTTGATTTGTTCGTGCGCGCGCACCATAGCCGAACGAATTCGACGATCTCGTGACGACTCAACCGAGAGAAGCACAATACTGCTCGTCAAACCGCTGCCGCATGCATCGCGATTGGATTTTTTCTCGTTCGAAGCCGTTGCGACCAACCGACGCCGATTCAATTCAAGTTGATCGCTCGAATCGACGTCGTGATTTCGAAGCAAACAATGTCGTGATCTCGAAGCACTTAATTCCTAATCGCGCACAAGTGCTGACGCCGAAACGCCGTACCATCCATTGTCAAGTGGAGGTTGCCGGCCTGAGCTTGGAGGACATTGAGGGACACATCGCAGGGAACAAGTTCCCTGCTCGCCTCCGTCGCCAGCATGGCGTCCAAGCAGCTCCTGCCTGTCTTCGGCAAGCCGATGATCGAGTGCCTGTGATCCACCCTGACGTTCGCCGACCTCAGGAGAATCCTCATCACCACCACGCCGCAGGACCGGTCGCTGTTTCGACGGCTGCTCGGCGACGGCTCGAGGATCGGCACTTCTTCCATGCTCATCAGAACAGTCCGCGCCGATTGGCCGAACTGCTGAGTCGTGCCGCAGCGTCGCGACGCGGAGTCGTGATCTCGGATATCGGCAGGCGCCCCCCGCGAGGATTTCGAGCGCGGACTTGCGAAGACCGTCCACCGGTTCTGCGACAACCGGACGTGGTGGCAGAACATCCCCAATCCCCACCATCACAGCGTGCAGATCGATCTTGGTTAGCGAAACTCCGTGGTTATACGGAGCGCAACGCGCCGATTTCATCGCGGTAAGGTTGAGCAGTTAGCTTAATCCGCGTTGTTTGTTGCGAACCTTAGTGGATCGCATATCCATCTTCTCACCGGGCTCCCCCAGGCCCGGCCCCACCCAAGCAAAGCCGTCGAGCGAACGTGGGTCCGCTTGGCGGCTTTGTCTTTGTGTCGACGAGAGGATGATTTCGGTTATGGTGCGCAGGCCCTGGTCGTTCAAGGAAGACCGCCGGCTGATGGAATTGGCCAAGTCTTCGACTTCGCTGGAAGAGGCAGCAAAACTTCTCGGGCGCTCGCCCGATGCGATCAAGCGTATGGCCTTGCGCCTCGGCCTGTCGCTCAAATCCAAGGGCGCCAAGAAGGGCTAGCGGCGGCCGCGCGCGACACGTCATGGACGGGTGCGTCCGCCTCATCAATCGATGCATGGCAGCCGCCAATCGACATGGGCCGATCGCTTTCAGCGCTCTCGATCTCTCCGCGCCCGGCTGCTAGACTATCCAACGACGAAGATTGAACATCGTCCCTTTTCGGCGCAGAACGGTCGCCGGACTGGCTTCGGTCTCAGTTTGATAGATTGTTGGAGGAATGCACCATGTTGTCCCGCGCGCTCGCCGTAGCTCTGCTCCTGGCTCTGCCCTCAGTAGCGTCGGCGCAAGTCCCCGTGGGGTTCGGATTTCCAAACGGCGCGCCGTGGTGCGCCTTCGGTTTCGATTGCCGATTCCTGAATTACCGGGAATGCGCCGACTGGATTTTCGATCCCGCGCGCAACTGCCTCAAGAATCCGTACTTCGCAGCCCACTACCCGACCAATGTCGACAAGGGCTGGTCCTACAATCGGCGTTGAAACGTCGATCCCTGCGAACGGCTTGGTCATGGGGTCAGGCGCGTTGCTTTGTGCCTGACCGGGGTGGCCTGGTTTTGTCGATGACGAGAATTTGGGCAGGGACGATCGCCTGCCCTTTCCCCTGAAGGCGGAACTCTCAGCCGCGCTCCGCATTGATTTCGAAAGAAAAGCGGGAGGCGGAGCCGTCATGACAAGCTCTTTCCTTATCGTGATGTCGATCTGGTTCGGCATCAACTTCCTGTTCTTGGCAGTGCGGCTTTGGGTCACCAGGCCGAAGAACTGGCAGATGAATGCCTGCCCTCGCCAACTCAGCACCGTCCGCGTGAGATCGCGACTACACCGCCGCGTTTGACGTCAAGTGAATGCATGCGGATTGGGCCGTAGCCAGGGCTCCGCGGCTCGCCCGTGAACCTTGGTTCATGCCCTCGAGGGTTTGTGAACCTTAACGATGTTCTTGGCTTTCGAAAGCGGCCAGCCGGTCGACCGGCTATGTTGGCGCAATGCGCCGCAATCATCTCATCGCAGCCGCGGTTATCTGTCTCGTGCTCATCGTCTATGCGACGCTGGCCAAGCTCGCGGGCCGGCCGGCACTCATGGGCCACGCGGAGGCCTACTGGGTCGTCGTGATTGAGCGCTTCAGCGCCTACGGCCTGCTGGGCTTCCTGCTGGGCTTCCTGCTGTCCTTCCTGCTACCGGGGCGCGTCAAGCTGGCTTGCGCGTTCGTGGTCGCCGTCGCAGTCGGGTTAGAGGTCTTGCAGGCCGTGACGCCGGATCGTGATCCACGATTCATCGATGTGCTGCAAAAGGCCGCCGGCGGCACCGTCGGCGTCCTTCTGGCCCAGACCATCCTGGCTTTCCTGCCGAGGCCGCCGTCCTGAGGCGGCCGCCGGCGCCGCGAGAACTTACGCCACTCCGCGCCGCAAGCTCGGCTGACTGGTCGAAAGAACCCCGGACATCTGCCGATGGGCATCGCGCAGCGCCGTGATCGCGTCATCGAGGTCGAATTCGGCTTCGCGAACGGTCTCGAAGAACCGGGCCATCAAAGCGAGGTTCAGCTTGACGCGGGTGTTCCCGTCGCGGCTCTTGCGGCGATCGAGCGAAAGATGCAGCGCCTGCATCCTGGCCTCGGCAGCGCTGCAGCCGCTGAGGGTCGCGAGTTCGTCATATGTCATCCAGATCTGAGGCATGTCCCTGTCCGCCTTTTGTTATGGGCCCCAACCTAGATTTCACCTCTAAAACTAATGTTGCCGCAGTCCAGTCGCGCCGTGATTTCGCGACAACAGCGTCAATGCAAAGCTAAAAACCGGCACCTTACGACACAGGCGCCTTGGGCGGCGCGAACGGGTGACGCGGCCGGGAACGGTTGTCGAGGCCCTTGGGCAGCTTGTCGGCGTTGAGCTTCACGACCGCGCATTTGGCGTCGGCTGCCGGCGCATCTTCCTGGCTGTAGATCAGCGTCGCCTCGAACTTCACGTCGGGTGCTTCCTTGGCCGTTCCCGAACAGCTCGCCACCAGGCCGTTGCACACACCCGAAAGTTTGACCTCGACCTCATCAGGCCCAAACACGCTCAGCGGACCGTCAGCATGCCGGTTCACGGTCAGGACGGCCGAGAAGTGCCGCTCATCGACCCGGTAGGAACCACCATAAGTGAAGAAGCTGTCGCGGCCCGAGATCCGGCCCTCGGCCAGATCCACGATGCCGGTGCCCTGACCTCGTGGGGTCCTGAACCAGGCAGCGTATTTACCGTCTCTCAGCATGGGGAATTTCCGAGGTGAAGATCGCCCTGTATTTGCGACCAACTCTGGGGCGCGACAATGACCTAACGGCCAGCCCTTCGGGCAAGGTTAATGCTCGGAAAACCCAATCCGTCGAATGCCGCCGACGCGCGACGCCGGCGGCGAACGTCAGAACAACTCTATGCCGTCATCCGCGGTCTCGACCGCTTCGACGCGGCGCGTGGCGACGATCGACGCAAGGCCAAGCGTTTGCAGGAATTCGCGGTGAACGTCCCGCTCGCGCTCCATCGTGTAGCGCGCGAAGAGATCATCGAGCATCGCCTGATCCTGCGCCTCCGGCTGCGGCCGCTGCGCGCCGGCGCTCGCGGTCTCGAGCCGCGCGGCAACCGCAGGCAAGGCTGCGGAGCTCTCGCCTAGCGAGCTCATCAGACCTTGCGCCGAATTCATCAGGCCTTCGAATTCCGCGCCTTCATCGACGAGCCGGCTCATCAGCTTGCCGAGCCGTTCGTTGCCGACCTCGACCTCGCGCAGCGCCTGGAGGATCTGCGGCTCGAACTTGGCGAGCTGCGTGGGATCGCCCCGGACGCGGAGCTCCTTCAGCTCGTTCGCAGAGCGCTCGATGCCGTCGAGCACGGGCCGCAGGCGCCCCGCGCCCGCCGAAACCTGGTCGGCGGTCGCCTTGAGCTCGTTGGCGATCACGACAAACGCGCTGCCGCGACTGCCCAGATGGCTTGCTTTCAGGCCAGCATTCATTCCGATCAGGGTGATGTCGACGGTCGCCTCGGCAAGTCCGGCGATGGCCTGGCGAAACTTTGCCAGCGTGTCCTCGACGAAGGCGAGCGCCTCGTCGACCGATCGGCCGGCGCTCTCGCAGGTGGCGATCAGGGTCGAGGCATGTGCCAGTGCCTGCTTGATGCGCGCGAGGAACGATGACGAGCCGCCATCCTCGCCGCCGAACAGATTGCGGCCATGGCCGACGACGTTGCCTGCATCGTGCAGGATGGCGGTGAGCGCGCGAACGATCTGGCCGATGTCGCCGCCGAATTCGCGCTGGGCGTCCCTGAGCAAGGCCGCCTGCAACTGGCAGATCGCGCGCGCGCCGTCCTCGCTCGCGCCCCGTTCGGGAACGAGGCTCGGCGCAGCTTCCGACGCCTGGCCGAGGCCATGACAGACATGTTCGAGGCGCTGGCGCGTGCTGTCACCTGCCTGCAAGGAAATGATTGCGCCGCCGACCGCCTCGGCGATCTTCCTGGTGCTGGTGCTCGCGAGGTCGGCGAGCTGGCTGCTGTCGCGGCGCTGGCCGCGCAATCCGGAATAGGCTGCGCCGAGTTCGGCGCTCTCCGACACCAATTGATTCCGGTAACGGCTCTCGAATTCCTTCTGCCTGCCGGACGCGGTCGCAACGGCTTCCGACAGGCGCTGCTGGTCCCGCGCGCAGCCCTCGATCGAACCTTGTACCGCCTTGCCGAGATCATAGGCTTCCTGCGTGAAGGCGAGAAAGCCCTCGCGGTCGCCATCCAGCGAAGCCGCCTCGATCCGCGCGCTGCGCGCGATGATGGTGATCATCTGGATATGCTTGAACAGCGGCTTGAGCAGCGAGGACGCCTCCGCCGTGCTGGTGCCGATGGTCGCAAGCAGCGCGCTCTCGGACGGCAGCGCCTCTGCCAGTTCGCTGAGCCGCGCGGCGATCTCCTGTAGCGCGGTGGCCGCGCCCTCGATCTCGGCGCCGGAGAGTTCCTCCGAGAGCGTCGCGAGGCCCTGGTTCAGCTCCTTGAAGATGAGGTGGCCGCGACCGAGCTCGTGACCGACGCGCGCGAAGACGTCCTCGATCCGCGACGAGACATCCTCGATCGCGACAATCGCCTCGGTGAGCGTGTTGGCTGGAATGGCGGACATCGCAATCAACCTGCCACCGCAACGTGTCCGGCCTGATACCAGAGCATGATCTCGCGCGGGATATGATGCAGCGAGACGACCTTCTCGACACCGCCATGCGCGATGGCTTCCTTGGGCATGCCGAACACCACGCAGCTCTCCTCGTCCTGCGCGCGGGTCGAGGCGCCGAGCTTGCGCATCTCCAGCATGCCGCGCGCGCCGTCGTCGCCCATGCCCGTCATGATCACGCCGAGCGCATTGGCGCCGGCATGCTGGGCCGCGGAGCGAAACAGCACGTCGACCGAGGGGCGATGCCGCGACACCGGCGGGCCGTCCTTGATCGCGATCTGGTAGCGCAGGCCGATGCGCTGGAGCAGCATGTGACGGGCGCCCGGCGCGATATAGGCGCAGCCCGGCAGCACCGGCTCGCCGTCCTCGGCTTCCTTGACACGGACCTGGCAGACGCTGTCGAGACGCCTGGCAAAGGCCGCGGTGAACCCTGCCGGCATGTGTTGGACGATGACGATGGGAGGACAGTGCGGCGGCAGCATCTCGAGGACGTCGTTGAGCGCTTCGGTCCCGCCGGTCGATGCGCCGATGCACACGATGCGTTCAGTGGTCGGCCGGACCTTGCCCTGCACCGGCGGCGGGATGATGGCGTCGGCGGTCAGCTTCCTCTCGATCATACGGCGCTCCGCCCGCGGACGCACCCGCGCGCGCGCTGCCGATTTCACAGCCTCGCGCAGCCGCGTCGAGCATTCGAGCAGCGCCTGCCGGGTGTCGATCTTCGGCTTCGGCACGATGTCGACCGCGCCCGCCTCGAACGCCTCGAACATCACGTTGGAACCTTCCTCGGTGAGCGAGGAGCAGATGATCACCGGGATCGGGCGCTGCGCCATGATCTTGCGCAGGAAGGTCATGCCGTCCATGCGCGGCATTTCCAGGTCGAGGATCATGACATCGGGGATTTCGTACTGGAGGCGGCGCGCCGCCGCGAACGGATCGGAGGCCGCCCCCATCACCTCGATGTCAGGATCGTCGTTGAGGATCGTTTGCAGGATTTGGCGCACCGACGCCGAATCGTCCACGATCAGTACGCGAACTTTCTCCCTCGGCATTCTGGTTGCGCTCCGGCTAGACCTTGAAAATAGTTGGCTGAACTTGCTTCAGACCCGGCACTGCACTGTGAATCATTGATTCCGAATGACCGACCAGAAGATAGCCGCCGGGCCGCAAATGGCTGCACAATTGCTCGATCACCTTGCGCTGGGTCTCGCGCTCGAAATAGATCAGGACGTTGCGGCAGAAGATGATGTCGACGTCCCGGTCGACGGGGTAGGACTTATCCATGAGGTTCATCCTCATGAAATGCGTCATGCGCCGCAATTCTGGCACCACCCGCACTTCGCCGCGCAACTTGTCCCGCGACGACAGGAAATAACGCTTCACGAAGGGCTCCGGCACCGGGGCGAGCACGTCGCGGGTGTAGATCGCGGACTTGGCAAGGCGCAGCACCGCGGTCGAGATGTCGGTCCCGAGGATGCGGTACTGAAACCGCGAGCCGTTCCGCGTCATGTCGTCCAGCACCATGGCGGTGGTGTAGGCTTCCATGCCGGTGGAGCTCGCCGAGCTCCAGATCTTCAGGTTCGCGTTCTTCCGCCCGTGCGACTTGAGCAGGGCCGGGATCGCGACGTCCCTCATGAAGGTGAAGTGCTGGGGCTCCCGGAAGAAGTCGGTCTTGTTGGTCGTCACCACATCGATGAGATGGGTCAGCTCGGTGTCGAAATGATCGGCCTCGAACAGGTTGTCGACATACTCGTTGAGGTCGGAGAAGTTCAGCGCGCGCACGCGCTTGTGCAGCCGCCCCTCCAGCATCAGCCGCTTGCCCTGCGGCAGCTTGATGCCGACCTGGCCCTCGATCAGTTCGGCGATGGTCCGGAAGTGACGGTCGGACAGATGGACGACCGTATCCTGCACGGCGGGCATCATGGCTGAATGCCCCGATCCGCGATGGCCGCCTGCACTGAATATTGGGCCGAACGGGCCATCTTGAATCCCACGCGTTTACACGATCACTGACGGCGGATCGGCCCACCGGTGAAGGATGGGCCGACCTCTTGACCGCTCTCAGCGCTGGAAATCGGCGTCCCGATCGTCCTCGCCGTCGTTCATGTCGAAGGCGAAGCCGCCGCCACCGGCCGCCTTCACCGCGCGCGCCGGCCTCGCCTGCGGCTTCTTGGCCGGCCGCTCAACGGCCGCCATTGTCGCCGCCTTGGCGCGGAGCTGGGTAACCGCCCGGTCGATCGGCGCGGCGGCCTGGCTGCGTCCCTGCTCGATGCGGAAATAGGCGATCGTCGACTGAAGCTGCTCGGCCTGCGAGGCGAGCTCCTCCGAGGTCGAGGAGACCTGTTCGGAGGCGCTGGCGTTCTGCTGGCCGACCTTGTCGAGCTGCTGGATCGCCTGGTTGATCTGGGCCGAGCCGACGTCCTGCTCGCGGCAGGCGGCGGTGATTTCCTCGACGAGCTCAGCCGTCCTCTTGATATCAGGGACGAGCTTGGAGAGCATATTGCCGGCCTCCTGCGCGACCTTGACGGTCTCAGTCGAGAGCGTGCCGATCTCGGCGGCGGCCGCCTGGCTGCGTTCGGCGAGCTTGCGCACTTCGGACGCAACCACGGCAAAGCCCTTGCCGTGCTCGCCGGCGCGCGCAGCCTCGACCGCGGCGTTGAGCGCGAGCAGGTCGGTCTGGCGCGCGATCTCCTGCACGATCGTGATCTTCTCGGCGATGGTCTGCATCGCGTTGACGGCGCGGCCGACGGCGGCGCCGCTGGCTTCCGCGTCCTTGGCGGACTGCGCGGCGATCTTCTCGGTCTGGTTGGCGTTGTCGGCGTTCTGCTTCACGTTCGAGGCCATCTCTTCCATCGAAGAGGAGGCCTCCTCGGCGGACGAGGCCTGTTCGGTCGCGCCCTGCGAGAGCTGCTCGGCACTGGCCGAGAGCTCCTGGCTGCCGGCGGAGACGTTCTGCGCCGCGGTCAGGGCTTCCGACACGATCTGACGGAGCTTCTCCACCATGCGCTCGAGCGCAAGGCCGAGCGTATCCTTGTCCGACAGCGGTTTGGCCTCGACCATGAGATCGCCCTGCGCGATCTGGTTGGCGAGCGCCGCCGTCGCGTTGAGGTTGACCGTCATCGCGTTCAGCGACTTGATGAGATCTCCGATCTCGTCATTGCTGGAGGACTCGATCTTGTGGCTGAGATCGCCGATCGCCACCGCATCAGCGAGGCCCACCGCCCGCGCCAGCGCACGGCTGATGTTCAGCGCAATCCAGGTCGCCGCGACCGCGGCGATCAGGAGCGAGGCAATGACCAGGCTCATCAGCAGCATCTCGGCGCGCGCACCGTCCTGCTTTGACTGCTCGGCCTGCTCAGCCATGTTCTTCTTGACATTCTTGATGTAGACATCGGCCGCTTCGATCGCGTCCGCAACGACCTTGCGGCCATCATGCATGGAGCGATCCAGGGCCTTCGGCTTGTCGGTCTTCGCGAGCCGGACCGTCTCGTCCTGATAGGCGTTGAGCTTGGCGAAGGCGACGTTGAAGACCTCCATCAGCTTCTTGCCGCTTTCGCTGGCGGCCGCGTAGATCTCGTCCTTCGACTTGGTGATCGCGTCGCGGTTCTTGATGAGGTCGGCCTGGAACTGCTCGTGTTCCGCATCGGACGCTGCGAGAATCGCGTTCTTCTCCGCGCGCACAAGGAACAGGATGCCTTCCTTCAGCTCCGCGGCCTTTTCCATCCGGCCCGCACGGCTGACCAGAAGCTCGGTGGTGCTGACCATGTCCGCCAGCTTCAAATAGCCGACCGCACCGGCGATCATGGACAGCAGGATGACGACGCCGAAGGCGCTGGCAAGCTTGGCTTTGACGGTGAATCTCATGTCAGTCTCGTTGGTTCGAATTGGGGTGCTTACGCTTGACCACGCTTCACGCTTGCAAATTCAGGCGGCGCGAGAGGTATCGCGCCCTTCCGGGATCTCGTCGTTGGCCATCAGCTTGGCGAGATCGAAGATGACGACGAATTTCTCACCCTTGCGGCCGATGCCGGCGGCATAGTCGGACTGCCATTTGCCGCCGACCTCGGGGATGGGCTCGATCGCCTCCTCGTCGATATCGGTGACCTCGAACACGCAATCGGCGACGAAGCCGACGCCGACCAGGCGATCCTTCATCGGCACGTCGAGGATGATGATGCGGGTCGCTTCGGTCGCTTCCACGGCCGGCAGGCCGAGCTTGGTGCGGAGGTCGACGATGGGATAGCCGCTGCCGCGCACGTCGATCATGCCGAGCAGGAAATTCGGCGCATGCGGCAGCCGTGAGATCGGCCGCATGTCGAGAATTTCCCGGACATTGCGGATGCTGATGCCGAACGTCTCGCCGGCGAGCCCGAGCGTCAGATATTGCGAGGTTGCGGCCATGGTACGGTCCAGAGTCAGATTGTTTTCAAGTTGCGGTCAGCGCTGAAACTCGGCGTCGCGGTCGTCTTCGCCGTCCTGCATGTCAAAGGCGAAGCCGCCGCCATTGGCGACCTTCATCGCGCGCGCCGGCTTGCGGGCGGGCGCGGGCTTCTTGACGCCGCGGTCCACTGCCGCCATGTGCGCGGCCTTGGCGCGGAGCTGGGTGACCGCACGGTCGATCGGCGCGGGCGCAGCAGCCTCGCCGCGACCGGCATGCTCGATGCGGAAGAACGAGATGGTGGACTGAAGCTGCTCGGCCTGCGAGGCGAGCTCCTCGGAGGTCGAGGACACCTGCTCGGAGGCGCTGGCGTTCTGCTGGCCGACCTTGTCGAGCTGCTGGATCGCCTGGTTGATCTGGGCCGAGCCGACGTCCTGCTCGCGGCAGGCCGCCGTGATCTCCTGGACCAGCTCGGCAGTCTTCTTGATGTCGGGCACAAGCTTGGACAGCATGTCGCCGGCTTCCCGCGCGACCTTCACGGTTTCCGTCGACAGCGTGCCGATGTCCGCCGCTGCCGCCTGGCTGCGTTCGGCGAGCTTGCGCACTTCGGACGCGACCACCGCAAAGCCCTTGCCATGCTCACCGGCGCGCGCGGCCTCGACCGCGGCGTTGAGGGCAAGCAGGTCGGTCTGGCGCGCGATCTCCTGCACGATCGTGATCTTCTCGGCGATTGTCTGCATCGCATTGACGGCACGCCCCACGGCGACGCCGCTGGCTTCCGCGTCCTTGGCCGACTGCGCGGCGATCTTCTCGGTCTGGTTGGCGTTGTCGGCATTCTGCTTCACGTTCGAGGCCATCTCTTCCATCGAGGACGAGGCTTCCTCGGCCGACGAAGCCTGTTCGGTCGCGCCCTGCGACAGCTGCTCGGCACTGGCCGAAAGCTCCTGGCTGCCGGCCGAGACGTTCTGCGCCGCGGTGAGTGCTTCGGCGACGATCTGCTTGAGCTTCTCGACCATGGAGTTCAGCGAGGTAACGAGATCGCCGATCTCGTCGTTGCTTGTGACCTTGATCGACTGGCTGAGATCGCCATCGGCAACCGCGCCGGCGAGCCCGACGGCGCGGCCGAGACCGCGGGAGATGCTCAAGGAAATCCAGATCGCGGCGATCAGGCCGATGACAAGCGAAGCCAGCACGGCCGAGATCAGCAGGAGCTGGGCCCGGTTGCCGTCCTCGTGAGCCTGGGCCGCCTGAGCGGCCATGTTCTTCTTGACGTTGGTGACGTAGACGTTGGCGGCTTCCATGGCCTCGGCGACCGCCTTGCGGACCTCGGTCATGGAGCGCTCGGCGGCTTTCGCCTTGTCGGTCCGGGCGGTCTTGAGGGCGTCGTCCTGAACGGCGTTCATCCGCGCATACGCGACGCCGAAATTCTCCATGAGTTTCTTGCCTTCGGGGGAAGCCGCGGCCTGGATCTCTTCCTTCAACTTCGAGAGCGTCTCGCGCTGCTTGGCGATTTCGGCGATAAAACGATCCGCCTCGCCTTCAGGCGCGAGAATGAGGTTCTTCTCGGCGCGAACCTGAAGCAGGATACCCTTCTCGATCTCCGCCGCACGGTCCATCCGGTTGGCACGCGACACCAGACTGTCGGCGGTGTCGATCATCTCGCTCAGTTTCACATAAGCGAGGCCGCCCGCCGCCATCGACAGCAACAGGACCACACCGAACGCGATGGCAAGCTTTGCCTTGACCGTGAATCTCATTTCCAGCCCCTACCCCAGTCTCGCCCCGAGACCTCATTTCAATTCAGGATGCGTTCCATGTTGGGAACGATGACAAACTCTTCTCGCCACTTGGCGATGAAACGGATGAATTCCGGCTTCCAGTGCATGCCGACGCGCGGCGTCTGCTGCACGTCGGTCTGCGATATCTCCGTGACCTCATAGACCTTGTCGGCGGTGACGCCGACCAGCACCGGCTCGCCGTCGAGCTCGATCTCGATGACGACGATGCGGGTGTCGGCGGAGTCGTCGAGCTGCGGCATGCCGAAGCGAATGCGCAGGTCGGCGAGCGGAATGACGTTGCCGCGCACGTTGATGACACTGGGAACGAAGGCCCGCGCGCCCGCCACCTTGGTCACCGGCACGGGATCGATGATCTCGCGCACGAGGCCGGCATCGAGCGCAAACTTCTCCTCGCCGAGGCCGATCATCACGACCTGCATCGCGTCGACCTGATGTTCGCCCGCCTCGTTCATCACGCCGCCTCGCTGATGTGCTGCTTCTCGACCTTCGACTGCGCCATCGCGACGAGCTGTGCGACATCGAGGATCAGCGCTGCCGTACCGTCGCCCAGAATGGTCGCGCCGGAGAAGATCGTGACGTCGGAGTGCAGCTTGGACAGCGACTTGATCACGGTCTGGTGGTTGCCGATGATCTGGTCGGCGACCAGGCCGACGCGGGTCTCGCCGGTCGAGATGATGATCGTCTTCTGGTGCCGGTCAGGCGCGCCCGATGCGGTCATGATCTCGCGCAAGCGCAGGAACGGCACGAGGTTGCCGCGCACGTTGAGGAAGTTGCGGCCGCGGGAGCGCTCGTCCTCGGCCGTCAGCTCGACGCACTCCTCCACCGCCGACAACGGAATGATGTAGCGGTCCTCGCCGACGCGGATCAAAAGACCCTCGATGATTGCAAGCGTCAGCGGCAGGCGTAGCGTTACCGTGGTGCCCTGGCCCGGCCGGGTCGACAGGTCGATCGTGCCGCGCATGTTCTCGATGGTGCGCTTGACCACGTCCATGCCGACGCCGCGGCCCGACAGCGCCGAGATGGTCTGCGCGGTCGAGAAGCCCGGGTGGAACAGGAACTGGTGGATCTCGTGATCGGTCAGCACGGCGCCGGAGGCGATCAGCCCCTGCTCTTCCGCTTTCGCGCGGATGCGCGCGGTGTTGAGGCCACCGCCATTGTCCTTCACGGTGACGAGCACCTGCGCACCGGAATGAACGGCCGCGAGCTCGATCCGGCCTTGCTCCGTCTTGCCGTTGGCGGAGCGGGTCGCGGTGTCCTCGATGCCATGGTCGATGGCGTTGCGGATCAGGTGAACCAGCGGATCGGCCAGGCACTCGATCATGGTCTTGTCGAGCTCGGTGTCCTCGCCCGTGGTGACGAATTCGACCGGCTTCGACAGGTCGCGCGACAAATCATGCACCAGGCGGCGGAAGCGGCCGAACAGCGAGCCGATCGGTACCATGCGCGCGCCCATCGTGGTGTCGCGCAAGGAGGAGGCGAGGCGCTCGATTTCCTCGGCGATCATCTTGATCGAGAGATCCGAGCCGGACGAGGCGAGCTGGGTCAGCCGCGCCTGGGCGATGACGAGTTCGCCGACCCGGTCCATCAACTCGTCGAGACGCTCGGCCTGGACGCGGACGGTGGCGATGCCGCGATCGTCACGCTTGGCCTCGGGTTTCGGTTCGGACTTCGATTCAGGCTTGGCTTCCGGCTTCGGCTCCGCCTTTGCGACGGGCTGCGCGGCGACAGGCGCAACAACAGCCTCGACCGCCGGCGCGGCCATCTCGGCCACGGGAGCCGGCTCCTCGTCGAGGAGCTGGAACAACGGCAGCGGCGCGGGCGCTTCGACCTGCTCAAGCGGCGAGAGCGTCAGCTTCATCTCGTCCTGGACGAACATGAAGACGTCGTCGATCGCGTCCTTGTCGCAGGCGGCGTGCAGCTTGACGTCCCACTTCAGATAGCAGTCTTCCGGCTCCATCTCGTCGAGGAACGGGATGCCCTCGGTCACGGGCACGACGAAGCACGGGCCGAGCTTGCAAAGGTCTTCCAGCAGATCGAGCGGGTTCGAGCCGTTGCGCAGAACGTGGGATTCAAATTCCAGATACAGGTGCCAGCCGGCCTGCTTGCTCTCGCCGGGGGCCAGCGGCGGCGCTTCAGCGATTTCGGCGACGGGCGCGGCAGGCTGGTCGGGAAACACGAAGCGCTTGAGGTCGTCGAAGATGGCCTCGCCGATGATGTCGTCGGTCGACTGCGGATCCTCGATCAGCGCGCGGATATAGTCCTTGGCCGCAAGCGCGACCGAGATCAGCTCCTGCGTCGGCTTGATCTCGCCCTTGCGGACGCGGTCGAACGCAGTCTCGAATTCGTGGGTAAAGGAGGCGACCTTGTCGAAGCCGAACATGGCGCCCGAGCCCTTGATCGTATGCAGGGCGCGGAAGGCGGAATCGACCAGCTCGCGGTCGTCGGGACGCTGGCCGAGATCGAGCAGAGCCCCTTCCAGAACCTCGAACAGCTCGCTGGCTTCCTGGCGAAAGACCTCTGTCGGGTCCATCGCGTTCATGCACGCACCAGCTTGCCGACCACGGCGAGCAGCTGCTCCGGCTTGAACGGCTTGGTAATCCAGCCGGTGGCGCCGGCGCTCTTGGCTTCCTGCTTCACCGTATCGTTGGATTCGGTGGTCAGGAACACGATGGGCATGCCGACCGCGCTCGGCAGCTTGCGCAGCGCCCGGATCAGCTCCAGCCCGTTCATGACGGGCATGTTGAGGTCGGTGATGACGAGGTCGAGCTTGCCGGCCTGCGCCTTGGCGAGCCCTTGCGCGCCGTCGCCGGCCTCGATCACGTTGTGACCGGCCGGTTCGAGCACGACCTTGATCATCTGACGGATGCTGGGGGAATCGTCGACCGTGAGAATCGTGGCCATCAGGTGCCATCTTTCTTTTGCGGGAAGTGCTGATCGATCATCGCATCGCTGGCGAAGCCGGCGCGGCGAAGGGTGTTGCGCAGAGACTGGGAGAATGATGTGAGCACCACCGGGCGGCCCTGGGCCTCGCCCGTCTTGGCGGTCGACAGCAGAAGCTGGATCGAGGTTACGTCGGCCTTGTCGACGCTCGAGCAATCGATCTCGAGCCGGTCCTGCCGGCCGAAAGCTTCGCGGATCAGGTCATAGACGTTGCGGATCGCAGCGATGCTGCAATCCGCAGGCAGCCGTAGGGACCACTTCGGCTCAGTGACATCAGACGGCATTCGTCCCCCAGATTTCCTCGGGATTCGCTGCACGCATGACGCGAATCTCGCGCGACGACTATTCGCTTGGGAGAGTGTGCAAACCCCTAATGGGCATCACCGTACAACTACGGGTCACAAACCGAAGAACTTCGCGCATGCATGCAGGCGTGCATGGTTCGCTCAATTCGCATGCGCTGTGCGCAGTCTTGAGTCAGTTCGCCGCAGCCCGGGCGTTTGCTCCGCGTTAAATCGCAAAGACTATTCGTGGAGGTCACGCCTCGCATCCGAACGAGACCGGCCGCCGATGCTGACCCAAGCGCTTCTCGTTGATGACAGCCGCTCTGTCCTCAATTTCCTGAAACGTCATATCGAAGCCGAAGGCCTGGTCGAGGCCACGACTTTCCTCGATCCCGTCGAGGCGCTGGCTTGCGCACGCGAGCGCGTCTTCGACCTCGTGCTGGTCGACTACGAGATGCCGCATATGGACGGCATCAGCTTCATCCGCGCCTTCCGCACCCTGCCCGGCTGCGCCGACATCCCGATCGCGATGATCACGTCGCGACAGACTGATGACGTCAAGATGGAAGCGCTGCAGGTTGGTGCAACCGATTTCTTACCGAAACAGCCACAGAGCGTCGAGATGACGGTGCGCCTGCGCAATTTGGTGCGCCTTGGTGCAGCCGTGCGCAAGCAGAACGACCGTGCCGCCGATCTGGCAAGCGCGGTCGCGGCCGCGACCCAGAAGCTCGGCGAGCGCGAGGAGGAGATCATCCTGCGGCTCGCGCTCGCGGTCGAATACCGCGACAACGACACCGGCGAGCACACGCTGCGGGTCGCCCGCTACAGCCGCATCATCGCCGAGCAGCTCGGCCTGCCGCCCCGGCTCTGCCGCGACATCTATCTGGCCGCGCCCCTGCACGACGTCGGCAAGGTCGCCATCCCCGACCATATCCTCCTCAAGCCCGGCAGGCTCACCGACGATGAGATGGCGGTGATCCGCACCCATGCGACGATCGGCGAAAAGATCCTGGCGGACTCCAGCTGCGAGCTGATCCAGCTCGGTGCGCAAATTGCCGCAGGCCATCACGAGCGCTGGGACGGCGCGGGCTATCCGAACGGCCTTCAGGCAGACGAGATCCCGGTCGCCGCACGCGTCGTCGCGGTCGCCGACGTCTTCGACGCCCTGACGACGCGCCGGCCATATAAAGAGCCGATGCCGCTCGACGTGGCGCGCAACTATCTCGTCGAGAACCAGGGCCGGCAGTTCGACCCGGCCTGCGTCGAGGCCTTCCTGTCGCGCTGGGACGAGGTCGTGGAAATCGCCGCCGGTCAGCAGGCGACGCCGTATCAGAAGACCGAAGCCCCTCTCGCGCCCATTATAGAGTGTGCGGCAGAGAGCCCTGCGGTCGAGGACCGGTTGCCTGAGCCCGTCCCGGCCGCCTGACATGATCCATCCGGCAAATAGCTTGCCGCGGCTTCGCTTTTCTCCGGTCGCAGGTTTGAACCTGTTCCTGCTAGAGTGCACCAACAACCAAGAGTGATTCCGGTCACATTTGTCTGGACGCGCCGCTGCTAAGCATCGGACCAGGACGGGGACCGGCGATTTATCGGTCGAATTGGATGAGAATTCCCATGAGAAGCCTGATCAGCGCTGGTGTCGGCGCGTTCTGTCTTGCGGCCCCCGCTTTGGCGGAGACCCCTGCCGCGATCGTCGAGGACGTCCAAGGCAAGGTCGACGGCATCGCGTTCATGGACTACGTGGCGCCCGGCAAGATCATCAAGCTCGGGCCCAAGGCCAGCATCACGCTCAGCTACCTCAAATCCTGCCAGCGCGAGACCATCAGCGAAGGCGTCGTCCTGGTCGGCGCCGAGCAGAGCACCGTGCAGCTCGGCGAGGTCAAGCGCGAGAAGGTGCCCTGCGATACCAATGCGGCAAAACTGTCCGAGCGCGAGGCCAACCAGAGCGCCGCAACGACCTTCCGCACCATGCGATCGGACGCCAAGGGAGCGCCGCCGGCCAAGCTGCCGACGCTCTATGGCGTCGCCCCGCTGGTGCAGGCCAAGAGCGGCAGCACGCTGGTGATCGAACGCACCGACGGCAAGGAGCCCACGATCAGCGTGCCGCTCAAGAGCGAGATCATGGTCGGCGGCAAGTTCTACGACTTTGCCAAGGCCGGAAAGACACTGACCCCGGGCGGCAGCTATCTCGCCATCCTCGGCGCCAAGCGCTACGCCTTCCAGGTCGATGCCAGCGCCACGTCATCGCCGACGCCGATCGTCGGTCGCCTGCTGCGGCTCGAATAGGCGGTCTGCGACGGGGCGATGCGGCGGATCGGGGGACGGGACATCGTTGCGGCGATCCTGATTGCGCTCGTCGCGGGCGCAGTCTTCACGTCCCCGCCGCTTCAGACGCTGCAAGGTCTCTCGCTCGATATCCTCACGGCGCTGCGCGGCAAGATCATTGGCGACAGCCGCGATCTCGCGACATCTCCGGTCGTCGTCGTCGCGATCGACGGCGAGACCTACGACAGCCCGCCCTTCAAGGGATCGCCGACCCAGACCTGGACACGCGAGATCGGCCGGGTGCTCACCGGGATCGCCGATGGCGGCGCCAAGGTGATCGGCTTCGACGTCATCTTTCCGAGCTCGATCGAGCAGTCGGAGATTTCCTTTGGTGACGCGCCGATCGGCGCCCGGATGAAGGGCTTTGACCGGGACTATCTGATCGCGCTGCGGCAGCTTTCCGACAACGGCAAGCTGGTGCTCGGCGAAATCCTCAGCAATGACCATCCGGATGTGCCCTACCCCGCACAGCGACTTGCGGTGAGAAACAATGTCCGTGCCCTCAACGTTCATACCGACACCGACGACGTGATCCGGCGGATGCCTCTAAGCTTTTCCATCGGCGACAAACGGGTGCCCGCTATGGCCGTCGAGCTGGCTGCGCACGCACTCGGCGCAGCGCCGCAGATCGAGCCGTCTGGCGCAACGATATTGTCTGGCTATGCCATCCCAAGCGCGTTGCCGAACACGCTGACGCTCAACTACCGTGGCATGGGCCGCGATGTCCCGACCTATTCTTTCGCCGACCTGCGGGCTTGCCTCGAAAAGGGCGACGCCGATTTCTTCCGCCGCGCCTTCGACGGCAAGGTCGTGCTGTTCGGCACCATTCTCAACTTCGAGGACCGCAAGCTGACCTCGATGCGACTGTCCGGCGGACATGACGGGACGCCGGCTGCGCGATGCGCCCTGCCCGTCCCGACGAACACCACGCAGAAGGCCCGGAGCGATATCGCAGGCGTGTTCGTGCATGCCACCGTCGTGCGAAACCTGATCGAGCGCGACGCGGTGACCGAGCTCGGCTTTCCCATGCGGACCGTTCTTACGATCGTGTTCGCGGCGATCATCGCATGCGCGGCCGCCATGCTCGCACCGGGCGGCGCGTTGATCGCCTGGCTCGGCCTCACTGCCGCTTACACAGCCGCGGCCGTCACCGCGTTCGTACACGCGCTGGCGCTGCCGCTGACCGAGCCCGCGCTCGCAAGTCTCGCCGCGCTCGCAATGATGATCGGCTACCGCTTCGTGCTGGCCGATCGCGACGAGCGCTTCCTGCGCCAGAGCTTTGCCTTCTATCTCGCGCCCGAAGTGATCAACACCATGGTCGCCTCCGGCAAGATGCCGGCGCTCGGCGGCGAGATGCGCAACGTCACCATGTTCTTCTCCGACCTCAGCGGCTTCTCCTCGATCGCCGAGACGATGACGCCGGGCGAACTGGTGACGCTGATGAACGAATATCTCTCGGCCATGACCGACATCATCGAGAGCCATGGCGGCTATGTCGACAAATATATCGGAGATTCCATCGTCGCGATGTTCGGCGCGCCGGCCGACGATCCCGCGCACGCGCGCAACGCGGTTCACGCCGCGCTGAAGTGCCACGAGAAGCTCGCGGAATTGAACGCCAGCAATCCCGCCTTCGCAGGCCATGGCCTGTCGCACCGCATCGGGCTCAACAGCGGCGAAGCCGTGGTCGGCAATATCGGCTCGCGCCGCCGCTTCAACTACACCGTGATGAGCGACACCGTGAACGTCGCCTCGCGCCTCGAGGGCGCCAACAAATATTACGGCACCGCCATCATGGCCTCGGAAACGACGATGGCGCAGACCGGCGACACGTTCGCCTGGCGTGAGCTCGATGCGATCAGGGTGCTCGGCCGCGGCGAGGCAATCAAGGTGTTCGAGCCGCTGGCGGACAAGGGCGCGGAGAGCGCCGAGCGGACGAAGGTGGCCACAGCGTATGCGGAGGGGCTGGCGTGCTGGCGGGCGAGGGAGTTTGCGAAGGCGGCCGAGGCGTTCGACGGCGTCGCGAAGATCGACCCGGCGTCGGCGCTGTTCGCCAAGCGCGCAAAAGCCCTCGCCGCAAATCCACCATCGCCAGAGTGGACGCCGGTCAATACGCTGGAAGGAAAGTAGCGGTTGTTTACTCTTCGTCAGAAGGCTCAAGGAATGACGTTCGCGGCACGCAACCTGCTGAAGAGATCGAAAAAACTGTCGTCCGTCGCCTGATATTCAAGGAAGCCGAGCTTACGGCTCTTGCTCATATCGGTGACGACTTCGATAGGGCGGCCCAAGTCGGCATCGGTGTGCCATGCCGACGAAAGGACGGAGAGGTCTCTTTCGACGAGATCATACTTGAGCGCGATATCAGCCCATATACGACCTGAATCGGCAAGCTGACGCTCAAGCGGCGAAATTTCCTCTGGAAAGGGCGCAGGCTGCAACCCGAACCAGCCGGCCAGTCGCGCCCACATCCAGCTCCATCGGAAGACATCGCCATTTACGACGTTGAATGCCTGGTCTCGCGCGACCGTCGTCGTCGCGGCCCATTCCAGGTGCCGCGCCAGCAATCTGACATCCGTCATATCCGTCAGGCCGGTCCATTGCATCGCCGAGCCTGGAAAGAGAAATGGCCGCCCCGTTTCTCGACAGATCGTCGCGTAGACGGCAAGCGTCGTTCCCATGTTCATGGCGTTGCCTATCGCATAGCCGATGATCGTGTGCGGGCGGTGAATGCTCCAGCTGAAACCACCGCGCCTGGCTGCATCGAATAGTTCGTCCTCCTGAGCGTAGTAGAAGTTCTCGACATCGAGCCGCGGTTGCTCCTCGCGGAATGGCGTCGCGGGCAGCCTGCCTTTACCGTAGGACTCGAACGGTCCCAGGTAATGCTTTAGCCCGGTGACCAGCGCGACATGAGAAAGCGTATCTGCGCCGGAAAGTGCCCCCAGCACGTTGCGCACCATCGCAGCGTTAACGCGGATATTTTCCGCCTCGGTTGGCTGACGTAGCCATGTGGCGAGAAACACGTGAGTGGGACGAAGGCTCGCCAGGATGTCGCGAAGCGAGGCCGGATCCTGCAGATCGGCCGCGATGGGACGAACACCATCGAGGCCGCTTGGTGGGCGCCTTGCGAGCCCAAGCACCTGCCAGCCGCGATCGCTGAGATGGCGGGCGAGATTGCTGCCGACAATACCGCTGGCGCCGACCACAAGCGCTGTGTTCGTCATCGCTGCGCCCTCCTGTTCGGTTGAGGAGGTAGGAACGATCGCACGAGGCAACAGAGCATTTCGGCGTCCGTCACCACTTATTGAAAGGGAACCGGCCTGACGGGCGAACTCGCCTCGTGCCGCGAGGAGAGCTCCCCTTTGGAGCGGCAACGTCGGCTGAGCGGTCACAAACCGTCGCTAAAACGGCAATCCCACATAATTCTCCGCGAGCAGTCGCTGCGCCGTCTCGGACGAGAGCAGGTACTCGAGCTCCGTCTGCTGAAGCCGGTCCTCGTATTCGGAACGGTCGGGAAAACGATGCAGCAGCATCGTCATCCACCACGAAAAGCGCTGCGCTTTCCATATCCGCGCAAGCGCCTTGGCGGAATAGCCCGCAAGGCCGGAATCGTCGCCGTGCTGATAATGCGCAAGCATGGCGTGGTAGAGATAGTAGATGTCGGACGCCGCGCTGTTGAGCCCGCGCGCGCCGGTCGGCGGCACGATGTGGGCGGCATCGCCGGCGAGGAACAGGCGGCCGTAGCTCATCGGCTCGGCGACGAAGCTGCGCAGGGGCGCGATGCTCTTCTCGATCGAGGGCCCGGTGATCAGGCAGCCGGCGACCTCGTCCGGCAGACGGCGCTTCAGCTCCGTCCAGAATGCATCGTCGCTCCAGTCCTCCACCTTGTCGGTCAACGGCACCTGGACGTAGTAGCGGCTCAGCACTTGTGAGCGCAGCGAGCAGAGCGCAAAGCCGCGTTCATGCTTCACATAGATCAGCTCAGGCGACACCGGTTTCGTACGCGACAGCACGCCGAGCCAGCCGAACGGATAGACCTTCTCGTATTCGCGCAGCACGTCCTTCGGGATGGACCTGCGGCTGACGCCGTGAAAGCCGTCGGCTCCAACGACGTAATCGCAATCGATGCGGACGATCTCGTCGTTCGATCGATAGGTCACGTAGGGCCGGTCCGACGTCAGATCGTGTGGCGTCACGTCCTCGGCGTTGTGCACGACCTTGCCGCCGAGGCGATCGCGCGCCTCGTAGAGGTCGCGCGTCAGTTCGGTCTGGCCGTAGACCAGCACCGAATTGCCACCGGAATGCTTGTGCAGGTCGATATGGGAGAGCACGCCGTCATGCGCGATCTCGAAACCGTTGTGGATCTCGCCCTCGCGGTCCATCCGCTCGCCGCACTGCGCCTCGCGCATCAACCTGGCGAAGCCGTGCTCGAGCACGCCGGCACGGATGCGGGCGAGCACGTGGTCGCGACTGTATTTCTCCAGCACGACCGTATCGATGCCCTTCAGATGCAGAAGCTGGGACAACAGCAGCCCGGACGGTCCACCGCCGATGATGCACACCTGAACTTTCATTTTTACGTCCTCCCGTCGCTGCGTTTTTTGCAGATCCGCCGCCGCAAACCGATGGAGGGTTTCGTCTTTGTCTTGTACTATTCGAACATGAAAACCGCAGCCTCAGCCCCGGCAATCCGGGTCTACAACCTCTTCGGCGAGTCCGGCGATCTGCCCGACGTCGTGCATTGCGAGACGATCGCGTCACGCTCGGTGCTGCACGACTGGACGCTGGCCGTGCACCGCCATGCGCGGCTGCACCAGGTGCTGCTGATCGAGCGCGGTGGTGGCGAGGCGACGCTTGACGGGCGCGTGGTGCCGCTCCGGCCAATGCAGGTCGTCAATGTGCCGGTCGGCCATGTCCACGGCTTCCGCTTCGAGCCCGATACCCAGGGCTGGGTGCTGACCATCGCTGCGGAAATTCTGGACGAGGCACTGCTTGCCTCGGAAGGACTGCGCGGCGCCCTGTCCCGATCGGCCGTGGTGCGCGGCACGCCGCAGATCCGCACCACCATGAAGCAGATCTTCGCCGAGCACGCCGCGCGCGATTTCGGCCGCGCGCACGTGCTGCGTGCACTGTCGGCGGCCATGATCGGGCTGGTGGCCCGCGCGCTCACCAGCGAGAGCGGCGGCAACGGCACGGCGGAAAGCGGGCTGTTCCGCCGCTTCGAGGCGCTGTTGGAACAGCATCATCTGGAACGCTGGAGCGTTGCGGACTATGCAGGCGCGCTGTCGATCACGCCGACCCATCTCAACCGGCTGACGCGGGCGGCGACCGGCGACACCGCCTCGCACCTGATCCTCAACCGGCTGATCCGCGAGGCGCGTCGCAACCTCGTCTACACCAATTTGCCGGTCTCGACGATCGCCTACGCGCTCGGCTTCGAGGATCCCGCCTATTTCAGCCGCGTCTATGCCGCAGCCACGGGCCTGTCGCCGCGCGCCTTTCGCGCCCAGCTCCATGGCGGCGAAGCTTGAGGCCATTCGTGATCGCGCCGGGCTGTCGAGATCCGAACCAGCGCGCCACTTACCTTCGTATAGAGCATCCAACCCTTTGGATACGCGCCGTTTACCTCCGTACAATTGAGCGTGGCATGCGCCCGCCTTAACGTGACTGCATTCGGAATCCTGGCGCTGATAGCAGCAACCTCCCTTAACTGGCGCGGGACGGCCCCCCCTCCGGCCGTCTGCGCCGCCTTTTTCCGCGGGCCATCGGCGACTTCGGCGTTTTCCGGCCGGCACACAGCCCTGGCGGCTGAACCTGCCGGCTTCAATGCGGAACTGGGGATTAGTGCATAATGTCTTCGCTTGAGAAGATTGCGGTCTTCATCGATGGCCCCAATCTCTATGCCGCCACCAAGGCGCTCGGTTTCGATATCGACTACAGGCGCCTGCTCGGCGAATTCCACGGCCGAGGTACGCTGCTGCGAGCCTTCTACTACACGACCGTGAGCGAGGATCAGGAATACTCGTCAATCCGCCCATTGATCGATTGGCTCGACTATAACGGGTACACCGTCGTCACCAAGCTCGCCAAGGAGTTCGTTGACGCCACGACCGGCCGCCGCAAGATGAGGGGCAGCATGGATGTGGAACTCGCCGTGAATGCCATGGAACTCGCCGAGCACGTCAATCAGATCGTGCTGTTCTCGGGCGATGGGGATTTTCGTTCACTGGTGGAAGCCGTGCAACGCCGCGGCGTCCGCGTGACGGTCGTCTCCACGCTTGCGAGCCAGCCTCCCATGGTGGCCGACGAACTGCGCCGGCAGGCCGACGTCTTCATCGATTTGACGGAGCTGAAGCCAAGAGTGGGGCGCGCCCCGGCCGAGCGGCCGGGATCGCGCGAGATGCGCCCGCAACCACCGCAAGCCGCCACGCGCGGATCGGTCAATCGAGGCGACCAGGTGGAATGATCCTGCGCGGCGATCGGCGGATCGTCAGACGTCGAAGAACACCGTCTCCTCCGCCCCCTGCAGATTGATCGTGAAGGAGTACACGACCTTGCCGGCGCGCTCACCGCGCGTGGCGATCAGCGTCGCGCGCCGCACCGGCGGCTCGACCAGGTTGAGCACGGGGTCGGCGGCATTCGCGGCTTCTTCGTCGGAGAAATAGAGTCGCGTATTGAGACCGATGTTGATGCCGCGCGCGACGATCCAGATATTGACGTACGGCGCGCATTTGCGGCCTGCCTTGTCCGTGATCGCGCCCGGCTTGATGGTCTCGAAGGTGACGAGGCCGCTGTCGAAATCCGAGCCGGCGCGGCCCCAGCCGCGAAACTCATCGTCCACCGAGCTGGCCGGGCGATCGGCCGGATGGTTATAGCGGCCGGTTGCGTTGGCCTGCCAGATTTCGAGCAGCACATCGCGCAGCGGCGTGCCGCTGCCGTCGAACACCTTGCCCTCCAGCGTGATGCGCTCGCCTGGCGTGTTCGGCGTCACCAGCACGTTAGAAAAGTTCTTCTCAAAAATGTCGAAGCCGGCCATGGCCGGGATCAGGCCGATATGAACGTAGGGCCCGGCGGTCTGCGAGGCGGTTTCCTTGAGATAGTCGAGCGGCTGCGGCATTGGCTCAATTCCCCGCGGTGCGATTTTCGAAATAGGTGGAACGCTGGCCGCGCAGCACGATGTCGAAGCGGTAGGCGAGCGAGTCGAACGGCGTCGAGGCGTTGAGGTCGAGCGGCGCCACGAGGCGGTCGAGCGCGTCCTTGTCCGGGATCGTCGTCAGGATCGGGCAGACCGGGATCAGGGGATCGCCCTCGAAATACATCTGGGTGATCAGCCGCTGCGCAAAGCCCGAGCCGAACACCGAGAAGTGGATGTGGGCGGGACGCCAGCTGTTGACGAAGTTGCGCCAGGGATAGGGGCCCGGCTTCACGGTGCGGAAATAATAGTAGCCGGTGTCGTCGCTCAGCGCGCGGCCGCAGCCGCCGAAATTCGGATCGATCGGGGCGAGATAGGTGTCCTTCTTGTGCCGGTAGCGGCCGCCGGCATTGGCCTGCCAGAACTCGACCAGCGTGTTCGGCACGCCGCGGCCGGTCTCGTCCAGCACGCGGCCATGGACGATGATGCGCTCGCCGACGGGATCGCCATCCTTGGCGTAGTTGCGGATCAAATCATTGTCGAGCGGGCCGAGATCGTTGTGGCCGAACACCGGACCCGTGATCTCCGAGACCGAGTTCTCGATCGACAGCAGCGGCTGGCGCGGCGAGCGCAGCACCGAGGATTTGTAGCCGGGCGCATGCGCCGGCGGATGGATCGAATGGTCGCGCTGGAAGAAGCCGCCGTCGCGCGGCGTGAACGGCTCGGGTCGGTTGAGGCGGGGATCCTGCAAGGCTGGCGCCTGGACGTTCATCGGCGTTGTCTCTCCCTGTGGCGCCCGGGTCCGGGGGGCGCGGCTTATCGGGAGATCATGGGACGATCTATTCTCAAGATAAATAGATCGATTATAATGAATTACATGAAGGAAATCGATCATTTGGCGCTCGACGGCCACGCCCTCGAACTGTTCCTTGCCGTGCTGGAGGAAGGTTCGGTCACGGCGGCAGCGACGCGGCTCGGTCTGACGCAATCGGCGGTCAGTCACGGGCTGAACAAGCTGCGGCGGATCGCGGGCGATCCGCTGTTTGCCAAATCCGGCCGCGGCATCGTCGCCACCGCCCACGCCCAGGCATTGGCTGCGAAAGCGCGGGCGCTGATCGACGAGATGCGCAGCTTTGCCGGCGGCGTCACCTTCGAGCCGGCGCGCGCGCAGCTATCGCTGACGATCGCCGCCAACGATTTCCAGCGCGATCTGCTATTGCCGCGGTTCTTCGATCATGTCGCGGGACAGGTCAGGAGCCTGAACCTGCGCGTGATCCCCTCGCAGTCGCCGTCGCCCGCGATGCTGCGCGAAAACCGCTGCGATCTCATGGTCACGCCGCTGCCGCCATCCGGCGTGGACATCGTGCAGAAGCGGCTGCTCAGCGATCACTACGTCTGCTACTTCGATCCCAAGGCGCGCACCGCGCCGGCCGGCCGCAGCGCCTATCTCGCGGCACGCCACATCACGGTGGTCTATACCGACAACGAGCGGCTCGACTTCGACCGCCGGCTGGCGGCGAACGGCTTTCTTCGTGACATCGCCATCTCCGTGCCGAGCTTTTCCGGCGTGCCGCCCTTCCTGCGCGGCTCGCAGATGCTGGCCAGCATGCCGAGCCTGCTCGCCTCCGGTGTGATGCGCGGCTTTGCGCATGTACCGATTCCGCTGGCGTCGCGGACAAAGACGCTGGCCGAGCTGCCGATGTTCATGGTCTGGCATCAGCGCTATCAGAAAGACCCGGCCCATCGCTGGATCCGCGGCCAGCTCGAAACCGTGGCGGCAACGGCGGCCGGAGACTGAGCCTCGGTTACGGTTTCAGGGAAGTCTGCCCTTCGCCAAACCCACTGGTTGCGCGAGGGCCGCCACGCTAGAATTGTCCCATGACAGTGACCGATATTGCGAGCCGGACCTACAATCATAGCTGGCGGCTGGACCCCATCATCCGCAGCCTGCTGGATACCGACTTCTACAAGCTATTGATGTTACAGATGATTCGGGAGGACTATCCGGATCAGCAGGTGACCTTCTCGGTCATCAACCGCTCGCGCCATGTGCGGCTGGCCGAGATCATCGACGAGGGCGAGCTGCGTGCCCAGCTCGACCACGCCCGCACCATCCGCTTCGCCAAGAAAGAGCTGATCTGGCTTGCCGGTAACACCTTCTACGGCAAGACCCACATGTTCTCGGCGGACTTCATCCGCTGGCTGGCCGAATTCCGGCTGCCCGAATACGAGCTGCGCAAGGTCGAGGGCCAGTACGAGCTGCATTTCCACGGGCCCTGGACCCACACCACGATGTGGGAAATTCCGGCGCTCGCCATCCTCAACGAGTTGCGGTCGCGCGCCGCGATGAAGGGCCGCGGCCGCTTCGAGCTCGACGTGCTCTATGCCCGCGCCAAGGCCAAGCTGTGGACCAAGGTCGAGCGGCTGCGCCAGCTCGAGAATTTGCGGCTCTCCGACTTCGGCACCCGCCGCCGGCACGGCTTCCTCTGGCAACGCTGGTGCGTCGAGGCGGTGAAGGAAGGCCTGGGCCCGTCCTTCATCGGCACCTCCAACGTGCTGCTGGCGATGGACAATGATCTCGAAGCCATCGGCACCAATGCGCATGAGCTGCCGATGGTCGCGGCTGCGCTTGCCAAGGACGACGAGGAGTTGCGCTGGGCGCCCTATCGCATTCTCGACCAATGGCGCCAGACCTATGGCGGCAATCTCCTGATCGCGCTGCCCGACGCCTTCGGCACCAAATCCTTCCTGCGCGATGCGCCGGAATGGGTCGCCGACTGGACCGGCTTCCGCCCCGACAGCGCACCACCGATCCAGGCCGGCGAGGAGATCATCGCATGGTGGGAAAAGAAGGGCCGCAACCCCAAGGACAAGCTGCTCGTCTTCTCCGATGCGATGGATGTCGGCTCGATCGAGGAGACCTATCACCACTTCTCCGGTCGCTCGCGGCTCTCTTTCGGCTGGGGCACCAACCTCACCAATGATTTCGTCGGCTGCCCGCCGGACGGCTCGTTCAATCTCGATCCCATCTCGCTGGTCTGCAAGGTGTCGTCGGTTGACGGCCACCCGGCCGTCAAGCTCTCTGACAATCCGGAGAAGGCGACCGGCATGCCATCCGAGATCGAACGCTATTTGCGCGTGTTCGGCGACGCTGGCCGGGTGCGCAAGCCGGTGCTGGTCTAGCGCCGGACCAAACTCTCTCGATCAGGTAAACCGCGCAGGACGAATGCGAGGCATTGGTTCGCCACGACCGCATCGGTTCCGGTTCGTCGGCATTTGCAACGATCTGCGGGCATCCGCTTCACGACGCTTTCACCCTGCAGTGCAGTCGCCTGCGTCCTTGGGGTCGAGTTAAGCAACTTTCCCCTCTACTTGGCGTTGCAGGCGCGACGCTCCGGTGGGGTCGTTGATCGATTTGGGGAATGCAGGGTGTTTCGCAGAACAGCGACGTCGACGAAGGGGCGTAGTTTCCTTCACGTCATCAAACTTGTCTCGCCATTCGTGATGGTCGTCGTGCTCCAGGCAACGATCGCGGGATTCAGCCTCGAGGTGATGTCATCGGTCCGCGCCTATGTCGCGGGCGAAGCAATGTGGTCGCGGTCACAGAAGAACGCCGTCTATTTCCTCAATCTCTATCTGCATTCAGGCGAACCCAGCCAGTTCACCCACTACCAGGCGTCCCTTGCCGTTCCCATCGGCGATGAGTTCGCGCGCTGGGCACTCGAGCGCGATCCGGTCGACGTCGAGGCCGCCCGCGTCGGGTTTCTGCAAGGCGGCAACCATCCCGATGACGTTCCGGGATTGATCTGGCTATTCCGTTATTTCAGCCGCGTCAGCTTCCTCCAGGAAGCGATCCACGAGTGGGCGGCCACCGATCCCATGCTGCTGGAGCTCAGCGTGTTCGGCGAGGTCATCCGGTCCGAGCTGGCGCACGGACCCATTGAGGACCGCGACCGCCTGCGGCTGCTGTCGTCGCGGCTCTCGGAGCTCAACACGCAGTTCACGGTGCATGCAAAGCGGTTCTCGACTGTCCTCGGCGAAGGCTCCCGCGCCATCAAGGTAACGCTGACGTGCATCAACATCGTGGCGGCCGCGACGCTGATCCTGCTCCTGATCTGGCACACGCGGCGCTTGATGCTGCAACGACAAGCGTTCGAGGATGCGTTGCATGCCGAGAAGGAGCGCCTGGCATGGCAGGCATCGCACGACTGGTTGACCGGCCTGTCCAACCGCCGCGCCTTCGAGGCGCGCCTGCAAAGCGTGCTGGACACGACCGCGGCGGGTTCGCTGGGCCTGATCCTGCTCGACCTCGACCAGTTCAAGAGCGTCAACGACACCTGTGGCCACCTCGCCGGCGACCGCCTGCTCTGCCAGGTCTCGCGCCTGCTGCAACAGGAGCGGGGACCGCATGATCTGGTGGCCCGGCTCGGCGGCGACGAATTCGGCCTGATCCTGCCGCAGTGCTCGCCCTCGACCACCGTCGATATCGCCGAACGCCTGCGCAGATCGCTCGAGCTGTTCACCTTCGCCTGGGACGATCGTTGCTTTGCGGTGACCGCCAGCATCGGCGTCGCCTGTATCGCGGACGGCAACACCACGCTCGAGGACGCCATGCGGCGCGCGGATGCCGCCTGCTACCGCGCCAAGGAAAAGGGGCGCAACCGGGTACAGGCCGACAACGGCAGACCGGACGTCGTCGTCGTTGCCCGCCCGCGCGAGGCCGTCGCAGCGCGAGGCTGATAGCCGTCCGCTCGCAATTTCATCTCGACGGTCCGGGTGCCATCGCAATCGGGGTTGAGTTCGCCTCAGGCCCACCCGATGGCGCCCCGATCCACCCCGGCGCACCAGACAATACAGTGACACGGCGCAGTTGTGACGTGGCGGCCACATGGCTCTGAAAAAATGGCGCTCTTCGCATTCGGACACATCACATTGCGCGCCGGTCCACGATGGCCGGGACCTCTCTCGCTAAGCATAGCACCGACCGATGCTGCGGGCGCGAATCCGCCCGGACCGCGCCGCGAGAGGAGTTTGGAAGTGCCTTGGAATCATTTGATGACCCCGCGCAATATCGTTCGTGCGACGACGTCCCGGCGGCGTGCGGTTCTCTTGAGCACCGCGATCGGAGCCCTCGGTAGCTCGCTGCCCTAGTTTATCATGCCGGCGGAAGCGGCATGTGTGATTACCGGGGCCGGCTCGCAGACGGCGCTTCAGTCAGGCGACTCAATTACCTGCATCGGGATGGGCAATACCCTGGTAAGAACAGCGTCAGGGGTCAGCGGCGTCACCGTCAACGTCGGCGACGGCAGCCCGACATCCCTGAACGACCCTGCCTTTGCCGGCATTGTCTTCGACACGACATCGAATAGCGCGATCAAGGTTCTCGGCAATGCGTCGGTCGCGCCAGCCAACAGCGACGGCATCATCGTGTCAGGCGGCGGCAACAATACAATCACCGTGGATGCGGGTGCCGCAATTGGATCACCGACCGTCGGCACGACGGCGCTCGGTCTGGCCGGTTCGAACAACAACATCGTCTTGATCGGAGGTACGGTTGGAAGCGGCGCTGCCGGAACCGCCGGCATCGGCATCTTCGGCGGGTCAGCAGGCAATCAGGTGAACATCCTGTCGAGCGGCATTGTCCAGGGCAACGGCCCCGCAGCCATCGATCTCAACGGCGCGGCGAGCGGCAACACCATCAACAACGCCGGCACGATATCGAATGCCTCGGGCACTGCAATCTTCGGCTCGAACAATCAGGACACCATTATCAACTCAGGCGCGATCAGCAGCAACGGCGTCAGCATTGCTGTCGACCTCAAGGACGGCAACGATGTCTTCGAGCTGCGCGCGGGATCGAACATCACGGGCTGGGTCGTGGGCGGCAACGGAGCGGACACGTTGCGCCTGGGCGGGACCGCCAACGCTGCGTTCGACCTCAGCACATTCGGTGCGTCCAATCAGTTCCGGGAATTCGAGGCTCTGGAGAAGACCGGCAGCTCGACCTGGACGCTGAACGGCTCGACGACCGAAATCGCGAGCATGAATGTCCTGGCCGGCACCCTCGAGGTGAACGGCTCGATGCCCAACATCGCGACGGTCGTCAGCGGCGGCACGCTCAGTGGCAGTGGCATGATCGGAACGCTCATCGTGGTGTCGGGCGGTAGGGTTGCGCCCGGCAATCTCGGTCAGCTCATCGTCAACGGCGATGCGGCGTTCCAGTCGGGGTCGACCTACGCGATCTCGGTCAACGCGGCCGGACAATCCGACAAGATTGCCGCCGTGAGCGCGACGCTGACCGGCGGCACCGTCGCCGTCACCTCGCTTGCGGGCGCCTACAATCCCTCGACGCAATATACGATCCTCAGCACGACGACGGGCCTCTCCGGCAGCTTCTCGGGCGTGACCGTCAGCGGATACAATCCGCAGCTCTTCGCTTCCTCCCTCAGCTATGACGGGTTCAGCGTCTTCCTGACGCTCAACTACAACAACGCCGCATTCCTCTCCATCGCCCAAACGCAAAACCAGAAGGCCGTGGCCGGCGCCTTGAGCGCGTTCGGTCCCAACCTGCCTTTCCTCTCCTCCTTCGCAGGCCAGAGCGACGCCCAACTCCGTTACAGTCTGGACCAGCTTTCGGGTGAAGCCGCCACCGGCGCCCAGCAGGGCGCCTTCCAGTTCACGAGCCAATTCCTCGGCCTCATGCTTGATCCGTTCGTAGGTGGACGCAGTGGCATGAGCACCGGCGACACGGCGCTCGGCTTCAGCGCGGAGCGCGCCGCGCTGCCGGACGATATCGCCCTCGCCTACAACAAGGTGCTGGGGACACCGGCCGTGAAAGCGCCGGTCTTTGCGGAGCGCTGGACGGCTTGGGGCACGGCGTTCGGCGGCACCAACCGCACCAGCGGCGACCCCGTCGTGATCGGCAGTCACGACCTCGGCGCGCGCGCCGGCGGCGTCGCGGCCGGCACCGATTATCATTTCGGCCGCGATGCGCTGGTCGGTTTCGCACTGTCGGGCGGCGGCACCAATTGGGACCTCGCGCAGGCGATCGGCGGCGGCAAGAGCGATGCAATCCAGGCCGGCGTCTACACCGCCGTGCGCACAGGGCCGGCCTATTTCGCCGCCTCTCTCGCCGTGGCCAATCATTGGATGTCGACAGACCGGCTCGCGCCGTTCGGCAACCAGCTCACCGCCAAGTTCGACGCGCAAACCGTCGGAGGCCGTATCGAGGGCGGCTATCGCTTCGCCACGCCGATAGGCGGCTTCACGCCGTATGTGGCGGCGCAGGCGCAGGCTTTTCGCACACCGACCTATACCGAGGCCGATCTGGCCGGCAGCGGCTTTGGCCTGACCTATCAGGGACGCACGGCCTCCGACACACGGAGTGAGCTCGGCGCGCGCTTCGACCGCGCGACGCTGGTCACGCCGAACTCGATCCTCACGTTGCGCGGCCGCGCGGCCTGGGCCCATGATTGGGTGAGCGACCCGACGCTCGTCGCTGCATTCCAGGCGCTGCCCGGCGCGAGCTTCATCGTCAACGGTGCAACGCCGGCAAAGAACACCGCGCTCGCATCCGCAGGTGCCGAGCTGAAGTTTTCGAACGGCGTTGCCTTGTCGGCGAAGTTCGACGGCGAGTTCGCGGCGCGCAGCACCACTTATTCCGGCACCGCGAGCCTGCGATACGCGTGGTAGCCGCTTGGTCTCCTCAAGGCGACCGTGCGCCGACCGGCACGATCCCGAGGCCGGCGAGATGCGTATCGAGGAATTGCTCGACCTGCTGGCGCAGCATCTGGGGCGGCACCGCCACCATGCGCTCCTCCAGGCCGAGCGAGATGATTCCATGCACGGCGGAAAACAGCGTGCGCGACAGCAGCGCGATCCTCACGTCGTCCGCAGCCGGTAGCAGCCGCACCAGGGCTGGATGCATCAGCGCGAAAGCGTCCATCACCATCTGAAGGATGTCGTCGGGATAAGGACGATCGTCCTCCATCCGATGCTCGAACAGCGAGCGCAGCAGGTTTGCGTGCTCGGCGAAGAATTCGAGATAAGTCTCGGCAAACCCGTAGAGCTGGCGAACGGGGTCCTCGGCCGGAACCTCGGCGAGCCGTACCGTCAGCGCCTGAACGGTCTCCCGGTTCACCGTCAGGATCACCCCGTCGAAGTCGCCGAACTCGTTATAGACGCTGCCCACCGAGCAACCGGCGGCCTCCGCGACGTCCCGAACCTTCAATGATCTCAGCCCCTTAGCTGAAATGATGCCGCGGGCGATCTCCAGGATCAGGAGCCTCCGCCGACTTTTTTTCTGGTCGCGTGGCGATTCTTCTTGAACATTGTTCATTTTCAAGCTACTCATCTGAACATTGTTCAAATTAATCCGGAGATTTGCAAAATGCAAACCCTCGCTGTTGATATCGCCTCCACCTTCGTCGATGACGCTGCGGCTCTCGTGACCGGACTTGGCCGGGCCGTCCTCAAGTTCGTGATGGCGCCGGTCGATCGCATCGCAAATGCCTGCGACATTGCCGGCGTGCTCACCGAGCGCCGCGCGACCTTCCGGATGTGGCGGGCGAGCCGCGCCCGTAGCCGTCACGCGGGCCGCCGGTTCAGCCTGCTCGGCCGCCTCTCGCCCTTTCGCCACCTCGCTCATCTCACGTGAGGCGGGCGCACCCGGGACGTTCCGGTCGGCTCGAATGTAAGACCCGGTTGCAAGGAAGGACTTACCATGTCCCGACATTCGCAGCCGATGTCGCGGCCTTTGGCGATGCGGTTCAACTTTTCCTCATCGCTCCGCGCGGTATCCGAAAAAGCGCGGCCGGTCCGTCCCAACCACGGCTGCGACCAGATATTTGCGAACCTAACGAGACCATTTGGAGACCAACAGGCTCGGAAGGGTCGAGGGGACAGAGCAGGCCGGCGACCGTCGTCATCGAGCCATCGTTCGTCCCGTAAGCTTCCGGTCGTGACGCCTCACCGACAACGTAACAATCTCAGGCTGCCTTCCCAAAACAGGACTTGTCATGATCAGGGAATTGATGTCGTCACGCCGCTTCGCGCCGCTGTTCTGGGCGCAATTTTTCTCGGCGCTCAATGACAACGTGCTCAAGAACGCACTCGTCATCATCCTGCTTTACAGTGCCGCAACCGGTCACGGCGATGCGCTGGTGACGGTCGCAGGCGCCGTCTTCATATTCCCCTATTTCATCCTGTCGGGGCTCGGCGGCCAGCTCGCCGACAAATACGTCAAATCCGTCGTCGCGCGGCGGCTCAAATTCGCGGAGATCTTTGCTGCGGCCTTTGCCGCCGCCGGCTTCTTCCTGCACTCGGTGCCGCTGCTGTTCACGGCGCTCGCGCTGTTCGGCACCATCGCCGCCCTGTTCGGCCCCGTGAAATACGCCATGCTGCCGGACCAGCTCGAACTCGGAGAGCTCGCGACCGGCAACGCGCTGGTCGAAGGCGCCACCTTCATGGCCATCCTGCTCGGCACCGTCGCCGGCGGCCAGTTCGTGGCCGGCTCCGCGCATATGGGCTGGGTCGCATCGGCCGTGGTCGTGCTGGCCCTGCTGTCCTGGGCCTTCGCCTCCCGCATTCCGCAGACCACGCCGTCGGCACCCGACCTGCCCGTCAACGCCAATCCCTGGACCTCGACGGTCGGCCTGTTGAAGACGCTCTACGCGGACAAGCGGCTGTGGGACGGCACCGTGATCGTCTCGTGGTTCTGGCTGGTCGGCGCCATCGTGCTGTCGCTGCTGCCGGCGCTGGTCAAGGACGTCGTCGGTGGCACCGAAGGCGTGGTGACGCTGTGCCTCGCGACGTTCGCGATCGGCATCGCCATCGGCTCGCTGTTCGCGGCCAGCCTGAGCCACGTCCGCCCGAACCTCGCGCTGGTGCCGATCGGCGCGATCATCATGGGGTTTGCCGGCCTCGATCTCGCCTGGGCCATCGGTGTGACCGCCAAGGGGCAGGACATCGCCGCGGTCGACTTCGCGACCTCGTTCGCCGGCCTGCGCATGCTGATCGATTTCGCCGCCTTCGCATTCGGCGGTGGCTTGTTCGTCGTTCCGTCCTTTGCTGCCGTCCAGGCCTGGTCGCAACCGACCGAGCGCGCTCGCATCATCGCCGCCGGCAACGTGCTGCAAGCCGCCTTCATGGTGATCGGCTCGCTGTTCGTCGCGCTGCTGCAGGCGGCTGGCCTCCATATCGGCTGGATCTTCTTCGGCCTTGGCGTCGCCAGCTTCGGCGCGGTGTGGTTCGTGCTGACCAAGTGGGGCAAGGAAGGCGTGCGCGACCTCGGCGGGCTGCTGTTCCGCGCGCTGTTCCGCACCGAGGTTCGCGGGCTCGAGAACCTGCCGCCTCCGGGCACGCGCATGCTGATCGCGCCCAACCATGTCAGCCTGATCGACGGCCCGCTGCTGCACGCCGTCCTGCCGATCGATGCGAGCTTCGCCGTGGACACCGGCATCGCCAAGGCCTGGTGGGCCAAGCCGTTCCTGCGCGTCGTCAAGCACTACACCATGGACCCGACCAAGCCGCTGGCCGCACGCGACCTGATCAAGCTCGTCGCCGCCGGCGAACCGGTGGTGATCTTCCCGGAAGGACGCATCACCGTCTCCGGCTCGTTGATGAAGGTCTATGACGGCACCGCGATGATCGCGGACAAGGCCGATGCGGTGGTCGTGCCCGTCCGGATCGAAGGCGCGCAGCGCTCGCATCTCAGCTACCTCAACTCCAACCAGATCAAGCGCTCCTGGTTTCCGCGGGTGACGGTCACGATCCTGCCGCCGGTCAAGCTTCCGGTCGATCCGGCGCTGAAGGGCAAGGCACGCCGCAATGCCGCGGGCGCCGCGCTCCAGGACGTGACGATCGACGCCATGGTCAAGAACGCCATGCTCGATCACACGCTGTTCGAAGCGCTCGGACATGCCTATCGCGACCGCGATACCGGCAAGGTGATCATCGAGGACGCGCTCGGCACCAAGCTGACCTATCGCAAGCTGATCCTCGGCGCGCAGGTGTTGAGCCGCAAGCTCGAAACCGGCACCACGGCCGGCGAAAATGTCGGCGTACTGCTGCCGAATTCCGCGGGCGTCGCCGTCGTCTTCATGGCGCTGCAAAGCATCGGGCGGGTCCCGGCCATGCTCAACTTCTCGGCCGGCCCGGTCAACGTCCTCGCCGCCATGAAGGCCGCGCAGGTCAAGACCGTGCTGACGTCGAAGGCCTTTATCGAGAAGGGCAAACTCGACAAGCTGATGGCTGCGATCTCCGCGGAGGCCCGCGTCGTCTATCTCGAGGACGTCCGCGCCTCGATCGGCACGGCCGACAAGATCAAGGGGCTGCTCGCGGGCACTGCGCCGCGCGTCGCCCGCCAGGCGAATGATCCGGCCGTCGTGCTGTTCACCTCGGGCTCGGAAGGCACGCCCAAGGGCGTGGTGCTGTCCCACCGCAATATCCTCGCCAACGCGGCGCAGGCGCTGGCCCGGGTCGATGCCAATGCCAATGACAAGGTATTCAACGTGCTGCCGGTGTTCCACTCGTTCGGGCTCACCGGCGGAATGATGATGCCGCTGCTCGCGGGCATTCCGATCTACATGTACCCCTCGCCGCTGCACTACCGCATCGTGCCGGAGCTGATCTACCAGACCGGCGCCACGATCCTGTTCGGCACCGACACCTTCCTCACCGGCTACGCCCGTTCGGCGCATGCCTACGATTTCCGCACGCTGCGCCTGGTGATCGCCGGTGCCGAGGCGGTGAAGGATCGCACACGTCAGGTGTTCATGGAACGCTACGGCATCCGCATCCTGGAAGGCTACGGCGTCACCGAGACCGCGCCGGTGCTGGCGATGAACACGCCGATGGCCAACCGTCCCGGCACCGTCGGCCGCCTGTCACCGCTGATGGAAAGCCGCCTCGATCCGGTCCCCGGCATCGAGGAAGGCGGACGCCTGTCGGTGCGCGGACCGAACGTGATGCTCGGTTACCTCAGGGCCGAAAATCCCGGCGTGCTCGAACCTCTCGCCGAGGGCTGGCACGACACCGGCGACATCGTGGCGATCGACGCGGCCGGCTTCATCACCATCAAGGGCCGCGCCAAGCGCTTCGCCAAGATCGCGGGCGAAATGGTCTCGCTGTCGGCGGTCGAGAGCATCGCGACGGCGCTGTGGCCGCAGGCCGCCTCGGTTGCCGTGTCGATCCCCGACCAGCGCAAGGGCGAGCGCATCGTGCTGCTGACGACGGAGAAGACCGCCGAGCGCAGTGCGATGCAGGGCCAGGCCAAGGCGATCGGCGCGTCCGAGCTGACCGTGCCCGCGGCGATCATGGTGGTCGACAAGGTACCGTTACTCGGCACCGGCAAGACCGACTATGTCACGGCAACGACGATGGCCCGCGAGCAGGCGTCCTCGCCGGAGCGCGAGGTTGCCTAAAGACGACAAGTCCACGGACGTCGCTCCGGCGGAAGCCCGGTGCGACGGCGTGGTCCTGCTTCACGGCATCGGCGTCGGTGCCTGGACGCTGAAGAGGCTGGATCGGGCGTTGCAGCGTCACGGCTTCGCCACGCTCAATCTCGACTACCTCAGCCGCAAGAAGCCGCTCGAGGAGCTTGCGGAAGACATCCACGCGCCGGTCGCCGCGTTTGCAGCGCAATGCGACGGCGCTATCCACTTCGTCGCCCATTCCATGGGCGGGTTGCTCACGAGGGTTTACATCGCGCGATATCGACCGGTGCGGCTCGGCCGCGTCGTGATGCTGGGCACGCCCAACGGCGGCAGCGAAGTCGCCGATCTCCTGAAGGACCTCTCGCTCTACCGCGCTGTTTTCGGGCCGGCCGGCTTGCAGCTTTCGACAGCCCAGCCCCCTGTGCTCGCCGCCCTGCCGCCGCCCGATTATGCGATCGGCGTCATCGCGGGATGCCGCACCATCGCGCCAATCGCCTCGGCCTTTGTCCTGCCGCGGCCCAATGACGGACGGGTTTCAGTCGCAAGCGCGAAACTGGCCGACATGGCCGACCACATCGTCGTCAAGGCATCGCACACCGGACTTCCACGAAATGCCGTCGCGATCGAGCAGACGATCGCGTTCCTGCACGACGGCCGCTTCAATCCGATCACTTGAGCAGGAGATAGCGAACCGGGTTGTCGTCGCACTGCCCCGCGCCGCACTCCAGCACGGTGGACAAGAGATTGGCGGCGACCAGCAACGCAAAGATCGCGAAGACCGTGTTCGATGCCGCACCGTTCAAAGGCGCGTCCCCGTCTCGCTTGCCGGTCACATCCTTCAGGATGAAGACGAGCGCGACATAACAGACGATCCCGATCGCCGCGATCAGCGCCCAGGTGTAGAAATGCAGCCCAAACAGCGCCGAGCCGTATCCTGGATCGCCGGGCGCAAGATGCAGCGACACCTGCCGCATCGAGATGCAGCCGGTGACGAGGCTGGAAACGAGAATCATCGCGTAGTGAGACCCGCGTTCGCCGAGGCGCATGTTGAACAGGAACCCCATGCCGACCGCGATGAACCCAGCCCTTTGCAACAGGCAAAGCGGGCAAGGCAGCTCGCCGAGCGCAAGCTGATAGGCGAACGCGACCATCAGGATCAACGAGATCCCGAGCAGCCCAAGCATGTTCAGGATCGCGCCGACCGGCCGTTGCTCGCTCATCTCTACGGTGCCCATCTCGACACCGTCAGAACGAGAATTTGAGCGGATCGGTCGCGTGGTGGAAGAACCATGCGACGGTGACGACGACTGTTGTGCTCCAGAGCGCATAGCTCAGTCCCGCGCGCGAACGCCAGGTACTCGCGCAGCCCACGAGCGCCAGCAGAAAAGGCAGAAACATGTACATGAGCGCGGGCTCCCAAAGCGATTCGCTCTCTGCGCGAACGGGCCCAAGAGATACGTCGGCCGCGCATGCCTCTCAAGAGCCGGCTTCGCTGCGCCGCTCCTGCGCATAACGCACCAGCGCCGCGAAGCGATAGATGCCGTGCACGAACTTGCCATAAGGCATGGTGATGAACAGCGCGAACACTGCGCCGAGATGCAGGGCCAGCAGCGGCCCCATGACCGCGGTCTCGCGCAGGACAAGCAGCGCCATGCCGGTGAAGCCGGTCAGGAACAGCATGGCGATGAAGCCGACGTCCATGCCGTAGCGCTGCTCGTCGAGCAGCTCCGGTGCACGCCGCGTTTTCGCAACGAACAGGCCTATCGGACCGACGATGAGGCCGATGCCGCCGAGTATGCCCAGCACCACGGGCAAATCCCACCACGGATACGGCGCCTCCCGGCTCCAGAGGTAGTGATAGAGCGTCGCCACCGACGTCGCGGCGAAGCACAGCAGAAAACCGTAGAACGTCAGGTGGTGGAAAAGCTTGCGCCGGTCGGTCGGCTTGTCGCCCTCGTTGTAGCAGCCGACGCCGCCGCCGTGGAGATAGCGCAGTTCGCCGGCATCGCGGATCGCCTGGAAAATCGAGCCGCCGTCGGCGCGACCGCCAATGGGGGCGCCGATGTCGCGCCAGAAGGCACGCACGCTCATGATCAGCGCGAGGATCGCGTAGAGGAAGGCGGCGGTGAACAATGCGGCCATCGCGTTGTGCGGCATCAGCTTGTAGAAGGCACCAGGGCCGGTGTGGACACCGAACAGCACACTACGGTCGTTCAAGGCCGCGAAACCAAGGATGAAGGCGGCCATGCTGAGCGCGGCGATGATGCTGATGACGAGCCCGTTGCGGGCGAAGGCACCGGATAACGCCTGCGGCCACGCATAGGCCGCATAGGACTCGGCACGCGCGACCGCAAGCGTCTGCGGGACGTTGACGTTGAATTCGTGCGGCGGCGAAAACTGGCAGTCGACGTAGCAAGCGCCGCAGGAATGGCAGAGGTTGGCGAGATAGTTGAGATCTCCATCGGAGAAGGCGCGCCGCATCTCCATGGCGGGAAATACCGCGCAAAGACCCTCGCAGTAGCGGCAGGAATTACAGACCGTCATCAGGCGGTCGGCTTCGTCCAGAATTCTAGTTCCGTGCATGTTTCGCCGCTTCCCGTCCTGCGATCCGCCCGAACACGCTGCCGATGGTCATGCCCATGCCGGCCGCGTAGCCCTTGCCGAGCACGTTGCCCGCCATGATCTCGCCGGCCGCGAACATGTTGGCGGACGGCTTGCCGTCAGCCATCAGCATCCGCGCCTCCTTGTTCACGCGCGTGCCGAGATAGGTGAAGGTGATGCCGGGCCGCACCGGATAGGCGAGATAAGGCGGCGTCTCGATTTTGCGCGCCCAATGCGCCTTTGGCGGCGTGATACCTTCAGTCACGCAATCGTCCAGAATGGTATGATCGAAGGTGCCGGGCCGCACCGCCGCGTTGAACTCGGTGATGGTCTTTTCCAGCGCAGCCGGATCGAGCTCGAGCTTGCCGGCAAGCTCGGCGACCGTCTGCCCCGCGATCGGCGGGAACAGCGTCGGCATGAAGCTGGTGACGACGGTGGAATCGAAGATGATGTAGGCGATCTGGTCGGGCTGCGCCGCGACCAGCCGGCCCCAGATCGCGTAGCGCTTCGGCCAGATGTCCTCACCCTCGTCGTAGAAGCGCTGGGAGTGCTTGTTGACGACGATGCCGAACACGACGGAGTCGTGGCGGGTGATGATGCCGCCGTCGAATTTCGGCGCACGGGCGTCGATTGCGACCGCATGGCACTGGGTGGGATCGCCGACCTCCTGCACGCCCTTGTCGAGCAGCATCTTCAGGATCGATCCGCGATTATAGGGCGTGCCGCGGATCAGGAAATTGTCCGCGGCTTCGCCCCAATATTGCTTCAGCCATTCGATGTTGGCCTCGAACCCGCCGGCAGCGGCGACCAGCGACGTCGCGCGGATCTCGGTCTCGCCCTTGATCGGCCGCTTGAGGCGCGCGGCGAGGAACATGCCGTCCTCGATCACGAGATCGGTGACCTCGGCGTCGTACTCGACATCGACGCCGAGCCGCTCGGCGGTCAGATAGAGCGCGTTCAGCATCGCGCGGCCGCCGCCGAGAAAGAAGGAGTTGGTACGGCCGAGGCTCAGCGTGCCGCCGAGCGAGGGTTGCCAGCGCACGCCCTGCTCCACGATCCAGTTCAGGATATCCTTGGACTCCCGGATCATGTGCCGGGCGAGCACCTCGTCGGTCTGGCCGCCCGTCACCAGCAGCAGATCTTGCCAGAATTCCTCTTCGGTGTAGGGACCGGTCAGGATCTCAGTCGCCGCATCATGGGCGCAGCGCATGTTGCGGGTGTGGCGGGTGTTGCCGCCGCGATAGAATTTTGGCGCGCCCTCCAGCACCAGCACCGAGGCACCGCCGCGGCGCGCCGAGATCGCCGCGCACAGTGCCGCATTGCCGCCGCCGATCACCAGCACGTCGTATTTGCTGCTCATCCCGTCTGCCCGATGCGACGAAGTTAGAGACATTCTGCCGCCGAGGACCCCGATCGACCCACGGCAGCCATTGCGTACGTTTGTATACAAAGATATACATCGGCGCGGCAAGTGCCATCTCTGCATGGGCAGGATGCGCCGTGAGGGAAGATGGCCAGGCGCGTGGCAAAGTCAGGCGGATCGATCACACGCGGCGGCGGCGTGGCACTGGGCGAAGCCGTGTTCCGCTCGCTGTGCGAGGCGCTCCAGGCCGGCAGTTACCGTGCCGGAGACCGGCTGCGCGAGGAAGAGGTCGCGCAGCGGCTCAAGGTCAGCCGCACGCCGGTCCGTGAGGCGCTTGGCCGTCTCGCGGCCCGCGGCTTCGTCGAGCCCGCCGGCGGCCGCGGACTGATCGTGCGCGACCTCGATATTTCCGAGGTGCTCGAGCTCTACGCCATGCGGGAGATCATGGAAGGTGCTGCAGCGCGCCTGGCCGCCGAGCACACCTCCACTCCCGAAGTCCACGCGCTCAGGGATATCGAGCAGGCCTTTGTCGAGGCGTCGGCGTCAGACGCTGCCGAGATGGCGCGGCTCAACCGCGCCTTCCACGAAGCCATCTGCCGCGCGGCGCGCAACCGCTATCTCGACAACGCCTCGCGCGAATTGCAGGACTGGATCGCGCTGCTGGGCCCGACCACCTTCACGGTGACGGGCCGTCCCTCGACCAGCCACGGCGAGCACCAGGCCATCATCGACGCCATCGCCGCACGCGACGGCGACAAGGCCGAGCAGCTTGCGCGGGCGCATATCCGCGAGGCGTTGCGCTGCCGGCTCAAACTGCTGCAGAAGCAGTAACGCGCGGCGCTCACGCGAGCACATCCGCGACGACCGCTTTGAGGACATCGCGCACATCGCCCGGCTTCAGCCGAACCTGCAAGCCGCGCTGGCCGCCGTTGAGATAGACCTGATCATGTGCGAGCGCGCTCTGCTCGATCACGGTGCGCACCGGCTTGCGCTGCCCGAACGGGCTGATGCCACCGACCTTGTAGCCGGTGACGCGCTCGGCCTCCGGCGGCTTCATCATCTGCGCCGACTTGCCGCTCGCGGCAGCGGCGAGCTTTTTCATGGAGACTTCCTGGTCGGACGGGACGACGACGCAGATCGGCTTGCCGTCCACCAGCGCCATCAGCGTCTTCAGCACGCGCGCGGGGTCCTCACCAAGCGCAGCGGCGGCCTGCAGGCCGATGCTCTCGGCGTCGGGATCGTAGTCGTAGGTGTGCACGGTGAAGGCAACGTCGGCGGCTGCAAGCGCGCGCGTGGCTGGGGTGACTTTGGACATGGGTCACGTTTACCACCGTCATTGCGAGGCGCGAAGCGACGAAGCAATCCAGAATCTTACCGCGGAGGTAGTCTGGATTGCTTCGCTACGCTCGCAATGACGGTGTGGGCGCGGATGCCCGCCACAGCCGTCGTCCTGGCGAAATTACTCCGCCGCGTCCCGCATCTCCGCGCGCTCGGCCCTGGCCGCGCAGAACTTGAACTCCGGGATCTTGCCGAAGGGATCAAGCGCCGGGTTGGTCAACAGGTTGGCCGCCGCCTCCGCGTAGCAGAACGGCATGAACACCATGTTCTCCGGCACGTCGCGATCGGAGCGGACCTTGACCTCGACCGCACCGCGGCGGGTCTCCAGCCGGATGAAATCGCCGGGCGCGAGCTTCTTCCGGTGCATGTCCTTCGGCGACATGAACGCGACCGCCTCCGGCTCGATCTGGTCGAGCACCTGCGCGCGGCGGGTCATCGAGCCTGTGTGCCAGTGCTCGAGCACGCGACCGGTCGAGAGCACCATCGGATATTCGGTGTCGGGCAGCTCATCCGGCGGGATGACCTTGGCCGGCACGATCTTGCCGCGGCCGCTCGCGGTCGGGAAGCCCGTGGTGAAGATAATCTCGTTGCCGGGCTTGTTCGGATCATCGGCCGGATAGGTCACGGCACCTTCGCGCACCAGCCGCTCCCAGCTGATGTTCTTGAGCGAGGGCATCAACTCCGCCATCTCGGTGTAGACGTCGCCGGGGCCGGAATAATTCCAGGGCAGGCCCATCCGCTTGCCGATCTCCTGGATGATCCAGAGATCCTGCCGCGCATCGCCCGGCGGCTTGATCACCTGGCGCGCGAGCTGCACGCGGCGATCGGTGTTGGTGAACGAGCCGTCCTTTTCGGCAAAGGCCGAGGCCGGCAGGATGACGTCGGCATGGAACGCGGTCTCGGTGACGAAGAGATCCTGCACGACGAGATGATCGAGCATGGCCAGCGCCTGGCGCGCATGCTGGAGATCGGGATCGGACATCGCGGGATTCTCGCCCTCGATATACATGCCCGTGATCTCGCCGGCATGGATCGCGTTCATGATCTCGACCACGGTCAAACCGCGGACGGGATCGAGATCCTGCTGCCACAGTTTTTCGAAATTGCCGCGCAGATCGTCGCGGCTGACCGGCTGATAATCCGGCAGGAACATCGGGATCAGGCCGGCGTCGGAGGCGCCCTGCACGTTGTTCTGGCCGCGCAGCGGATGCAGGCCGGTGCCGGGACGGCCGACCTGGCCGGTGATCAGCGCCAGCGCGATCAGGCAGCGCGCATTGTCGGTGCCGTGGACATGCTGGCTGATGCCCATGCCCCAGAAGATGATCGACGACTTTGCCCGCGCATAGGTGCGCGCAACCTCACGCAGCGTTTGCGCCGGGATGCCGCAGATCGCCTCCATCTTCTCCGGCGTGAACTCCTTGATCTTCTCCTTGAGGTCCTCAAAACCTTCGGTGTAGCCGGCGATATACTGGTCGTCGGTCAGGCCCTCGGTGATGATCGTGTTGATCATCGCATTCAGCATGGCGACGTCGGAGCCCGGCTTGAATTGCAGATGCTTGGTCGCGTGGCGCGACAGCGTCTGCCGGCGCGGATCCATCACGAACAGCTTGGCGCCATTCTGCTTGACCGCGTTCTTGATGAAGGTCGCGGCGACCGGATGGTTCACGGTCGGATTGGCGCCGATCACGATGATGACTTCGGCATCCATCGCAGCCGAGAACGGCGCCGACACCGCGCCCGAGCTCAGGCCTTCGAACAGCGCCGCCACCGACGAGGCGTGGCAGAGCCGCGTGCAATGATCGACATTGTTCGAGCCAAAACCGGTGCGCACCAGCTTCTGGAACAGATAGGCCTCTTCATTCGAGCCCTTGGCCGAGCCGAAGCCGGCCAGCGCCTTCACGCCCTTCTCATCGCGGATCCTGACGAGGCCCTTGGCCGCGATGTCGAGCGCTTCTTCCCAGCTCGCTTCGCGGAAATGCGTGAAGGGATTAGCGGGGTCGACCTGGTCGTTGGAATCCTTCTTCGCATTCGGCAGCCGCACCAGCGGCTTGGTCAGACGATGCGGATGGTGGATATAGTCGAAGCCGAAGCGGCCCTTGACGCAGAGACGATTGTGATTGGCGGGCCCGTCGCGGCCTTCCGCGTAGATCACCTTCTCGTCCTTGACCTCGTAGGTCACCTGGCAGCCGACGCCGCAGAACGGGCAGAGCGAATCCACCTTCTTGTCGGCGTAGACGACACGGGTCTGCTTCTCGTCGAGCATGACGGCCGGCATCAGCGCGCCGGTCGGGCAGGCCTGCACACATTCGCCGCAGGCGACGCAGGTGGACTCGCCCATGGGATCGTCGAAGTCGAACACGATCTTCGAGCCATGGCTGCGATACGCCATACCGATGACGTCGTTGACCTGGACCTCGCGGCAGGCACGCACGCAGAGGCCGCACTGGATGCAGGCATCGAGGTTGACACGCATCGCCGGATGGCTGGCGTCGGTCGCCCAGCGCTCGGCGGCGGGGAAGCGGCTCTCGGTGACGCCTGTGGTCTCGGCCCAATGCCAGAACTTCGAATCCGGATCGTGCGAGGTCTCGCGCGCCGGCTGGTCGGCGACGAGCAGCTCCATCACCATCTTCTGCGCGGACACCGCACGCGCGGATTCGGTCTTCACCTTCATGCCGACCGACGGTGTGCGCTTGCAGGAGGCGGCGAGCACGCGCTCGCCCTCGATCTCGACCATGCAAGCGCGGCAATTGCCGTCGGGGCGGTAGTCGGGCGCCGGCGAATAGCACAGATGCGGAATCTCGCGGCCCTGGCGTTTTGCAACTTGCCAGATCGTCTCGCCGGGTTTGGCCTCGACCTGCTTGCCGTCGAGCTCGAACGTAATTTTGGTCATTCGGCCGCTTCCTTGAACTCGTCAGGGAAATATTTGATCACGGTAGACAGCGGATTCGATGCCGCCTGTCCGAGCCCGCAGATCGAGGCATCACGCATCGCCTGGCTCAATTCTTCCAGAAGTGCGCGGTTCCAGACGGGCTTCTGCATCAGCTGCGCCGCCTTCTGGGTTCCGACACGGCACGGCGTGCACTGGCCGCAGCTCTCGTCCTCGAAGAACTTCATCAGGTTCAGCGCGGCCGCGCGCACGCTGTCCTTTTGCGACAGGATCACGATCGCGGCCGAGCCGATGAAGCAGCCGTATTTCTCCAGCGTGCCAAAATCGAGCGGGATGTCGTCCATGGACGCCGGCAGGATGCCGCCCGACGCGCCGCCCGGCAGGTACGCGTAGAACTGGTGCCCGTCGGCCATGCCGCCGCAATATTCGTCGATCAATTCGCGCACGGTGATGCCGGCGGGTGCCAGCTTCATGCCGGGGTTCTTGACGCGGCCCGAGACCGAGAAGCTGCGCAGGCCGTGACGCTCATGGCGGCCGTTGCCCTTCCACCAATCCGCGCCCTTCTCGACGATGTCGCGCACCCACCACAGCGTCTCGATGTTGTTGATCAGCGTCGGCAGGCCGAACAGGCCGACCTGAAACGGATAAGGCGGCTTGTGCCGGGGCAGCCCGCGCTTGCCCTCGATGCTTTCGAGCAGCGAGGATTCCTCGCCACAGATATAGGCGCCGGCGCCGCGGCGCATGTGCAGCGTCGGACCGCCCGGAGGAAGCTTTGCGATCTCGCGCTCGAGGATCTCGCGCGATGCCGGATATTCGTCGCGCAGATAGATGTAGACGTCGGAGGCCTGCACGACATGCGCGCCGAGCAGCATGCCTTCGATGAAGCGATGCGGATCGCTTTCGAGATAGACGCGGTCCTTGAACGTGCCAGGTTCGCCCTCGTCGCCATTGATCGCCATCAGCCGCGGGCCGGGTTCGCCCAGCACCGCGCGCCATTTCCGGCCCGTGGGGAAGCCGGCGCCGCCGAGGCCGCGCAGCGAGGCGTCGTCGAGCGCCTTCAGCAGATCGTCCTTCGGCAATTCGCCCGAGCGCACGCGATTGAGCAGCTTGTAGCCGCCGCCGGCGACATAGGCGTCGTAGTCAACGTATTCAGGCAGATGCGCGTGGGTATCGCCGGCCTTCGCGGCCGCCATCACATTAGCCACGGTCGCGTGATCGACGAAGTTGTGACCGACTTCAGCCGCCGGCGCGGTATCGCAGCGGCCGACGCAGGGCGCGCGGACGACGCGGATGCCCGGACCCGATGTGCTCTGCAGGTCGGCGAGCAGCTTGTCGCCGCCGAGCATTGCGCAGGTCAGTGAATCGCAGACGCGGATCGTCAGCGGCGCGATATCGGGCTCGCCTTCCTTCACCACGTCGAAATGCGCGTAGAAGGTCGCGGTCTCGAACACCTCGGCGAAGGCGAGCTTCATCTCGTCGGCAAGCGCGGCGAGATGAGCGGCCGAGATCTGGTGATATTTGTCCTGGATCAGGTGCAGATATTCGATCAGGAGGTCGCGCCGCCGCGGCCTGTCGCCGAGCAGCTGCTCGATCTCGTGCGCGGCGGTGGGATCGACCTGCCGCCCCTTGGGCGTGGCCTTGGCTCGCTTCCGTCCCTCGCCCGGGTGTTCGAACGAGCGGACCTCGTGCACGTCGTGACTCATCGATGCGTCTCGTATCTCTTCTTTAGAACGAGTCCAACTCTAGCCTGTGGCATACCAGATGCCAAGAGAATTCATGCGTTCCGATAAGCATTTAAGGGGCATGCAGCCGCCCGGCTCCATGCCCCTTCATCGACCCGATTTGTGGCGCGGCCTCACGTCTTGCTCATGCACTCTTCGATGTAGAACCAGCGGTCGTCGCCAGCGAGGCCCTTGGACTTCACGTCGGCGCGGCAGGCTTTGAGCTTCGGCTTGTTGGCCGCCCACTTCGCCTTCATGTCCTTCAGCTTCTGCATGGTGAGCTTGATCTTGCCCGGCTTGGCTTCGGTCGTTGCGGCAGGCGCCGCCGGCGGCGTCGTCTGCGCGGATGCGGCATGAAGGCCAGCGACAAGCAACACGGCCACAAGGCAAATTCGGGTGCGAAGCATTTCAATCCCCCTGTCCCACTCTTGATTAAGTCCGACTCTTGATGATGTCTAAAAGGCGAACGCCGCGGGACGCCGATGATCAGCATCCCGCGGCAGTCTCGACGGCGATCAGAAGATCTTGACCGCGCTCTCCAGCGTCTTCCAGACACCCCAAAGCAGGGGCACGCCGACGAAGGCCCAGAACAGCGCCGCCTTGACGTCAAGCCCGCCGAATCCGATGCCGTAGGAGCCGTGCGGCCCCGCGGCAGCGGCGCTGGCGCTCGCCGCTTGCAGCTTGGCGACGTCGGCGTCCTTCATGTGCCACTTCGAATCGACCGGCTTGATCAGGTAGTTGCAGATCAGGCCCGCGATCAGCATCGCGCACAGGATGTACATGGTCGTGTTGTAGAGCTGATCGCGCGGCACGCCCGCCGCGAGCTGGAACTCGCGGATGTAGTTCACCACGACGGGGCCGATGATGCCCGCGGTGGACCACGCCGTCAGCAGCCGGCCGTGGATGGCGCCGACGAACTGGGTCCCGAACATGTCGGCAAGGTAGGCCGGCACGGTGGCGAACCCGCCGCCATACATCGACAGGATGATGCCGAAGCCGAGCACGAACAGGAGCTTCGAGCCCATCGCCGCAAACGTCGGCGCCAGCGCGTAGAGCACGATGCCGAGGATGAAGAACGTGTAATAGGTGTTCTTGCGCCCGATCTTGTCCGACAGCGATGCCCAGAAGAAGCGGCCGCCGATGTTGAACAGCGACAGCAATCCGGCGAAGCCCGCGGCGATCGCGGCGATCTGCGCCTTCTGCCCGGCGTCGAGCGCGTTGAAGCCGACTTCGGGCAGGCCGATCAGCTTGCCGGCGAAGATCTCCTGGAGCATCGGCGAGGCCATGCCGATCACGCCGATGCCGGCCGACACGTTCAGGCACAGCACCCACCAGATCAGCCAGAACTGCGGCGTCTTGTGCGCGTCGTTGAGATGGACGTTGCTCTTCGAGATCATCGCGTTGGCCTTGGACGGCGGGGTCCAGCCCTCGGGCTGCCAGCCGGGCGGCGGCAAGCGATAGCGGAACGCGCCGATCATCATGAACACGAAGTAGATGACGCCCATCGCGACGAAGGTCTCCCAGACGCCGACCGAAGTCGGGGTCTTGAAGTAGTTCATCAACAGGTTCGCCAGTGGCGCGCCGATCATGGCGCCGCCGCCGAAGCCCATGATGGCCATGCCGGTCGCCATGCCGCGGCGGTCCGGAAACCACTTCACCAGCGTCGACACCGGCGAGATATAGCCAAGGCCGAGACCGATACCGCCGATCACGCCCGAGCCCAGCCACAACAGCCAGAGCTGATGGGTGTAGACCCCGATCGCACCGAGGAAGAGGCCGCCGCACCAGCACAGCGCCGAGACGAAGCCGGCCTTGCGCGGACCGACGCGCTCCAGCCAGCCGCCCCAGACCGCGGCCGCGATACCGAGCAGCACAAAAAAGAGCGTGTACATCCAGCCCATGCTGGCGACCTTCCAGTCGCAGCTGGTCGTGAACAGCTCCTGAAACAGCGACATGTCTGCGCACGCCTTCGGCGCGGTCACCCCGATCGCGCGCGACAGCGGCAGCCAGAACACCGAGAAGCCGTAGGCCATGCCGATGCAGAGATGGATGCACAGCGCAGCCGGCGGCACCAGCCAGCGATTGAAGCCGGCGGTCGCGATGGTTCGCTCGCGATCCAGAAAACCTGCGCCGGCACCCGAAAGTGTTCCAGCGCTCTCGATTGTTGCCATGTAGTCCTCCCCTGCAGTTGCCCTTCTGAGCAAGCCTGCCGCTGCAATCCTGGTCCTCAGCCCTTGCGGCGCAGCCACGGTCCCTGCTGCTCCGCACAATCATTGACGCGCGCCAGGATCGTCACGCGCATCCGAGTCGTTAACCCCTCGAGCGGGGCTCTATGCCGATACACCGTGCAGGCTTCGTGAGCTTGGCCCGTTCATCCGCGTATCGCAGACAAGACTCAACCTCCGCGCCTGCACGGAGGTTGTCAATTGGGGCAGAAGCCACGATTGATGTCGATAGACAAAAGGTAGGTATCAGTAGAGTGACCGTGCACTACGAACGCAGCGCACCATTGGTTTTCTCTATCGATCCATTGACCTTTTCTATCAAGAACACGATGCGCGCCTCGTTGCGCTCGGTGATCTCCACCGTGTCGCCCGTCTCGCGGATCAGGTTCGGAATGTCAATCACCGACAATGGGTCGGTGCAGTGCACCTCGAGCTGATCGCCCGGCTGTAACGGTTTGAGCGCCTTGCGCGTCTTCAGGGCAGGTAGCGGGCATTTCAACCCGGTGAGATCGAGCGTGGTTCTGGTCATGGGCGCAACATGGCGGGGTGAGGCGATGGCGTCAACGCGAGGTTCAGAGCAAATCCGCATAGGGCAGGAAACCCACGCTCTGGCCCGGCTCGACGCGCGTGATATCGTCGCCGAGTTCGATGAGGCCATCGGTCTCGACCAGCGACGACAGCAGGCCTGCGCCTTCGCGCGGAAACTTGACCGCTTCCAACGCACCGTCCTCTCCGCGTCGCAACGAGCTGCGAACATATTCGCGGCGGCCGATCTTCTTCTTGTAAGTGAACGCAGCGCGCACCGGAATCGGCAACAGCGGCTCCGGCAGACTGCCCGCAAGCGCCAGCACCGTCGGCCGCACCACGTGGACGAAGGTGACGAAACTGGCGACGGGATTGCCGGGCAGGCCGATCAGCGGCGTGCCGCCGATGATGCCCATCGCCACGGGACGGCCGGGCTTGATGGCCATCCGCCACAGCACCAGCGAGCCGATGCTCTCGACCGCCGCCTTGACGTGGTCCTCCTCGCCGGTCGAGACGCCGCCGGTGGTGAGGATCAGATCGTGGCTGCCCGCAACCTGCTTCAATCCATCCGCGAGCGCACTGCGTTCGTCGCGCAAGATTCCGAGGTCGGAGACCTCGCAGCCGAGCCGGCGCAGCATCGCCATCAGCATGAAGCGGTTGGAATCGAACAGCTGTGAGGCCGCGCGCGGCTCGCCGGGCGAAGCCAGCTCGTCACCGGTCGAGAACACGGCGACGCGGATGCGCCTGACGACGTCGAGCTGGGTCAGGCCGAATGCTGCAGCAAGCGCGACATGCTGCGGCCGCAGCCGCTGGCCGACCCGCAGCGCGACGTGCCCTTGCGGAATGTCCTCGCCCGCCGGGCGGACATTTGCGCCGGGCTTCAGCCCCGGCGGCAGCACGATTCTGCCGGCCTCATCGAGGCGGACGTCTTCCTGCATGAAGACGGTCTCCGCGTCAGGCGGCATCGGCGCGCCCGTGAAGATGCGCGCAGTGTGGCCTGCCTTGATCGGCGCCTGCGCAAGACCGCCGGCCTGGATGCGGCCGTCGAGCGGGAATGCCCGTTCCGCGCCTTCCGGAAGGTCGGCGTTGCGCACGGCGTAACCGTCGACGGCGGAGTTGGTGAAGGGCGGCAGCGGCAGGGGCGCCGCGATATCGCGCGCGAGCACGCGCCCATCGGCGTCAACGAGTGCCACGGTCTCGATATCGGCGATCGCATTAACGCGCGTGGTGATCAGACCAACGGCCTCGTCGACCGACATCATCGGTCCGCCGAAGGCAAAGCAATCGTCCGACAGTTGCGCCATGGTGCCTCGTCAGCGTATCGCGGCGCTTTTTGCCACCGCTTCCTCGACCGGCATCGCCGCACGCAGCAGCAACGCCGCGGCAGCCTCGATATCATCGAGATGGACGGTCGGCAGGCGGGTTTCAATGGCAATGTCGGTCGCAATCCCGACAATCCCGGGATCATCGGGAAACAGCAGCGGCTTGCCGTTGCCGGCGCGATGCACCTCGATCTTGCGGTGCGGCTCGCGCTTGAAGCCTTCGACCACGACGAGATCGACGGCCGACAGCTTGCCCAGGAGCTCCGGCAGCCGCGGTTCCTCGGCGCCGCGCAATTCATGCATCAGGGCCCAGCGGTTCGACGACGCAACCAGCACCTCGGCCGCGCCGGCCTCGCGGTGGCGCCAGGAATCCTTGCCGGGCACGTCGACGTCGAACTGGTGATGGGCATGCTTGATGACGGAGACGCGCAGGCCTTGCGCGTTGAAATGCGGGATCAGCCGCGTCAACAGCGTGGTCTTGCCCGCACCGCTCCAGCCCGCAAGGCCGATGACTTTCATGTCCGTTCGATCTCCGCCAACGGCTCGTCAGCCGATGGAACCCCTGGCCTCTCCCCGTCATTGCGAGCGCAGCGAAGCAATCCAGACTGCCACCGCGGATATAGTTCTGGATTGCTTCGCTTCGCTCGCAATGACGAACGGAGGCATTTCGTTGTCTCCACGGCATGCTTATATCGGCTTGACCCGAATGTCATGCTAACGTCGCGGCCATGATGAAGATCGACAAAGCCCCGGTGCCCCTGATCGTTCCGAACCCTGACGACCCGCGCCTGACGGAGCGCGTGACCGGCACCGACCAGACCGGCGCCAAGGTCGAGATCAAGGTGCCGATGGAACGGCCGCTGACGCTCTACCTGAATTCGCAGGAGATCGTCACCATGATGACGATCGGCGACTACCCGGAATATCTGGCGCTGGGCTATCTGCTCAACCAGAACATGCTGAAATATAATGACGAGGTCACTGAGGTCGAATACGACGACGACCTCCAGGTGGTGGTGGTGCGCACCGGGCATCACACCAATTTCGAAGCCAAGCTGAAGAAGCGCACCCAGACCTCGGGCTGCGCGCAGGGCACCGCGTTCGGCGACCTGTTAGAGGCGGTCGAGAGCGTCGCGTTGCCGAAGGCCGAGCTGCGCACCTCCTGGCTCTACCAGATGACGCAGACCATCAACACCATGCCCTCGCTTTATCTGGAGGCCGGCGCGATCCATGGCTGCGTGCTGTGCAAGGAGGGCGAGCCGCTCTGCTACACCGAGGACGTCGGCCGTCACAACGCGGTCGACAAGATCGCGGGCTGGATGTACCGCCACGGCGTCGATGCCTCCGACAAGATCCTCTACACCACGGGACGGCTGACCTCGGAAATGGTCATCAAGACCGTGCGCATGGGCATTCCGATCCTGGTGTCGCGCTCCGGCTTCACCGCCTGGGGCGTCGATCTTGCCCGCCAGGTCGGACTGACGCTGGTCGGCCGCACGCGCGGTAAGCGCTTCATCGCGCTCGCGGGCGAAGAGCGGATCGTCTACGACCAGAACCTTGCTTACGTCGAGGAGGAATCGACGAAGCACAAACGCAAGGGTGAAGGTGGTGACGACTGACTTTCCGGCAACGCAGGGCGTGCTGCTCGCAGGCGGCCTCGCACGGCGCATGGGCGGCGGCGACAAGCCGATGCGGACCATCGGCGGCCGCACCATCCTTGAGCGCGTGATCGCGCGATTGACGCCGCAATGCAGCGGATTGATCCTCAACGCGAATGGCGATCCCGCACGCTTCGCGGCGTTCGGTCTGCCCGTTGTCGCCGATGACGTACCCGGCTTCCCCGGGCCCCTCGCCGGCATCCTTGCCGCGCTCGACTGGACGGCGGCGAACCGGCCTGACATCGAATGGGTGCTGAGCGCCGCAGGCGACTGCCCGTTCCTGCCGCGCGATCTCGTGGCGCAGTTGCACGAGGCGCGGGAGCGCGAGAACGCCCAGCTCGCGGTCGCCGCATCAGGCGATCAATCACATCCGGTGATAGGTCTGTGGCGCGTCGCCTTGCGCGACGAGCTGCGTCACGCGCTGGTCGTCGAAGACCTCCGCAAGATCGACCGCTGGACCGCGCGCTATCCGCTGGCGACGGTAACGTGGCCGGCCGAGCCGCTCGATCCGTTCTTCAACGCCAACACGGTCGAGGACATCGCCGAAGCAGAGCGGCTGGCCGCGCTGGATGCGGCCTCCTGACAAGAAGCGTCGGCGCAAGCGCGAGCAGACGGTTCAAGCCGCCAGCGGCACTTCCCAGGGGTCGTAGCCGTAAACCCAGCTCGTATCGGTCCTCTCCTTGAGCCAGATGTTGGCGCGCGAGGCCTCCTGCACCCGCGTCGTGCGCACCTTGCGGGTAGCCTCGAAGCGGCGGAACGCATTGGCGACGCCGTCGCGGCCGACACCGTCGAGGCAGCGCGACAGCACGGCGGCGTCCTCGATTGCCATCGCCGCACCTTGCGCCATGTAGGGCGTCATCGGATGGCAGGCATCGCCGAGCAACGTCACCTTGCCGTCGGCCCAGTGCTCCAGCGCGTCACGGTCCATGATCGCCCATTTGTGCACGTCGGGACAGGCGGAGAGCACCCGAGTGACCTGCGGATGAAAGCCTTCGAATGATGCGCGCAGGTCGCGCACGTCGCCCCTCGCCGACCAGGACTCGATGCGAAAGTCCGGCTCGGGCTGGCTGGTGACGAGATAGACCTCGCTGCGATCAGGCTTGACGTAATAGATCACGATGTGGCGGTCCTCGCCCCACCATTTGGTGCAGTCGTCGATCCCTGCGCCGCCGAGCAGCGCGGCGGGATAGGTGGTGCGATAGGCGACGCGGCCGGTGAATTTGGCCGGCGCGGTGTCGAACAGGAGATCGCGGACCGTCGAATGGACGCCGTCCGCGCCGACCACGGCATCGGCGATGGCACGCGTACCATCGGCAAAGGTCAGCCAGACACCACCGCCGGTCTGGTCGAGACCGACGAGCTTGTGACTGAGCCGCACAAATTCGTTCGGCACCACGCTCGCCAGCGCAGCGTGGAGATCACCGCGATGGGCGAGCAGATAGGGCGCGCCGAACTTCTCTTCCGCGCTCTCGCCGAAGATCATGTCGAACTTGATGTCGCCGCTCTTCCAGTCGCGGTTGTTCCAGGAGCGTGGATAGAACGAGTGCTCGCGCATCCGCGCCTCCAGCCCCAGCGCGCGCAGCACCTTCATTGCGTTGCAGCCGATCTGGATGCCGGCGCCGATGCGGGCGAACTGGGAGGCCTGCTCGTAGACCATCACATCGATACCGACGCGCCGAAGCGCCGCGGCCGTCGCGAGCCCGCCCATGCCGGCACCGACGATCGCAACCGAAAGCGGCCTTGCCATCGCGTCCCCCACCCCGTCGCGCGGCTTGAACGCCGCGTCGTCGATCTACGCAGGCCGGAAGCCCGCCCGCTCCAGCGCCGTACGCGCCTCGTCCGAGCCGAGTGCGTCGAGAAAGGCCTGGACGGCCGACCGCTGCTTGCGCGCTGTCACCAGCGCGAAATCATAATGCTCTTCCGCGAGCGGAATGAAACCGAGACCGACCGCATGGGCGACCGGCGCAATGGTCATGCCCCAGTCGGCACGGTGCTGCGCGACAGCCGCAGCCACGGCATTGTGCGAGCGCGGCTGGTTCCAGTAACCTTCCGGGCGCGCACCGCCGAGCAGCCGGTCGATCAGGATGCGCGTGCCGGCGCCCTGGTTACGGTTGACCATGATGCAGGCGGGGTCCGCGAGCGCGGCGGCAACTGCTTCCTTCGCACCGAGCCCCTCGAAACGTTTGTCGCCCTTGCGGAACACGATGCCCTGCATCCGCCGCCAGCCCGGCACGAGCTCGAGCCCCTCAACGAGGTAAGGCGTGTTGTAGGTCTCGCTCTTGTCGTCGAACAGATGGATCGGCGCGAGATCGCATTCGCCCCGCTTCGCCGCCGCGAGTCCGCCGAGGCTGCCGACCGCGATCGAGCGCACGGTCAGCCCCGCATGCGCGAGTTGCGCCGTGACGAGATCGAGCCCGGTGCAATGGCTGCCGACGATGACGAGATCGGGCACCCGCACATGCGGCGTGAACAGCGTCACCTCGGCGTCGGTCCCTGCCGGCATCTGGTCGGCGAGCGCGTCGATGCGCAGAAAACCGTCGGCCTGCGCGAACGACGTGATCGCACCGGACCCCTTGCCGGAGGGATAGGCGATCAGGCCGTCCTTGCCGCCGACCAGCGAGACCATGACGAACTCGGTGCGGCCGAGCTCGGAGGCGATGCGCACCGGCACGGTCGCGCTTACCTTGGCATCGGAGCGTGGCGGCAGCCCGGCCATCCGACGCAGCACCGGCACGATCATGTCGTGGAAGGTGAACATCGCCGAGGTCGGGAAGCCCGGCAGGATCACCACGGGCTTGCCGTCGCACACCGCAAGGCACAGCGGCTTGCCGGGTTTAAGTGCGACGCCATGCGCGAGGATGCCAGGCTGGCCGAGCCGGCCGATGATGCGATGGGACACGTCACCCGCGCCCTTCGAGGTGCCGCCCGAGAGCACCAGCATGTCGGCGTCCGCCAGCGCGCGGCGCATGGCGGCTTCGAGTTTTGCCTCATCGTCGGGAATGGCGCCGAGGAACACCGCCTCGCCGCCATTCTCGTCGATCGCGGCAGCGACGATGGCGCCGTTGGTGTCGTAGATCGCAGCCGGCGCGAGCGCCTCGCCGGGCTGAACCAATTCGTCACCGGTGGAGATCACGGCAACACGCGGCTTACGCGCGACAGTCACCTCGGCGATGCCGCAAGCCGCCAGCATGCCGATCTCACGCGAGCCGATGATCGTGCCGGCGCGCAGCAGCGCCTCGCCGCGCGCGATGTCGGAGCCTGCGTAGGACACGAACTGTCCCGGCGAGACGGCTCGCCGGACGTCGATCGCATCGGATCCGGCAGGCTGGGTGTGCTCCACCATGACGACGGCGTCGGCGCCGCGCGGTAGCGGCCCGCCGGTTGCGATCGGCGTTGCGGTTCCTGTCGCCACTTGCAGCTTCGGCGCGGTGCCGCAGTGAATGGTCTCGCCGTTCAGCGCAAGGCGAACGGGCGCGCCTTCGCCGGCCGCGGCGAGATCGGCCGAGCGCACGGCAAAGCCGTCAACGTTGGAACGGTCGAACGGCGGAACGTCGAGGGGCGCCGTGATGTCTTCGGCCAGCGCCGCGCCGAGCGCATCGGCAAGCTTGCGCGTCTCGCTCGGGACCGCGCGCGGGAACAACGCAGCTTCAAAGCGCGCCAGCGCGTCCTCGCGCGAGAGGATCTGGAGGAACTGCTCCTGTTCGAGCGCGCTACGGTCTTGCGATTGCGGGATCATCGTCATGCCAAACCCATATCATTCCCGCATCAGATAGGCATCGACCGGCGTTCCTGCCGCAAATCCCTCGTGGCTGGCGGGAACGAGCAGCCATGCATCGGCCCGGGCAATGGCCTGAAGCGGCCATTCCCCCACCGCAAGCGGGAGCCACGCATGATGTTCCTCGGCCAGCAGGGCGATTTCGGCGATGCCGACACTGGATGCGATTTTTCGCGCAAGCGGCAAGGTCATGCGGCGGCGTAACTGCCGCGCCGACAGCCGATCGACGAGCGGCAGCACGAGCGCGAGCCAGGCGGCAAGCGCATGATCGGGCGAGCCGGGCAACGCGACGATTGGAACCGGTCCGAGCCGCCCGACCGCGGCGGTGCGTCCGGGCTGGAGCGCGAGGCCATGGGCGAGCACGTCACCATGCCGGGCCAGCGCGCTAACCGCGGCATCCCGGCGGCCTGCGCCGCTGCCGCCGACCGTCACGACGAGATCGCAGGCGAGATCGCCGAGCGCTTCCGCGATCGATGCCGCATCTCGCGCGGCAGCTTCGCGCGCTTGCACCTGCAGCCCTGCCGCGCGCGCGATCTCGGCAATCATGTGCGCCGTCACGGCCGCACCCGGCACGTTGACGATGCCCAGCCGCGGCCGCCGTACGCTCAGCTTTTCAACACCGGCGGTGCGCGCGAGCAGCAAGGCGGCAGGATGGATCAAATGCCCTTCTGCCACGGCGGGCGCCCGCCCGGCAATGTCGCTTCCGGCACGCCTGACGCCCCGTCCGGGCACGCCCTCCGCCAGCACTTGGGCGAGTGGACCCGACACCTCGACTGCGTCGGCATCGAGCACACAATCACATCCCGGCGGCATCGCGTCGCCGGCATCGACCCAAACGGGCGCCGTCGTCAGAGGCAGCGGCGAATAGGCGGACGCGCCGACAATATCGTTGGCGCAGAGCGCCCAGCCATCCGCAGCGGCGATGTCGCACGACGGACAGGCCGCAAGCAGCGGCGTCCCTGCCGCGATGCAGCCGGCGGCCTCCGCCAGGGGCAACTCGATCGTCGCGATCGGATCAACGCCTCGCAGCAACGCGGCGAGCGCAGTGTCGAGCGGCGTCAGTGCTGGCGGCAGGCGCTGGGTCATGCGCCATGATGGACCATGCATCGCCCGGTTTGGCAACCGCTGGCAACGCGAAGCTCAGCCGCCGGACTTGGCCGCATTGGGGAAGAACAGCTGCTGTCCGTCGACCTTGTAGCCGGCGATCGCCGCCTGCCCCTCCGGCGAAATCAGCCAGTCGACGAAGGTCTGCCCCAGCTCCTTCTTCACGTCCGGAAACTTTTCCGGATTCACCAGCATCGCGCCGTACTGATTGAGCAGCCGCTTGTCGCCTTCCACGACGATGTCGAGATCGCCGCGATCCTTGAAGGCGATCCAGCTGCCGCGGTCGGACAGCACATAGGCGTTCGCCGTGCGCGCCGCGTCGAGGGCTGCGTCCATCCCTTGCTTGACTTCGCGATACCATGCGCCCTTGGCAGCGGCGATATCGATGCCGGCGACGATCCAGAGCGCGAGCTCCGCGCCATGGGTGCCCGAGCGATCGCCGCGCGTCACGAACGGCGCGCCCTTGGCCTCGATCGCCTTCAGCGCGGTGGCGATGTCCTTGCCTTTCACGGCGGCGGGATCGTTCTTCGGTCCGATCAGCACATAGTCGTTGTACATCACGTCAAAACGCTTCACGCCAAAACCGTCGGCGACGAATTTCTCCTCCTGCGGCCGTGCGTGCATCAGCACGACGTCGACTTCGCCCCTGCGTGCGCCGTCGAGCACTTCATCGGCACGCCGCGCGATCACCGTCACCTCGATGCCGGTCTTCTCGCGGAAGATCGGTAGCAGATGATCGAGCAGGCCGGACTCCTGTGTCGCCGTGGTCGAGGCCAGCACGATCGCGCGGTCCTCCGCAAATGACGCCGCCACGCCCGCGGCGAGGCCGCAGAGAAGCGCGAGTGCAACGGACAGGCGGCGGACGACCATGATCGGGTTCCCATTGGCTAAGACGCGATCATGATGATGATCGATTGCGCCACACTCGTGACGCGTTTGCGCGTTGCGCTCCCCACTCGGGACATTTCGGCAATGCGGCTCGCGCGGTGCGCCCATTGCAATTGCGAGCGCGACGGCCGCAAGGCCCGCGCCACGCGGGTGCTTCAGGATCGTTCACCAAAGCAGAGATCGCGCGTGAGGATGTGTTGCAAAGCAGCGAGATGATCGGGCATGGTCCTGCCGGACGTAAATTGAAATGCAGAATTCCACCTGCGTCGAACGCCAAAAAGAAGCAAGAATTTGCATAGGAATGCAGGATGGAATTCCTGACGACCAGCGAAGCCGCCGACTACCTTCGGCTCGGCGAACGCAAGCTCTACGAACTCGTCACCACTGGCGCGATCCCCTGCACCAAGGTGACCGGGAAGTGGCTCTTCCCGCGGCACGAGCTCGACCTCTGGGTCCTGTCGGGACTGGCGCGGCCGGCCGGCATGCTGACTGCGGAGCCGCCGCCGGTCGTGGGCGGCAGCCAGGACGAGCTTTTGGACTGGAGCCTGCGTGAATCCGGCTCGGGCCTGGGATCGATGAGCGAGGGCAGCGCGCGCGGGCTCGAGCGCTTGCAACGCGACGAGGTGATGGCGGCGGCGGTGCACTTCCACAGCCTGGAGGCCGACGGCAATCTTGCTTCCGACGCCAGTGCGACGACGCTGCGTGACGCGCCTGACCTGCATGATGCGGTGCTGGTCGCATTCGTGCGCCGCGAGCAGGGTCTCGTGCTGCCGCCGGGCAATCCGAAACGCCTGCGCGGCCTCTCCGACGTGCTTGCGCTCGGTGTCAGGATGGCGATGCGACAACAGGGCACAGGCGCGCAGATGCTGCTCGACGTGCTGTTGAAGCGCGCCGGCGCCTCGACGCGCGATCTGCGCCGGATCGAGACACCGGCGCTCACCGGGCCGGATCTCGCCGAGATCGTCCGCGCGGGACAAGCCGATTGCGGAATCGCGACGCGTGCGGCGGCGCGCTCGGCCGGGCTCGATTTCGTGCCGCTGGTCTGGGAGAATTTTGATCTCGCAATGCGGCAACGCAGCTATTTCCGCCCGCCGATGCAGGCCCTGATCCGGTTCCTCAGCGAAAGACGGCTGCGACAGCGCGCCGAGGAGCTGACCGGCTACGATCCCTCGCCGGCGGGACAGATCCGCTTCGCGGCCTGACGTTGACGCCCGCCCCCAAATAGTTGCAAAAGAAACCAATTCAGCCGGGCCATACCCGGGCAACACCGGCCAACGAGCCGGATCAGGGGAGGACAAGCGTGAATCCAACGAGATTTGGACTTCCGGTCGCGGCCGGCTTTGCAGCGACGTTCTTGGCGGCGGCGCTGCTGCCGGGTACGGCGTCGGCGCAGGTTTCCGACGACATCGTCAAGATCGGCGTGCTCACCGACATGAACGGCCCCGCCTCCGCGCCGACCGGCCAGGGTTCGGTGACGGCGGCGCAGATGGCGATCGACGATTTCGGCGGCAAGGTGCTCGGCAAGCCGATCAGCATCGTGATCGGCGACCACCAGCTCAAGGCCGATATCGGCGGCGGCATCGCGCGGCGCTGGTACGATGTCGACCAGGTCGACCTGATCGTCGACGTGCCGGTTTCCGCGGTCGGGCTCGCGGTGCAGAACGTCGCCAACGAGAAGAAGCGGCTGTTCATCACCCACTCCACCGGCACGGCGGATTTCCACGGCAAGTTCTGCTCGCCCTACGCGATCCAGTGGGTGTTCGACACCCGCGCACTCGCGGTCGGCACTGCGGATGCGGTGGTGAAGCGCGGCGGCGACAGCTGGTTCTTCATCACCGACGACTACGCCTTCGGCCATTCGCTGGAGCGCGACGCCTCCAGCGTCGTCACCGCCAATGGCGGCAAGGTGCTGGGCTCGGTGCGGCCGCCGCTGGCAACCCCCGACCTCTCCTCCTTCGTGCTGCAGGCGCAGGCCTCCAAGGCCAAGATCATCGGCATTGCCGCCGGTCCCCCGAACAACATGAACGAGATCAAGACCGGCTCGGAGTTCGGCGTGTTCAAGAGCGGCCAGCAGATGGCGGCGCTGCTGGCGCTGATCACCGACATCCACGGCCTCGGCCTGCAGGCGGCGCAAGGGCTGTTGCTGACCACGTCGTTCTACTGGGACATGGATGACAAGACCCGCGAATGGTCGAAGCGCTATTTCGCCAAGATGAACAAGATGCCGTCGATGTGGCAGGCCGGCGTCTATTCGAGCGTGATGCACTATCTCAACGCCATCAAGGAGACCGGCACCGACGATCCGCTCAAGGTCGCGGCCAAGATGCGGGAAAAACCGATCGAGGATTTCTTCGCCCGCAACGGCAAACTGCGCGAGGACAATCTGATGGTGCACGATCTCTGGCTGGTGCAGGTGAAGACGCCGGAGGAGAGCAAATATCCGTGGGACTATTACAAGATCCTCACGACCATCTCGGGCGACAAGGCGTTTGGCCCACCGGACCCGGCGTGTCCGCTGGTGAAGAAGTGATGCTGTAGCGAGAGGTCGTCGTCATGGCCGGGCTTGTCCCGGCCATCCACGATCTTTCGTACGGCGCCAAGAACGTGGATGCCCGGGACAAGCCCGGGCACGACGATTGTCGATGCAGTCGCGTCCTATTTCATGACACCGATTTCGCGGAAGTATTTTTTCACGCCCGGATGGATCAGCTCCGGCTTCGGCGCTGCCGCGACCGTGTTCGACGCCGTGGTCTCGCAGGCCTGCGCGAGCTGCTTGCAGAACGTCGCCTCGGCGCCGTGCAGCGTCTTCGCGAGACGATAGGCGACGTCATCGGGCAGGTCTTCGCGCGTGAGGACGAAACTCCACGAGCCGAGCGAGGCGATCGGCTCGGCCTGCTTCGGATAGGAGCCGGCCGGCACGGTGAGCGGCTTCAGGAACGCATGCTTGGCGCGAATGCGCGTGATCTCCTCAGCGGTCGGCGCAATGAAGCGCGCGCCTGACGCACTCGATGCCACCGCGGCAAAGCCGGGCCAGCCGATGCCGGCACCCCACAACGCGACGACGCGGCCATCCTCGACCATCGCGGGGCCATCGCCGGCGCGGTCGAGATAGATCGCCTTGAAATCCTCGTCCTGCTTCAGGCCGAGGCCATCGAGCACGTAGCGCGCCAGGATCGGCAGGCCCGAACCTTTGGCGCCGAACGCGACGGGCTGGCCGACGAGATCGCGAATGGTCTTGTACGGACTGTCCGCCCGCACCACGAACATGCCGGGGTTGGAATAGATCGCGGTGAGTATCTTCAACCGCACAGGCGCGCGGCCGATGCCGGCAAAGGCCTCGTAGGCCGGCTCGCCCGCGACCAGCGCGAGATCGAGCTCGCCCTTCTCCAGCAGCGGAATGTTCTCGTTGCTGCCCTTGGTGTTGCGGGGCGCGATGGTGATTTGCGGATCGGCCGCGTTCATCGCTTCCGCAAAGGCATTGCCATAGAGCGGAAAGCCGCCGCCGGGCGTCGCGGTGCCCAGGCTGAGTGTCGTGGTCGGAATGGCCTTGCCTCCGGTTTGAGCAGCGGCGGGGCTTGCGAGTGGATTTGCGAGCAGCGCCGCGCCGAGAAGGATTGTGATTGCGAATCTCATGATGAGTCCCGACCGCCCCGCGTCAACATCGACTTGCGGCGATGTAGGCAGCGGGCGGTTTTTGTGAAAGCATGCAGCCCAACGACAATAGAACAATGGGAGACGTCATGTTGCGAATTTTGCGTAACACTGTTTTTGGGCTGCTGTTCCTTTCAACTCTTCTCAACGCCTCCCCTCCCGCCTCCGCCGCCGGCTACCCCGACCGCCCCGTGCACTGGATGATCGGCTTCGCCGCCGGTGGCCCGGTCGACATCGTGGCGCGGATCATGGCGCAGGCGCTCTCGGATCGCCTCGGCCAGCAATTCATCGTCGAGAACCGCGCCGGCTCCGGCGGCAACATCGCGGCCGCCGCCGCGATCAACGCAGCGCCCGACGGCTATACGCTCTTGTTTGTCGCACCCAACAACGCGATCTCGACCTCGCTCTACAAGAAGCTGCCTTACGACTTCCTGCGCGACACCGTGCCGGTCGCGAGCATCATGCAGCTCACCAACATGCTGGTCGTCTCCAATGCGATGCCGGTGAAGACGGTTCAGGAGTTCATCGACTACTGCAAGGCCAATCCCGGCAAGATCTCCTTTGCCTCGTCCGGCAACGGCACCTCGGTGCACATGTCGGCGGAGCTCTTCAAGGTGATGACCAAGTGCGACATGGTGCACGTGCCCTATCGCGGCTCGGCCATCGCCTTCCCCGACATCATCTCCAACAAGGTGCAGCTGATCTTCGACAACCTTCCCTCCGCGCTCGAGCAGTCGCGCGGTGGCACTGTCCGCGCCATCGGCGTCACCTCGCCGCAGCGCTGGCCAACCGTGCCCGACGTGCCGGCGATCGCCGAGACCGTGCCGGGCTTCGAATCGGTCGGCTTCTACGGCATCTCCGCGCCGAAGGGCACGCCGCCCGAGGTGATCGAGATCCTCAACAAGGCCGTCGGCGAAGCCCTGAAGGACCCGAAGGTCATCGCGCGGCTGACCGAGAATGGCGGCATCCCGAAGCCAATGACGCCCGCCGAGTTCGGCAAGCTGGTCGCGGATGAGACCGAGAAGTGGAAGAAGGTGGTGGAGTTCGCCGGGGTTTCGGTGGACTAGGCAGACCTCGCGGCCGGCTTCGTCCGCCCGCTGGCAAGACGTTCGGGGGACCCAAGGGTCTCCCTCAACACAATAACTGCGAAAACAACCCCATGCACCGTAGAACAGGCCAGCGATTACAAGGGGTTACGCACGATGAAAAATGGCTCCTCGCGAGGGCCATTTGACTCGTCGGGCAAAACAGGCGTATGAGTGCATCATCGCCAGTTTCGGTTATTCAAAAATTACACGCGGTACTGCTTCGGCGTTCCCTTACGCCAGAGCCAGCATTGCACCCCCGCCTCCATCCCTGTAAACGAACCGCGCACCGTTGCCGGCCGCGCGTTTCCGCGGCCGTCTCGCGGCGGGGCCTGTAGCTCAATGGTTAGAGCCGGCCGCTCATAACGGTCTGGTTGCAGGTTCGAGTCCTGCCGGGCCCACCAAGCAAATCAACCACTGTCGCGCCAAATTGGGTCCGATTCGATTCCAACGATTCACGAGTCGAATTCCAAAGAATTGTGGTGCGATCTCGCGGGATTCCATTGAATCGCGAGTTGATTTGGCTGATTTCCAAGGAATCGCGGATCGATTAGTTCGGAGGGGCGCCTGAAAGGAGGCCATTGGTTACGGGATTTTTTTCGACTCAAATGGGCCCATTCGACCTATTTGCGTGGCGGCAGCGCTCCAACCTGATGAAGAAGCGCAAACCGGTCCGGCACCCCCCAGCGCTCAACGAGCTTGCCGTCGGCAAAGCGGCAGATGTCCATGACATCAATGGCGACTGGCTTGCCCGAGCGTGGATCGACGCCCGTTGCCTTGCTGCGTGCCCACACAGTATCGCCAGCCTCCACGACCGCTTCGACCGCAAGTGTCAGATCCCTGATGCTACGCCTCGCATCCTCGATTTGCGCCTTCAGGATTTGCGGACCGGGAATATCGGTGGGCGACAGATACTCGCGCTCGACGAGGTTCTCGGCGCAGATTTCGTCCGCGTCCGTGAGGTCGCCTTGGGAAAAGCCGCGCTCTATGATGGCATTGAAGCGCGCCAGATTCGTCAACATGACAACCGCTCTCCCGCAGCTCGATTGACGACAGACCTAGCGCGAGGACCCAGAAGTGCGCTTGTAAATTTCAGTCATCCGCCGGAAAAAAGATGTTGTCCCACTCGCCGACGAAGCCGCCAGGCGGCAGACCGGCAAAGGCGTGGCGTTCGCGGATGAAATCGGCCTGGTCGAAATAACCGAGTTCGTGGATGATATCCTTCCACGAACGGCTCGGGGTATTGCGACGAGACGCCAGCGCCCGGTCGAACCCGGATGGTGCGTGCGAACAGCTTTGGTGCCATTCCGACTTGCGTCGCAAACCGGCGCTGGAATTGACTGGCTAAGGCCGGATTTTGCAACACAGTCCTTGATCCGCGCGCGGCCGCCGGCGGCGACCATCATCCGGGACGAGAGGCCGATCGCGCAGTCCTGCGTGCCGCTTTCGAGCATCGACCCGACCCAGCGCTCGACAATGTCGACGCGCTGAGCAAAATCACTTGCCATCCGCACCGCATCGCCAAGCGCCTCGGCGGATTTGCCTAGTCTAGCGGGCAACATGTTTGCTACTGCGGCGGGTGTGGGCGGACGCAGCTGCGCTCTTGGATCGATGCGGTTGGATCGATGCGGTGTTCATCTGCATCGACTGCGTGAAGCAAGGTCGTCGACTTCCAGAGAACGGTCCGGTGCCCCGAGCGGCAAATCAATTTTGCCGGGGGGCCCGGGCAGGCGATCTTCGCCAGCGCATCGATCAGCAATTCGCTGGTCCGAGGTCCGCGCGGGCACGGATTCGGCAAACTGTCGGAATAGCGCCCGGGCCTGCTCCATGTCGAGCGTCGGTACGTCATGCATTGATTTGTTGGTCCTCTATACCAATCGCTAGCGCACAGGGCGGGCATTCAGGGCTCGATTGGTATCGCGATTCCGCGCCCGTGAGGACGTGCTTTCGCGGTCTTTCTTGTGTAATCTCTTTCTGTAGTCGTCGGGCCAACACTTAGATAGGCGACGCACGGATCACGGTGACCGCGGTGCAACAAATTGCGGACTGGCTCAAAAAGCTCGGCCTGTCCGAGTATGCGCAGAGGTTCGCCGAGAACGACATTGATATGGCCGTTCTCCCCGACTTGACCGACCAACATCTCAAAGACCTTGGCGTTTCGCTCGGCCACCGGTTGAAAATGCTGCATGCGATCCGCGATCTCAGCAACGTCTCGGCTGCCGTAACGGCACCTTCTGCACTCGTGGATATCGAGCCAACTCGGCGAGACGACGCCGAGCGTCGCCAACTGACGGTGATGTTCACCGACCTCGTTGGCTCGACCGCGCTCTCGACCACGCTCGACCCAGAGGATCTGCGTTCGGTAATCGGCGCTTATCATAAGTGCGTCGCGGAGACGGTCGCCCGGTTCGACGGCTTCGTGGCCAGGTACATGGGCGATGGGGTGCTCATCTATTTCGGCTATCCCCACGCTCATGAGGATGATGCCGAGCGTGCCGTCCGCGCAGGACTGGCGATCATCGAGGCGATCGGCAATCTGGGTATCCAGGAGCCGCTCCGGGTGCGTATCGGGGTCGCGACAGGCTTGGTCGTGGTTGGCGATCTCGTTGGTGCCGGCGAGGCCCAGGAACGCGGGGTGGTGGGCGAGACGCCGAACCTGGCGTCTCGTCTGCAGGGGATCGCTGAGCCGAGCACGGTTGTCATCGCCGAAGGCACCCGAAGGCTGCTCGGAAACCTCTTCGAGCTACAAGACCTCCGGCCGCAGGACCTCAAGGGCATCGCCGCGCCAACGCGGGCCTGGGTGGCGTTGCGGGCGAGCTCCGTGGAGAGCCGCTTCGAGGCGCTACACGCGACTGGCCTGACTGCCCTCGTCGGGCGGGAGGAAGAACTCGAATTGCTTCTACAGCGTTGGGCCAGGGCAAAGACAGGTGAAGGCCAGGCGGTCCTGATCGCCGGTGAGGCTGGGATCGGCAAGTCGCGTCTCACTGCCGCGCTTCTGGAACGACTCACCGGAGAGCCGCATACGCGTTTGCGCTATGTCTGCTCGCCGCAGCACACCGACAGCGCGCTATATCCGATCATCGGGCAGATGGAACGTGCCGCCGGGCTGGCGCACGACGATACACTGCACGCGAGGCTCGACAAGCTTGATACCCTGCTCGCTCAGACCTCGACCTCGATCGGGGACGCTTCGCTCTTTGCCGAGATGCTGTCGCTTCCGAATGATGGACGCTATCCCGCCCTCAAATTGACCCCGCAGCAGCACAGGCAGCGAACATTCGAAGCGCTCATCTCACAATTAGAAGCGCTTACACGGCAAAGCCCAGTCTTGATAATCTTTGAGGATGCGCATTGGACCGATCCTACGAGCCTAGAAGCTTTCGGCCGGATCGTGGCCAGGATTGAGACCCTTCGCGCGCTAATGATTGTGATATTCCGCCCGGAATTCGATCCGCCCTGGATCGGGCGGCAGCACGTGACCGCCATGACGATCAATCGGCTGACGAAACACCAAGTCGGCGCCATGATCGACGGCGTAGTCGGCAGCAAGCTGCTGCCGGCGGGCATCAGGCAGGACATCATCGAACGTACCGATGGCGTCCCCCTGTTCGTGGAGGAGATGACGAAGGCAGTGCTGGAGGCGGAGGGCCACGGCGCAGTCGAACGCACGATTGCCGTCATTCCGTCCCCGGCCTGGGCAGTCCCCGCAAGTTTGCACGCCTCATTGATGTCGCGGCTCGACCGGCTCGGCCCCGCCAAAGAAGTGGCACAGATTGGCGCGGCGATCGGCCGGGAGTTTTCGCATGCTCTCCTGGCGGCGGTGGTGCGCGTGCCAGCGGCGGAACTGGGATCAGTGCTGAACCGTCTCATAAAGGCTGGTTTGCTTTTCAGGTTAGGCTCGCCGCCGAATGCAACTTACCTATTCAAGCATGCTTTGGTGCGGGACGCGTCCTATAGCACGTTGCTGCGCCAGCCCCGCCGCGCGCTCCATGCACGCATTGCCGAAGCAATTGAAAGCCAATTCGCCGAAACAGCCGAGAGCCAGCCGGAACGGCTAGCACATCACTGCACTGAGGCCGGGCTGATCGAGAGGGCGGCGGCCTTATGGGGCAAGGCGGGACAGCGGTCGCTAGCGCGTTCAGCGCTAGTAGAGGCGACGGTTCAGCTAATCCGCGCTCTTTCACAGATTGCGACGCTGCCGGGCACACCAGCGCTGCGTGGCGACCAGATCAAACTGGAGGTCGCGCTTGTGAATGCCTTGATGAACACCAAGGGCCACGCGGCCCCTGAGACTATCGCATCTCTCGATCGAGCCCGCGCCTTCATCGAGCAAGCGGAGTCACTCGGAGAGCCCCCTGAAGACCCGTTGCTCCTGTTTTCAGTCCTCTATGGGTTCTGGGTCACGAACTATATAAAGTTCAAAAGCGACGCTCTCCTCGACCTTGCGACAGAGTGCTTGGCGCTTGCCGAGAAGCAGGGAACAATGGTTCCGCTCATGCTTGGGCATCGTATTATGGCTACGTCTCTGACGTGTACGGGCGTCCTTGCAGAAAGTCTGGCACATTACGATCAGGCGATCGCGATCTACGAACCCGCCGAGCATCGTACGCTGGCGGCTCGATTTGGCCAGGACATTAGGGTCGCAGCCCTATCCTATCGGTCCTGGGCTCTATGGCTTCTTGGCTTCCCGGAGGCTGCAGGCAGAGACGCTGAACAGGCGCTCAAGGAAGCGCGCGAGATCGGCCAAGCAGCCACTTTGATGTATGCCCTGTTCCATACATCCTTTACGCATATCTGCTGCGGAAACTATGCGGCAGCAAGCGCCGAAGCTAATGAACTTGTCCCCCTGGCAGACGAGAGAGGTTCATTGTTTTGGGGGTCGCTCGGAATGGTGGTCCAAGGTTGCGTCTTGGCCCTCACTGGGAAGGCCTCAGACGCGGTCCATGTGATCGACTCGGGTATCATCGCACGTCGGTCAACGGCGGCAACAGCGCTAGTGCCATTCTGCTTGTCGTATCTGGCGGGCGCTCATGCTGAACTCGACCACTTCGATGATGCACGGGACTGCATTCGCGAAGCGATGACCCAGGTAGAAACAACCAAGGAAAGTTGGTTTGAGGCCGAGATCAAGCGCATGGCAGGCGAAATCGAGCTATCGTCGCCCAACCCAAACGCAACGAAAGCGGAAGAATATTTCGAACATGCGCTGGCGGTCGCTCGTCAGCAGCAGGCAAAGTCCTGGGAACTGCGTGCGGCTGTGAGCATGGCGCGGCTGTGGTACGATCAGGGCAAACGACAGCAGGCCCACGATATTCTCGCCCCGGTCTATGGTTGGTTCACCGAGGGTTTCGACACGCTGGACTTGAAGGAGGCCAAATCGCTGCTGGAGCAGCTCAAGGCATGAGCGAGAGCAGCGAAACGTCGCGCAATTGATCGCTCGAACAGGCGCGCGCATCGATGCCGCCATGACCGCAACCATCGATTTCAAAGGATCGCCGCGCGATGTCGGCGGATCGAGCTTGGCCGCCAAGCCTCGCAAACCGGCCGCGCTCGTTCGGCGTGATGCCAGTGCAGCGGATCGCGATCAAGGCCAATGCGCCGCCGTCAAAGGCGAGTATGCCGCCACATACCGTGCGTCGCGCCGCCACGAAAATACATCACCGGAATCGCATAGTTCGGAGCAAGTGCGAACCGATTGCTGCCTTTGCGACAGGCCCTATCAGGTGACGAACGGGCCTGGCCTTGCCGTCCCAAGTGGCCGCTGCTTGCGTAACTTTTGCGAACATCTCGCGGATACGGGGCTGGAGCTCGATCAGTTCTACGATCTCGCAACCCCCCGCGATGGAATTGCGCACTGCATTTGCTTTTTCAGGCGCCACCTCTCCAAGACGAATTCGTTCCATCAGAGGACCGGCGCGAGCAGGCAGGGAAAAATAGGTGAAGCGGGCGCCCGAAAAAGACATCATCTGCTGGATCGTCGCGCCACACGCCTTGGTCTGCGCGACGGACCGCTGGTAATCGTGCGGCTCGACGCAAAAACCGCAGTGCTGAAGACCGCTCCTTCCGGCCGCAAGAAAGGCGCGCCAGCTTGACGGCTCATTGTCGAGCGGCTGAATAAGCTCCAGCTGCACCCCGCCGACCTGGCAGAATCCGAACATGATCAGCGGGCGTGAGGGCCTCTCCAGATACTTGTTATCAGTGACCACCACCGGACCAATCGTGAGCCAGGGCCCGATACCCTGGTCTATCCAGCCCTTGATGGCTTGCTCAAGATCGGGCACCACATAGCCGAGCTGATCAGCGCTTTTCTCAAGCAACGGGATGTCCGCATCGATTGGCTTGCTGAGGCGCTCCATACGATTCTCCGGTGCTGCCGAACGTTGTCGCGCAGACGTTCCGCGACAACCTACTATAACCCTGGAAAATTGCAGTAGGACGGCTGTGCCGCGGTCGCGCGCAGATGCAGCTTTCCTGGCGGGACTCAATCAAGGGATCTAAGAGCAATCGGGTTACGATGCCCCCATTCATTCCAACCTGAACCCGATTACGCGTCGCGCTGGGTCAGGAAGTTTATGCAAGTGCGCAGCCATTCGAGGTCTGGACCTGCAGGCACACCGGCGAACGCCGAGTTGTGGAATTCGCGCGCTGCAGCCTCTGCAAATTCGGCTGCCGCTCGCTGCGCCCATGGGATGCTCCCGCCGTCCGCGATGATCTGATGTAGCCTCAGCACTTCGCGCGGCAAACGTCGCTCGCGGGGCCGCGCCAGAAAGGTGCTAATCCACGCACGGTCAGTGGGATTCGCCCGACCCAGGGCGTGCGCGAGCAGAAGCGTCCGTTTGCCTTCCCAGAGATCTCCGTCGATCTCCTTGCCGTAACGCCCAATGTCGCCAACCAGGTTAAGAACATCGTCGGTGATCTGGAAAGCCAGTCCAAGCAGATAGCCAAACCGATCAAATCGACCGAGATTCTGGTCCTCGCCGTTGGCAACGAGTGCACCAATCCGCATGGGGTGAATGAAGCTGTACCAGGCCGTTTTCTTGAGCACGAGCCGCAGATAATCGTCTGTCGTAACTGTGAGATCATTGTCTCGTACCCATCCTAGTTCGTTGGCCTGCCCCTCCAAGGTCTCGACGACCATGTGATCGACTTCGTCGAAGATGCGCAGCGCCGTCACCGGGCCGAGCCGCTCGCCGGTCTTGCGGAAAAGGCGCATAGCGAGTGCGTTCATGGAATCGCCGGTGTTCACGGCAATTGGAATCCCGGCGCGGCGATGCATTGTCGCAACGCCACGCCGCCAGTCGCTACCGTCTTCAATATCGTCGTGCACGAGAAATGCATTGTGCAGCATTTCCAGGCCGGCGGCGGCAGGAAACGCATCCTCCGCGCGGCCGCCCAGCGCTCTCGCGGTCGCGATGCAGAGGGCAGGACGAAGGCCCTTGCCTGACCGGCCCATGAAATCCGTCACGAGCCCATACAGGTGGCGCTGCGGTTCCCACGTCGGTACACCTTCTGTGAGCATATCGGCCAGCATGTCGCGATACCACACCAGGCGGTCCAGAAAGCCGGCCGGGCCTACGATCTCGCCGGCCAATGGCACAGTATCCGCGACCTTGATCAACGCATCCTGCAGGGTGGGCACATCAACCAAGCGGCGCGCCATCGTCGCCGGGTCGACCGCATCAAGCGCGCCGACATCATCCGCGGCGGCACTGTGCGAGTCGAGCGTGTCGGCGACGGCATGGGTGAACGGCGATACCTGCTCGAGCAGGGAGCTCGCCTGCTCCAGCAGCGGCGACGCACCGCGTAAGGCGTGGGCAGCTACCTGCGCGAGTGAAGCGTCCCACGGCAGGCCGGCCTGGTATCGCGCAGCATCGCGCAGCCGCCATGGCAGGAGGATTTCAGGTTCGTGCAGCGGCCACAGCTCACAGCGGCTTCCGTCGAATTTCACGGCGTCAAGCAGGCCATTCACTGCGCGCCGAGCTGCCTCATTGGCTGCCTCCATCGTCGCGAGGTCGGTATGCGTGCGAACGTAGTCCGACGCCAGAAAAAGGTTTGGAATGGCGGTGGTCGCCTCGGGACGCAAGGCCCAGGTTTCGACTTGGTTCACCAGAAGCGGCTCGGAATTCCGTAGCCAGCCCGGGCGTGCGGGATCGTTCTCAATGTTTGCGCTGAGGAACCACGAATGCAAATCCTCATCGCGCAGCACCTCATCACCGGCATCATTGAGCGAGCGCTTGAGTTGATTCCATGTCTCGCGCACCACCTCTTCACGCGAGCACCGCATGGCTGGGCGTCCGTCCGATCCCGGCGCCGTCCAATCAGAAAGATCGACCGAGAGGATGCCGTGCACATCGCTGTCTCGGAACAGCTCAGACGGCACATCACGCCAGAACTGAAGCTGCGAGATGCTCGTGAGCGCCCATTCGGTGTCGATGTGAATCACGTGCCCGTGCGCCGACGGCACCGCGCGGTGCAGATAGAACTGCACGCCGTTCATCCACTCCAGGTTCGGAGCCAGCGCGCGCAGGTTGGCGAGCGTCGGGTCGGCTGCCGCCAGGCGGTCGCTCACCAGGGGGGCGATGTCCTCGAGCGGGAGCGCCGCCACGTAGTGGTCGCCATGCACCATGATGCGCTGGCCGTGCTGGCGAGCGACGACGCCGGTGATCCGTCCGCTCTCGTAAAGGATCTCCTCGACCCGTGCGTTCTTGACGTACCGCACCCCTCTCGATTCGAGATACGCAAGCCACGGGTCGATCCAGACGAGATTCGTCGGCCCATCGAGCACGCGATCAGTCGATCCCGCGATCGGATTCAGGATCGTGAGCACCAGCTGCACAAAGATGTCGCCGATAGTGCGCGCACTGGCCTTGCGCGCTTTGGACGCCACCAGCGAGCGCGTTATGCCGGTGGCGAGGAACTTCTGGTATGACTCCGACCGCTGCTCGGCGCCGACGAACTCCCACCAGCTCGTGCGTTCGTATTCTGCGAGCCGGCGCTGGGGGCACGACGTGAGTATCTGCCAGACGCGCGCACCGAAGAATGCCAGATCGTCGGGTGTGAGGCCGGTGGAGTGTTCGAACAACAGCAGGATGTCCCGCAACGTGGTGCCGGCATCGCGGGGCGAGAGCGGAAAGCCCGCCGGTACGACGAACGGGGGCTCGTCGTATTGCGTGAACTCCAGTCGCGTGGTCGGCACCAGGTGATCCGCCACCTTGCTCCCGTCAAACGACGGTATGCGGCGCATGGTCTCGATTACGTGCTTGTAGAAACCTGGGAAGAATCGAAACCCATGCTCGCCGGGCACCCGATGCTGGATCGAACTCCCAGCGCCATCGGCGACCTGATGTCCGCTGGTGTCCTCGCCCTCGTGGAAGACGGGAATGCTGCGGGCCTTGCCTCCCGCAATATCGCCGCTCTCGAGCACCACGACATCAAAGCCGCGCTCGACCAACTCGTGCGCGGCACTCATGCCGGCGACACCGCCGCCCAAGACGATAACCTTAGTAGGCATGCTTCACCGAGCCATGACCACTTAGTCCGACTTTTAGCCAGCTTTGGAGGCGTCACCGAGCGCGCGGGACGCGATACATCGGATCATTTTCGACGATCTCACGAGCACTTTCAAGCATGAGCTTCATTGCCCAAAGTTGCCAAACGTACGCCAGCGGCCATCTGTATTTGACCAAGTAGAAAAGCTCGAAGCGATCCGTATTAGGAATTGGGCGTAGCTGTGCGATCAGATCTGAACTACGGCGTTCAACTATCACATAAGCGCCGCTTCGCTGCGATTTTCGTGCCTAAATCTCGTTACGGCATCACGCGGGAAACCGCCGATGCACATTTTTTGATTACGCCGTCGGTGAGTTTGCTGATTTGGCCTTAACGCTTTCTTCGTAGGAGTTGCTCTTCTGGCTGACGGAATTTTCTTCTTCTTGCTGACGGAATTTTTTTTGCGAAGCGGCATCGCGCAGTACGAGATAGAGTCCCTGCGCGTTTGCTTTCACATCATATGCGAGGGTAATGATTTTCCCCCAGCGTTCGTTAATTAAGTCAATGACAACCAATAGACCTTCACCGAGGTCGGTCGGCGCCTGCACAGTTATTTTTTGGTTTTTCAGTGTCACGTCCTTTAGCGTGATCTCATCGACCACATTGATCTTCACTCTTTTGGTTTGCACAATTATCTGCAGGGCGTCTTTCTCCGTCATCGCACGGACAGATCTCAAAACTTCAGTGCCTATTTCGATTGGCGCTACCACGCCTTTTTTTTCTTTTACGTCCAGCTCTGCCATACGCGCCTTAATGGTAGCCAGTTCTTTGCCTGCCTCAGGCGCACCTTCCACCTTGGCCCATAGCGCATCCAGCTTCATTTGCTGGGCCGCTACCAGCTCGCGCAAGTCCGCCAGGTTCTTTTCCGTAGCTTTATCCATTGAGATCTCTCCAATTGGTTTCGAGATTCCCGTCTTTGTTCACTGAGACAATGACCCATGGACCGCCACCTTAGCCCCGAGACATTTGTCCGCACACGCCGCGATCGCCGGATGTCAATCGCTACGGTCCCCTCAGCGGTATGATCGCTTCGGATTCCTTGATGCGGAGCGCCATCTTCTCGCACACACGGAAGACGAAATTTGGATCGGCTGTGACTTGCAGGAACTGGACACATACGTCTGTGGCGATGACTAGCTCGACTGGCTCGCCGCCAAGTGCCACTACCACGCCGGACCCAACGCCGACAGCGACGTCAAGCGTGGATGAGCGGAGCAGCGGACCGCCGCCCAGAAACGGGAGGATGCGATCTTGCGGCAATACAAGAAGCGCCGTTGGAGTCTGAGCGACAAGAAACAGATTCTGGTCAAGCACCACCGCGAACGGTCCGAAATGGCCCTGCTCTTCCAGGCGGCCAATGGCGCCGGCTATCGCGCCCACCAGGTCCAGGCGCGGCGGCAGCCATGGAATACTAACAACCTGCTGCGCCGGTAGGTTTCTCCAAAGTCCAGGGCTTACCTGCCCGCCGGTGATTTCCCAGACCCTATTTGGGAACGCAGGGCCGACATCTATAGGGGGGGCAACCCTATTCTGTCCCGGGAATGCTGCGTTGTATGCTACGTCTTGCCCTAATCCCCTGAAGACGACGGCGTCCTCAAGGCGAGCCAGTACGTTGGCAGCGCGCCGAAATAAGGCCAGCACGCTGGTCATCTCCGGATCGGCCATCTGCGCACCGCGCACGGTCACCCTTACCTGTAACGTCGCCAACTGGATGACATCCCTGTCCTGAATAGCTATCGCATTCGGCGAGATAAGTTCCTTCCTCACGAAGTCGGTATCCCCGGGCAGCGGTCCAAGCAACGGAAGGAACGTCGCCGCAATCCGTGCGCGGCTAGCTTCCTCTTGAACGGCTTTGTTGACGCGAGCCCACTGCTCGTCGGTCCAAGGCACTTGCGGATTATCGGTTGTCATCTCAGAGGCCCCCCTAATTAGATACATCGGGAACGAGATGTCGTTTGTGCTTGCGCACGAACGCAAATATCTTGAGCTCAAAACACCGTCGGCGCGCACTCCACGAGTGCGGCTTCGAATGAGTCTTCAGTCTACATGTTTTGCTGCCCCCGCCGTTACGACGTATATGTCGTACGAGGCGCGAAGCGTCTTCATGTCCACTCTGCCAACGCCAATACACTGGGCGCGGTTGAGCCAAGCGAGTTCTTTGTCAGCGGTCGCGTAGGTTGGAGCAAGAACGAACGGCGGCAGTATACCGAAATCTCCGCGGATGGCACGTGCGTAGCCGTCCGCACCCAGGTCAAGGATGCCATCATACAAGCAGTCGATCCGCGCGCCAGACAGCGTCTGCAGACACTCCGTCACGTTGACTATTCCAACACCATCCTTGCGGATGCGCAGCCAGTTGACCCCGCCGGGCCGGACGATCCCCTCGAAGCGCGGCCCAACGAAGCGTCCTTCCGTGACGTGCAAGTTGATCCGCAGTCCATCCGGCACAACGCCTATTACCTCCGTACGGATGGCCACCGTGCCGGCCCAGAGGAACGTGGTATCCCAGTCCCAGCGGAGCTCGCCTGCAGGTAGAGCAGCGGTCTCGACCGGTGCCGCTCCGCAGCCCACCTGATACCGGGGACATTCGGCGGACTCCCGTAGGCGCGGAGAGATCGGCTGGCCGGCAAAGCCAAGCACCGGCAGAAACTCCACCGTTCCGCCGGATTGGCCCGGCAGGAGCGCCCGGAATAGCCGACCGTTCGCACCGTGGACGCGCGGCGCGGATTGCCCGATTGCCTGGCGGACCGGGCCTCCGTTCACCCGGTACTCCACCGTGACGGCGTGACCCGGCCGCACTGGAGAGACCGCTACCGTCACAGATGCCGGGGTTCCCGGAGAAATCACCGCGGGGGGCACGGGCGTATCCGCCTCGCCCCATCGCAACTCCGAGCCGTCCCAAGCGCGCTGCATCGAAGGCATGCATGCTGCCGTAGCTGGAGCTTCATCCGTTTGCAGCGTCAAAGAAGGCGCCGGAAGAAACCGGTCACACGCCGGAATAGGTAAGGGCTTTGCCGCAGCTTCCGCGAAAACGCACGGCCGTCTATTGACGAATCCGCGCGACGGGGAATTCATCGGACGCTCCGCGGCGTGAGATCGAGGCCCCGGCGCACCCGCCATGCTTCGTCTTCCTCGGCGAGGATTTCGAGTGCGCGCGCAATGAGATCGCCGGGATTGGTCACCATGGGGGGTGTCCAAGCCGCCGCCTGCCGCACCGAGGGGTCTCCCAAGCGCGCAGCGCTTTGGCGTGCTGATCGAAGCGCGTCAAAAGGTTGTCGAAGAAGGCCGCGCTTTTGGGCCGCCCCGGTCTGGACGCCAGCCGCATCGGCAAGTCCCGGTAAACGCGACAGCGGCGACGCCCCCGGAGGAGAGAGCCCCGAGTCTTCGACCGCGCTTTTCGATCCATAGCATTTGCCTTGCATTTGCTCGACCGACTTCGGATCCTGGTTCTGTCTAATAGACTACATTGTATTGCGTGTACAGGACAGGGGCTGCTGCCGGTAGTTGGGCGACTGGCGGATCTCAACACGCCGGCGCCAGCCCACTTAGGGCGACGAAAAACCGCTTGCCAGCGGCGCGATACCCTATCGCAAGGCGGATCTGTAGAACCCGATATCGTCTTGGATCACCGCGTCCAGTCCGACTGGTACGCGAGCAGGATTCGCCAGATCAAGCTTCCGAAACGCGATCTTGTCGCGCCAGACCTTTCGCAAAAAATCCTCAAATACGAGAATTGTCAGTCGTTCACCCGCACATCGTCGGTATCCAAAGCCGAACGGAGCAAAGCCGGCATAGTCACAAACCGGATAGCTTCGTTCGTCCGCAACGACAAATAACGTGCCGAAGCCGCTATTTGTAATACGGGCGTTTCGTCCGTCCTTGATCTTGAAACTGGTGATGTCAAAGGGACACCGTGCCAGGCCGATCTGCCGACATTTGTCATCGTTGATCTGCGCGCTGGTCGGGACGCGGAGATATCGTTGCGGATCGAACGTATTCGGATCCGTCCAGTGAACCGGATCCAGGCTGGTGCTGGCATGCGGTGTGGATACATAGCTGTCCCTTTCAAACGGCATGTCGAGCTTTTGCTGCGGAGCCTCCCCGCGGACGCTTGATCTCGCATCATGGATGGCGGAGACGCTGCCACCGTTCGGCGAAATCACGCGAAACAATTCCATTACGAATAGCTCAAGTGGCGAGAAAGACGCACCTCCGGCAGTGTCGAAATTTCCGCCCATTGTCTTCTGAAATGATGCTCGCACGGCCTGGTCGCCGCGGTCTTCCGACAGGAGCGACATGACCCGGAAAATCGCATTGCCCCATTGGCTTAGCGCGACGAAATCGTGGAGGCACTCAATGACCATGTCCTTCTTGCTGAAATGACCGCCGTCCTGGGCATTCTTCAGCCAATGCCAGGCCATGGTTCTCTCGGGATTTTTGATTTTGCCCGATTGGATATCGCTGATGCGTTTGCCGATCCACGATTTGAGAAAATCCTGAAGCTCACGAACCTTCATATAGTTTTGGTAGGTAACTGGCAGCAACGGATCCCGATAGGCAAAGACCGTATTGAACGCCTTTCCTATTTCACGAACCTCACGGGGAATATCGCTGCCAACAAGTCCAAGGTGAAGGTCCCAATAGAGGTCGAAATAGTGGTCGAGGTAGTGCTGCATGAATGGCCTGTCAGCAAATTTCTGATCTAAGAGCTTGTCAAAAAAAGCTGTAACTTTGGCGCGGTACATCGGCTTATAGAGATCGGGCGTCACCGCCGAAAAATAAATTCGCTTGCGAAGATTATTCTCACCCCGCTTCTCGAGACCTTGCAGGAAAACCATCACGCCCTCCTCAGGGGTCGGTTTCCAGTCACGATAGATGAGACCAAAACGATCACGAGGGAGTGCATTCTCCTTACTGAAATTAAGGTCAATCATTGGCAACAGGGGCCGCTCCCCTTCGTAAACGTTCGTCAGGAAGAACGGTATGACGACTTTCTCGACGTAGATCGGATCGAAATTGGCAGGAATCGCGGCGCGAAAACGTTCAACCGCGGTGATGATCTGCTCCGGTATCGGTGACTGTGCTGCAGCGCTGGACGCCTCTTGTGCTCGCTCCCCCACCCGCACCACGTACATGTCGAACTGCGCGCGAAGCGCGCTCATGTCCACCTTCCCCACACCGATGCACTGGACGCGGTTGAGCCATTCGAGCCTCGGATCCGCAGTCTCATATGTCGGTGTGACCACGGCGGAGATTTGCTGGTCATACTCACCGCGCAGCGCCCGAGCGTAGCCGTCGGGACCAAAATCGGCGACCCCGCCGTAGGCGCCGTACACGCGAACGCGGTCCCGCGTCTCGAAACACGCCCGGACGTTGACGATCGCAATTCCATCCGGGCGGATATGCATCCAGTCCGCCGCCCCGGGTAACACGACGGCATCGTGACCCGGCCCAACGAAGGTCCCTTCCGTGATGTGCCAATTGACCCGGAGGCCGTCGGACATTGGGCCGACCAATTCTTTGCGGAGCACCACCTTCAATGATCCGAGGAAGCTCGTATTCCAAGCCAAGCGGAATGGGGCAGAGGCGGCCTCTTCGGATGCCCCCCAACGAAGGCGCGAGCCGGCGTTTGCCATTCCCTCGCATGCAGCCGAACTGTCGCGGGCGCAACGCGGGGTCTGATCCGCCAGGCCGGTGATCACCCCCCTCACCTTGGGAAAAAAACCCAGCACTTTGGGCGTGAAGCCCCATGCGAGAAGGGTCCGACCTTCTTCCGAGCTCCGGTCGAAGTGCAAAGATCCTGGCATCACCGGCTGCAGCCGAGGGGCGACATCGCTTCGCCACTGCCAGCAAACGACCGGCCCCTGCCCGATGCGCGCGACCGCCGGGTAGACGCATTCGGCACCGCGCGGAAGCGCCTGCAGCGTGACGCCGGCTGTTTTGGCCGCCTGAGCTACCACTGACTCGTATGCCGTCGGATCCCCGGTAAGCGCCAGGTCTCCCTGGACGACGCCACGTCTGTGCTGGTCTTTGATCGACAAGTGAAGCCGGCGACCGATGCACGCCATATCGATGGTCCCGGGCCGCTTGTCGGTACCCATGCGCTCGCGGCCGACGTCGATCGCAACCTGGGTCGTATCGAGCAGTCGGAACATGTACATCCGCGCTTTGTTCTCATACACCGCTGTTGCGGGATCGAACGATCCATCAAGCATCACAAGCACGCTCGATGCGCCGTTGGAGGCCGCCTTCAGGGACGCCTGGCTTTCGGGAGCGTTGTCCGCCACGGCAGCAACCACTATGAACATGGCGGCATACGGCCGGATCGAGGTGTCGGTGAACTTATTCGACCAGAGCTGTGCGACAGCCGCGTGCCTGCCGTCCGCGTACTTCAAGGTTATCGGCCTGTAGCCACTGCCGGCCAATGCGGCATTCACGAGAGGTACATTGGAGCACTCGCCGTAGAGGTGCACCATTTGACCGTTATAATACTGAAGCTCATTCGGCACGACTGCGCCGCTGGCGGTCGTATAGGTCTTGCCCGTGATGATGTACTTGTCGAAGAGTGGTTCGTACCGCTCATTATCGACATCGGACGGTGGCGGCACGAACGCGTCCAAAGTCAACTTGCTCTTCGCTTCTCGGGACAGTTGCTGCTCGAAGGTGCGAAGGACTTCTTGAACGTCCTCTTTGCTATGAGGAATCTGCAAGAGTCGAATGACATCCGAATTTCCGAGCTCGCCGGCTGCGGCGAGCCGAGTGGCCTCGCGGATCATTCCGCTGCTACGAATCGCTGTGCCCACGCTGGTCTCCCTTGAATAGAATGAACCGCGCCAGGAGCCGCGCCGCTTTGTCCGTTCGAACCATTATTCCTGAGCGCGAATGTCGGAATTTATAATATCCTGCTGGTCCTTGCGAATGCCACACTTATCCACCTCCTGGAAGTGATCCGACTTGAGGTATGTGTTGGGCCTCAAGGAGGACTACAAACGGCAAAAACGCTACATGCCCGAAGAGATCGTCGCGAAGCCTGCGGTAGGTCGAATGTCCTGGTCTCGCAGGGCAAAACATGTCCAGGCGATCGGCCAGATCGGCGTGGGCCCTTTCGTCGGCGAGGAATTTCTGGAGGTGTAAACAGCACGCCGCCAGCGCCAACAGAAAGCCTAGCCCGCAAGTCCGCGCGGGCGGTGGCTTGCATTAGCGGCACATGAGGTCGCGGCCGCGCGCGAAGTATCGAACAACTGCCGATCGAGGGTCATTGCATCGGTCAGGGACCCCAATGGTGTGCTCGAAAAGTTGCTGTTGCCGCTCGATGCCCAGCGAAGAACGGTGGCCGGAAAGCCGCCATTTTGCGTTTGAGAAGTTCTTCGCGTGAAGGGTTCGGAAGTTGTGCCTGCCGTAAATCACATCCGGCCATATTGATGGTGCAGTCCGCCCAAGATCGGGCGGCAGACGACATTCCCGGCCCACTCAACGCCGCGAGGGACTGGGGCATCCTTGTTCAATGACAAATGAGTGCGCGTGCCGTTGGAGCTTGCTCGCTACGCAATCGTCAGGTGGATCGATCAGACGGGTCGCAGCGATGTGCTCGTTTTTGGCCCGGCTGGGAATGGGACGGTGCGAGGGACGGAAATCGGCGATCTGTTCGAAGAGAATCCGTATCGCGGGTTGCGGCGCGTCATCGACATTTCCGGCGATGGGTCGAACAACGACGGAGCCCCCCGTAACCGGCGCGCGCGACGCTGCCCTGGAGAAAGGCATCATCATCAACGGCCTCCCGATCATGATGAAGGAGCCATCCCTCTCGACGACCGATATCGAGAACCTCGATCTCTATTACGAGGACTGCGTGATCGGAGGGCCGGGCGCCTTCATCATGACGATCAAAGATCGCGAAAAATTCCAGGCAGCGATCCGGACCAAGCTTGTTCGCGAAGTTGCGGGCCTCACGCCAGAGAGCGGGATCGTCCCAGCCGCCGAGAAAGAGCCCCGGGTGCCCTGTCTGATCGGCGAAAAAAAATCGCAGGAGCGCGGCCGGAGGTGAGTGTCGAGACGATCATTCAGAGCCGCCGGGCGAACAAACTTTAGACAGCAGTTTATCATGGTCGCAGCCCCACGCGTCGGGACATTGGAGCTGCTAACGTCCGTTCGTGGCCTACACCGACGAAATCCCGCGCTCGTCCCAATGACGGCTGTTAAGGGGCGACCGGAAATGGCTAACATATGGCCAAAACAACGCGACTGGCGAGTAGGCTTTGGAAACTGTGCCCCAGCAGGCCGTAGTCAGCATATATTTGGGCACAAGGAGGTGCGAAATGGCGACAGCAGCTACCCAAGTCGTTCTTGATACGCCGGCGCCCGTGTTCCAGCTTCCGGCCACCGACGGCAAGATTTACGCACTGGACGACGTTGCCGGCGAAAAAGGCACGGTCGTCGTCTTCATCTGCAACCATTGTCCCTATGTCAAAGCGGTGATCGACCGCATGGTTTCGGACGCCCGCGTGCTGATGTCGGGGAGCATAGGCTTTGCGGCGGTTTGCTCGAACGATGCGGCGAACTATCCCGAAGACTCATTTGAGAATATGAAGCGTTTCGCGAAGGCTCATGATTTCCCGTTTCCATATCTCCACGACGAGACCCAGACAGTCGCTCGGGCGTATGGGGCGGTCTGTACGCCGGACTTCTTCGGTTACAATGCCGACCGCAAGCTCAAGTATCGCGGCCGGCTCGACGATGGGCGTGCAACTCCGCCTCGCGCGGGGGCGCCCCGAGAGCTTGTCGAGGCCATGCGCGCGATTGCGACCACCGGTCTTGCGCCGGCTGACCAAAAGGCGTCTATTGGCTGCTCGATCAAATGGAAGGACGAATGAAGCCGATCCCTGTCAACAGGTTTCGTATCTGAGACCGCCGCGTACGGCAGCATTTGCTGCACATGTGCGATTTGACTAGCGGCATCACGAGGACCCTGCGGCTGCTGCCGGAGTCGCGTTCGCCCCTTCTCCTTCAGGTCTGCTTCCGGGGCAACACGAGGCTTCGGCTCCTGCAATCCGACCCGTCAGTGCTGCGTCGCTTTTGCGACACCGATCGACTCCTGTCGAGCGCTTGGACCAGATTTGCTCACCCTGAGTTCTTCCGGTGTTGGCCCGTTTGGGGCACGCCAACCGGCCCGGAAACTGTCCGCTTGTCGAGGGGAAGACGGGAAGTGGCTCGCCCGCGGTCAAAATGGCGTGTTGACTCCAACCGGTCGTTGCGCACCCCAAGACAGGAACTGTGGTATCCTCCGTCAAATGCGATGGGACGGTTCAACGAAAGCGGCTGCCCCCTCTAGTGGCACTTGCTGCGCGTCCTCGTGTCCTCGCCGGGCTCCGGGACAGCACAAAATGGCCTGGCATCCCCACCTCTTAGGCGCCTGCTCGGCCCGCGCCGACGAGGTGATCGAATGAGCGCGCTAGGCAAGCTGGTGCGATCCTGCCGGCGGAAGACCGGTCCGAGTAAGGGGTAACGCCCTCCCGGGTTCGAGGAGGACCAGCGTCGTGAAGCGGGACTTCGACCTCATCGTCTATGGCGCGACGGGTTACACCGGCCGTCTCGTCGCCGAATATCTGACGACGTCCTATCGCGGCGACGATGCTCCGTCCTGGGCGATCGCGGGACGCTCGACCGACAAGCTCCAGAAAGTGCGTGCCGACATCGGCGCACCAGACGATTTGACTTTGGTGAAGGCGGATGCCGCCGAGCCGGCCAGCCTGCGTTCGATGTGCGAGCGTGCGGCCGTGATTATCACGACGGTCGGGCCTTATCAGCTTTACGGCCCCGAGCTTGTGGCGGCCTGCGCGGCCACCGGCACTGGCTATGTCGATCTGTGCGGCGAACCGGCGTGGATGCGGCGCATGATCGACGCCCATCACGAAGAGGCGAAACGGACCGGCGCGCGCATCGTCTTCTCCTGCGGCTTCGATTCCATCCCGTTCGATCTCGGCGTGCTCACGTTGCAGGAGAAGGCGCGCGAGAAATTCGGACGCCCGGCGCGGCGGGTTAAAGCCCGCCTGCGCAAGGTGAAAGGCGGCATGTCGGGCGGCACCGCAGCGAGCGCCCAGGCGACGTTGGCGGCCGCGGCGCGCGACCCGGCCCTGATCCGGCTGCTGACCGATCCCTTCGCGCTGACACCCGGGTTCACCGGGCCGTCTCAGCCGTCCGGCCTTATCCCCGAATACGACCCGAGCATGAACGTGTGGCTCGTGCCGTTTCCCATGGCGCCGGTCAACACCAAGAACGTACACCGCACGAATTTCCTGTTGGGTCATCCCTACGGCACGGACTTCGTTTACGACGAGATGATGGTCGCGCCCGGATTTGGGGAAATCGGTCGCGTGACGACGGAGACCTTCGCCACCATATTTTCCCTGCTCGGGACCGGCGGTCTCAAACCCGGTGCAGGCCCGACTCGGGAAGAGCGCGCGAAGGGCTTCTACGACATCCTCCTCCTGGGCGAGCTGCCGGATGGCCGACGGGTCGAGGCGGTCGTCACGGGCGACCGCGATCCGGGCTACGGCTCGACCAGCAAGATGATCGCCGAGAGCGCTCTCTGCCTCGTGCGCGACGTGCAGGGCGAGGGCGGCACCTGGACGCCGGGCGCGCTGATGGGTCCGGCGTTGCGCAAGCGTCTAAGGGAGCGCGCCGGCCTCACCTTCAACGCGCGTTGAGGTAACGCTCGGAACTGCAGCGGCGTGCTGGACTACGTGGATCGTAACCAACGAAAAGCGCGGATTGGCGTGCGCGGCCTCAAATCCGGTTCAATGGCCGCTTTCGGCCCGTTTGAGACATTCCCCCTGGCTCTGAGAATGTCCGATTATCGAGACAGCGACGAGCTCCATCGCAAGGTTGCACGATGAAGAAGGTAATCAACTCAGGACTGTCGCGCCGCCACTTTTTGCGGCTCACGTCAGTGGCCGCGGCGTCAGCTCTGACTCCAACGGTGTTGTGGGCCGAGCAGCAACAAGCAGCGGATTCGGCCACATCCCAGGCCGTGCCCGCACGCATCGCCACGTTCGAGGAGGTATGGCGGACCGTGCGAGATCGTTTTTACGATCCGCACCTAGACGGGCTCGATTGGTCTGCCGTCCGGGAACGTTACTTGCCGGACGCCACGCGGGCGAGTTCCGAAGAGGCGCTGGCCGGCGTCATTAATAGCATGCTCTCTGAGCTGCATGCTTCGCACACCCGCTACTACACACCGTACGAACCAGAGTACTACCAGCTTTCTGATATCTTTGCTGGTGCGTTAAGGCGGCGCGGACTGGAACGTGTTTTTCCGAATGGCCGTATCTCCTATCCCGGCATTGGCATCCTCTCGCGTCTCGACACGCAGGGTCGCAACATGATCACCGGTGTTATAGAAGGCACGCCAGCCCAACAAGCCGGCCTGCTCGCTGGCGATGCGATCGTCTTCGCCGATGGTGCACCGTTTGAGCCGGTACAGTCATTCCGTGGCAAGGTCGGCAAGGAAGTTGTGCTGGGGCTGCGTCGTGCCGGCGCGTTTATGCAAATATCGGTTACTCCGGTCGAAATTGAGCCCAACAAGATGTTCTTGGACGGCTTGAAGGCCAGCGCCCGTATAATACCGGCCAACGGCCGAAGCATCGGCTATGTTCATGTCTGGTGCTACGCCGGCTCCGTGTATCAGCGGACGCTCGAGCATCTTCTATCGCAGAGTCCCCTGAACGGCGCCGACGCACTGATCTGGGACTTGCGCGATGGCTGGGGCGGCGCGATCCCCGGATATCTTGATTTGTTCAACACGCGAGCGCCGACGATACAGGTCACTGATCGCAATGGCGCCAGCGAACTCGAGAACGTGAAGTGGCGCAAGCCTGTCGCCATGCTTGTCAACGGTGGCACCCGCAGCGGCAAGGAAATCCTTGCCTATGGCTTCAAGAAATATCGGCTTGGCGAGGTCATCGGTAGCCGGACCGAGGGAGCTGTCCTCGCTGCGACGGCATTTCTCATTGATGGCGGCTTGCTGTTGCTTGCGGTCGGGGACGTGCAGGTCGACGGCGAGCGGCTGGAAGGCGTTGGCGTCGCACCCACGATCGAGGTCCAAGCCGAGCCGGGCTCCACGGGTCTAGATGATCCTCAACTCAATCGTGCAATCGCAGTCCTATCCGTGGCCTGATCCTCGGGAGGCAGCTAAGAGATCCATTCCTGACTAGGTCCGGTTTGCGCGCCAAAAGCTGCCCTCCCTGCCAAGTCGCAGTTTGACCCAGAACGGTCGTTAGGCACGCAGTTCATTCGATCACCTTCTGCGGGCGCAGACCACCGTCAAGGCCGAGCATCACCGTCTTGTCGAGGAACCTTGCCGCCGGATCTGTGTTGTCGATCGCAACGCGCGACGCCAATGGCCAGGACCGCGTGAGCTCGGCTAGCGCAGCGTACTTTTGAAGACGACCGCACAAACAAAAACGCCGCCTCGGTTTCCGGAAGCGGCGTTCTTTGTATTCGAACATCGAAAGAGGAAGATTTCTTGTCCTTGGCAGGC
>NZ_SPVJ01000021.1:0-122139 GCF_004634465.1 Bradyrhizobium sp. MOS001
CGTCAACCTCGATCCCCGCATGGCCAAGCTCGCCGGCGGCGTCCACCGCCTCGACGGCCAGCTCATGGTCGTCCTCGACGTCGATCGCGTCCTCGAGCTCGCGCCCGAGATGATGGCGGCCTGATACGGCGGCATCGCCGCCGACGGACTCGCAATGGAAGTACCCCCACAAGGGGGTAGGAAGCAGAGGTTCACATGCGCACTTGTCTCGTCGTTGATGATTCCAGCGTCATCCGCAAGGTTGCGCGCCGGATCCTGGAGGGCCTCGACTTCCAGATTCTCGAAGCCGAGGACGGTGAGAAGGCACTGGAGGCCTGCAAGCGCGGCTTGCCCGATGCCGTGCTGCTCGACTGGAACATGCCGGTCATGGACGGCTACGAATTCCTTGGCCATCTCCGGCGGATGCCCGGCGGTGACCAGCCCAAGGTGGTGTTCTGCACCACCGAGAACGACGTCGCGCACATCGCCCGTGCGCTGCACGCCGGCGCCAACGAATACATCATGAAGCCCTTCGACAAGGACATCGTGACGGCGAAATTTCAGGAAGTCGGACTTATCTGAGCGAACATCCGGAGGCTGAACGGATCCTTCGGCGATTGTTTCAACTGAACCGTTTCAGTCTGAGTTGGTGAGTAATGAGTGTTGCGTTCGCAGGTAATTCGACCACGGGTCCGTCGCGCGACGCCGGGCCGCTGCGGGTGATGGTCGTCGACGACTCGGTCGTCATACGCGGTCTGATCTCGCGCTGGATCGGTGCCGAGCATGACATGGAGGTCGCGGCCTCGCTGCGCACCGGGCTCGAGGCGGTCAACCAGCTCGAACGCATCAATCCCGACGTTGCGGTGCTCGACATCGAAATGCCCGAGCTCGACGGCATCTCGGCGCTGCCGCAACTGCTGGCGAAGAAGCGCGATCTCGTCATCATCATGGCCTCGACGCTGACCCGCCGTAACGCGGAGATCAGCTTCAAGGCGCTGTCGCTCGGTGCGGCGGACTACATTCCGAAGCCGGAGTCGACGCGCGAAGCGTCGGCCGCGGACATCTTTCATCACGATTTGATCCAGAAGATCCGTCACCTCGGCGCGCGGCTGCGCCGCAGGCCCGCAGTCGCGAGCCCGCCGCTGGCGCCCGCGACCCCGGCGCCGGCTGCACGTGCACCGGCTGTCGTGCGGCCCGCCGCGCCCGTACCGGCTCTGCATGCGCCGTCGTCGGGGGCGCTGTCCACGCGCCCGTTCTCGGCCCACGCACCGAAGGTGCTGCTGATCGGCTCCTCGACCGGCGGTCCGCAGGCGCTGATGGCGCTCGTCACCGAGCTCGGCCCGGTGATCGACCGCTTCCCCGTGCTGATCACCCAGCACATGCCGCCGACCTTCACCACCATTCTCGCCGAGCACCTGGCGCGCGCGAGCCGCAAGCCGGCGGCCGAGGCGGTCGACGGCGAGCCGGTGAAGCCGGGACGGATCTACCTCGCGCCCGGCGGCAAGCACATGCGTGTCGTGCGCAGTGGCGCGGACGCGGCGATCGCGCTCGACGACGGTCCTGCCGTCAATTTCTGCAAGCCCGCGGTCGATCCGTTGTTCACCTCCGCCATCGACATCTGGCACGGTAACATCCTCTCGGTGATCCTGACGGGCATGGGCTCGGACGGCATGCGCGGCGGCAAGGACATCGTCGCCGCCGGCGGCAACGTGATCGCGCAGGACGAAGCCTCCAGTGTGGTCTGGGGCATGCCGGGCGCGGCGGCCAATGCCGGCATCTGCGCGGCGATCCTGCCGCTCAACCAGATCGGCGCCAAGGTCAACCGCCTGTTCGCGGGAGACCGCTCGTGACGCCGGTCGACTACGAATATCTGCGCAAGTTCCTGAAAGAGCGCTCCGGCCTCGATCTCTCCGCCGACAAGCAGTATCTCGTCGAGAGCCGGCTGCTGCCGCTTGCCCGCAAGGCGAGCTTGCCCGGCATTCCCGATCTCGTGTTGAAGATCAGGAACGGCGACGGCCGGCTTGCGACCGACGTGGTCGAAGCGATGACCACCAACGAGACCTTCTTCTACCGCGACAAGATCCCGTTCGATCATCTGCGCGAAACCATCCTGCCGGGCCTGCTCCAGGCGCGCGCGGCGCGCAGGTCGCTCCGCATCTGGTCGGCGGCCTCGTCGACCGGGCAGGAGCCCTATTCGATCGCGATGTGCGTGAAGGAGATGGGCGCGGCCTTCGCCGGCTGGCGCATCGAGATCGTCGCCACCGATCTGTCGCAGGAGGTGCTGGAGAAATCCAGGGCTGGCATCTACAGCCAGTTCGAGGTGCAGCGCGGCCTGCCGATCCAGCACCTGATGAAATACTTCACGCAAGTCGGCGAGCTCTGGCAGCTCAATGCCGACATTCGCGCGATGGTGCAGTTCCGCCAGCTCAATCTGTTGCAGGACTTCTCCCATCTCGGCACGTTCGACGTGATCTTCTGCCGCAACGTGCTGATCTATTTCGACCAGGACACCAAGGCCGTGATCTTCGAGCGCATGGCGAAGGGACTGGAAGCCGACGGCACGCTGCTGCTTGGCGCCGCCGAATCCGTCGTCGGCATCACCGACGCGTTCCGCCCGATCACCGAGCGCCGCGGTCTCTATCAGCTCAACCCCGCGCGCTCCGGCCGTCCGATGGGCGGATTGATGCCGCAGCCGCTGAAGGTCGCCGCGGCGAGGTGATTCGCCGAACGACAGGCAATCTCACTGAACGCCGTCGTCGCGAATGATCGGCAACAACTGGCGGATATCGTTCCGTCAGAGTGCGTGACGCTTCACACGCGTTTGAGCATTGCGGATTACTCGACTACCGCGCAATAGAGCTCGTGCCGCGATGCAATGCAATCGCGGCCCTGATCAGCATCTGACGGTTGTGCTATGCTGGCGATGGTCCCGCCGAACCGAGGCGGGATTCCATTCCATCATGAATTGTACTGAGGAGGACATACCATGCGAATGTCTTGTGCCTCGTATTTCTTGTTGGCGGCGCTTTCGTTGCCCGCCACTGCTCTCGCTGGCGAGCAGGTCCTCGAATTCAAGCTTGTCACCAAGCCGATGGACTTAAAGGTCACCGAGGTCGCGAACGTCGAAGGTCAGACGGTCATGTCTGGCAAAATGTTTGGCGTTGCCTTCTTCAAGGACGGCCGCGTTGCGGTGAAGGACTTCGTCCACTCCGCCGACCTGATCAAGGGCTCAGGACCCATCTACGGCTACAGCACCTACACCTTCGACGACGGATCCTCGATCACGGCGCGCTACGCCGGCGCGATCAAGGATGGTCGGGCGAAAGGCGAATACACAATCCTGTCGGGCACCGGGGCGTATGCAAACGCGACGGGCACGGGCGGCTTCGAAAGTGCGCAAGCCGGCTTCAAGGGCGCGGGCCTCTACGACGGGAGATTCATCGTCAAGACACCCTGAGTAAGCACGCAAGTCTCTGCGCTCGCGTCCCGTTCCGATGAGGTCGCGAGCGCATTTCACAAAATCGCGTGCGGCAGAAGCCGCGAGCGGTTTCCCGTGATCGGGCTCTCGTCCTCGCGGATCGACAGGCCGCACGGCTCGTGGTTCACCAGCCAGCTTCCCACCACAACGTAGAAGCCTGAGAAATTCGGCAGCGGTGACAATGCCTGCCGCACGAAGCCTTCTGCGCCGTAAGGTCCTGCCTGCTCGTCGAGCGGCATGCCTCCGGACACCAGCGTGACATTGGCGCCTTCGCGCGACAACAGCGGCTTGCGGACGTAGGAACTGCCGAGCTCGGCTGCCCGCGCGTCGTCCTCGAAGAAGGCCGGCAGCAGATTGGGATGGTTCGGAAACATCTCCCAGAGCAGCGGCAAAATGCCCTTGTTGGAGAGCACCGCCTTCCACGGCGGCTCGATCCAGCGTGTCGGCGCGCTCATCAGCTTGGCGCCGAAGGCGTCGTGGAACATCCATTCCCAGGGATAGAGCTTGAAGGCGAACGCGATGTCGCCGTCGTCGAGATCGACGAAGCCGCCAGGCTCGTCGCGCCAGCCGATCTCCTCGATGTCGAGCATCCTGGTCGAGAGCCCCGCCTGGCGCGCGGTGTCCTCGAGATAAGCGAGCGTGCCGGCGTCTTCCTCGTTGCCGGTGGTGCCGGTGAGATGGACATGGCGGCCTGCGGCAATCTCCTTCCACGCCGCGATCAGCCGCTCGTGGATGGAGTTGAACTGGTCGGCGCGCGCCGGAATGATGCGGCGTTCGATCGCCTGTTCGAGCCAGGTCCATTGAAACACCGCAGCCTCGAAGATCGAGGTCGGCGTATCCGCGTTGTATTCGAGCAGCTTTGCAGGCGACTGTCCGTCGAACTTCAGATCGAGCCGGCCATAGAGGCTGCGATCGTCGCGCTTCCAGCTCTCGGCGATCAAGCTCCAGAACGCCTCCGGAATCTTCAAGCGTCGCAGATAGCGCTCGTCACCGATCACGCGGCCGGCAAGCTCCAGGCACATCGCGTCGATCTCGGCTGTCGGCGTCTCGATGCCGCACTCGATCTCGTCGAGCGTGAAGGCGTAATAGGCACTCTCGTCCCAATAGCGTTCGCCGTCGATGGTGTGGAAGGCGAAGCCGCATTGTTCGGCGGTCTGCCGCCAGTCGTCGCGCTCGGGGCAGACGATGCGTCGCATGTTATTTCCTGCGCATGATCTCCGCGCAAACGCGTTCCGCGTTTGTCGCGAGGGAAAATCGGTGGCCGCTTTTCCGGATCATGCGCTAGCCGCCGCCCGAGAAGCCATGGCCGAACGAGCCGAAGCCGCCACGGCTCACGCTGCTGGAGCCTGAGTCCGAAGAGGTTCCCGATGAGGAATGGCTCGAGGAATCGCTGCTGAAGAAGCTCGATCGCGACGACCAGCGCGAGCTGCTGCCGTCGCTTCCGCCCGATGAACTGCTGCTACTGCTGCACGTCGTGGTCGTCTGGCCCGGCACGGCTCCGGGCGAGGGTTCGCAGTGCTGCCGCGGCATCAGCGTGTAGGCGGTGGTGCCGACCGCGATCGTGCCCATCACCAGCAGCGCGACATGGCCGGAGCGCTTCACAGGCGGACCCGATGGCGGCGCCACGGGCGCCGGCCGGCGCTTGCCGAACTCCTTTTTGGAGGGTTTGGCCATGTCAGTAGATCATGCAGGCGGCGTTCAACAGGCCCGCCGCGAGCGAAGACAGCCCGAGCCAGATCGCCGGCGCAAGCTCGCCTGCGGCAATCCGCGCCGACAGGTTCGGCACCGGGACCTTCACCAGAAAGAGCACGATGATCTGCACGATCAACGCGATGACCGCCCAGATCAGGCAGTCCAGCACATTGGCCGAATGCGCGATCGCGCTGACCAATGGCGCCACGAAGCCGAGCAGGCTGAGGCCGAGCGCGATCGCGGCGGCCGGCTCGTTGTCGCGGATGAGCTGGAACTCGTTGTGCGGGGTGATGCGGGTGTAGACGAACAGATACGCCACGATCGCGATCAGGCCGGTGCAGAAATAAACCAGGAAGGCGGGCAGGCCGGCCAGTGATTGCAGGATCATCGTTCCCCCATCGTGCGGCGACCATTCGTCGGCGGGGGGAGGATAGCGGTTCAATGGCGCAAGGACGATGAGGCCGCGTTGGCGTCCCCAAAAAACAAAACCCCGCCATTTGCGGCGGGGTCCAGGCTGGGAGGAGCGAGCCCCGGGGGCTCGCGACGTAAACTTAGTGATCAGGCGGGAATGCGCTCTTCGTGCTCGTGCGGCTCGCGCAGCACGTAGCCGCGGCCCCACACGGTCTCGATGAAGTTGCGGCCCTCGGAAGCGTTGGCGAGCTTCTTGCGGAGCTTGCAGATGAAGACGTCGATGATCTTCAGCTCGGGCTCGTCCATGCCGCCATAGAGGTGGTTGAGGAACATTTCCTTGGTGAGCGTCGTACCCTTGCGGAGCGAGAGGAGCTCCAGCATCTGGTATTCCTTGCCGGTCAGATGCACGCGCTGGCCGCCGACTTCCACCGTCTTGGTGTCGAGGTTGACGACGAGGTCGCCGGTCTGGATGACCGACTGGGCGTGACCCTTGGAGCGGCGCACGATCGCGTGGATCCGGGCTACCAGCTCGTCCTTGTGGAAGGGCTTGGTCATGTAGTCGTCGGCGCCGACGCCGAGACCCTTGACCTTGTCCTCGATGCCGGCGAGGCCGGAGAGGATCAGAATCGGTGTCTTGATCTTGGAGACCCGAAGCTGCTTGAGCACGTCGTAACCGGACATGTCGGGCAGATTGAGGTCGAGAAGAATAATGTCGTAATCGTATAACTTACCGAGATCGACGCCTTCTTCCCCCAAATCGGTCGTGTAGACGTTGAAGCTCTCAGACTTCAGCATCAGCTCGATCGACTGCGCGACGGCGCTGTCATCTTCAATCAGCAAAACGCGCATGCCAGTTCCCCATAGTCGCCGCTCCTGGGCGTCAGGTCGGCCGCATTCGCGGCACTCAACAAAACGCCTTTGAACAACTGATTCGGATCCTGACAACAGATGGTTAACAAACTCTGATTCTGGAACGCAAGTCCCCCCGGTGCAATTTTTGTCGAATCGCCCTAAGGTCTTGCGCGCGAAGCAGCTTTCGTCACCCCGTACCGTTCAAGTTCCACTTTAAGAGACGGGCCTAACCGACTCCCGCGACTCAGCCTTCTTCTGAAGGGGAGTCACGCTCAGTCACAAAGACAGTGACGCAATGATTAACGATGCGGGTAAACACGAAGTTAAGCGCCGTTCAGAAATATGGCGAAACTTAAGTCTTTCGCCATGAAGCCCGGGATCGGAGGCGATCACCTTATGAAGGTCCTCTTATTAAAGGCGCGCCCCTGATGAAGGCTCTTGCCGAACAGATCGGCGACATCGACGGCGTCAACATCTATGGCCGCGTGGTCGGCGTTCGCGGCCTGATGGTCGAAGTGGCCGGACCCATTCACGCGATGTCGGTCGGTGCGCGGCTCGTGATCGAGACCGGCGCGAACCGTTCCATTCCCTGCGAGGTGATCGGCTTCTCCGGCAACAACGCTGTCGTGATGCCGTTCGCCGGCCTGGACGGGGTGCGCCGCGGCTGCAAGGCCGTCATCGCCAATGCCGCCAATCAAGTGCGTCCGTCGTCGGCCTGGCTCGGCCGCGTCGTCAACGCGCTGGGCGAGCCGATCGATGGCAAGGGGCCATTGCCGCAGGGCCCGGCGCCGATGCCATACCGCAATTCGCCGCCGCCGGCGCATTCGCGCAAGCGCGTCGGCGCCCCGCTCGATCTCGGCGTGCGCGCGATGAACACGTTCCTCACCTGCTGCCGCGGCCAGCGCATGGGCATTTTCGCAGGGTCCGGCGTCGGCAAATCGGTGCTGCTGTCGATGCTCGCGCGCAACGTCGATGCCGCGGTCAGCGTCATCGGGCTGATCGGCGAACGCGGCCGCGAGGTCCAGGAATTCCTGCAGGACGACCTCGGCGAGGAGGGCCTGGCGCGCTCTGTCGTGGTGGTCGCAACCTCGGACGAGCCGGCGCTGATGCGGCGCCAGGCCGCCTATCTGACGCTCGCGGTCGCCGAATACTTTCGCGATGAAGAGAAGGACGTGCTCTGCCTGATGGACTCGGTCACGCGCTTCGCCATGGCCCAGCGCGAGATCGGCCTGTCCGCCGGCGAGCCGCCGACCGCCAAGGGCTATACGCCGACCGTGTTCACCGAGTTGCCGAAGCTTCTGGAGCGCGCGGGGCCGGGCCTCGGTGAGGGCGCGATCACCGCGATCTTCACGGTGCTGGTCGACGGCGACGACCATAACGAGCCGATCGCGGATGCCGTCCGCGGCATCCTCGACGGCCATATCGTGATGCAGCGCTCGATCGCCGAGCGCGGCCGTTACCCCGCCATCAACATCCTCAAATCCGTCTCCCGCACCATGCCGAAATCGGCCGATCCGCAGTTCTGGCCGACCATCCAGCGGGCCCGCCAGGTGATGGCGACCTATGCCGACATGGAGGAATTGATCCGGCTCGGGGCCTACCGGGCCGGCTCCAGCCCCGAGGTGGACGAGGCGATCCGGCTGCACGAGCCGCTGGAGGCGTTCCTGCGCCAGCGCAAGGACGAAAATGCATCACTGGCGGACGGCTACCGCCAGTTGGCGCAAATCCTCGGTGATTTGGAAACGGAACGCTAACTTTGTCAGGTCATCATCCGCTCTCACAGAGTAGCAGAGCCGGTCTTGGCCCTATCAGGGCCTGTGGGGAGACCGGTGACGTCCCACGTGCAGCCAGGGGACTTCTGGGGAGTATGAGTCGATGAAGTCACGTGATACCCTCATCCGCCTGAAGAAATTTCAGGTCGACGAGAAGCGCCGCCGGGTCACCCAGATCGAGACCATGATCGCCGACTTCCAGCGGATGTCGACCGATCTTGAACGCGAGATCACGACCGAGCAGGAGCGTGCCGGGATCAACGATCCCTCGCACTTCGCTTATCCGACCTATGCCAAGGCCGCGATTCAGCGCCGCGAGAACCTGACCCGCTCGGCCGACGAACTGAAGGGCCAGCTCGACGAAGCCAAGGCCGCGCTGGCCGAAGCCTTCGAGGAACTGAAGAAGGTCGAGCTCCTCGACGAGCGTGACCAGGCCCGCGAGCGCGCCGAAGAAAACGCCCGCGAGCAGGCCGACCTCGACAGCATCGGCCTGATGCGCGCCCGCATCGGCGCCGTCGCCTGACGGCGCAGCCAGCGGTCCAACAGCCGAGAATTCGTCGAACCCGGACCCGCAAGGTCCGGGTTTCGCGTTTGCTATCCACAGTGTGGCGCGCCGCCCCTTGGTGATGGGCTTTGCCGCGCGCTATGGTAGCGGAGTGCCAGGGCCTGCGCCGAACGCGACAGGCCGTGCGTGGGGGGCTGAATGCTGACGCCAGCAGAGCTGGTCGGGCTGATTGGGGAGGTCGCCAGGGGCGATCAGGCCGCGTTCGAGCGCCTCTACGTCGCCACGCGCGCGAAACTCTATGGCGTCGTGCTCCGTATCTTGCGTCGACAGGATCTCGCAGAGGAGGTCATTCAGGAGACCTACGTCAAGATCTGGAACGGCGCGGGCCAGTTCAATCCGGCCTTGTCGTCGCCGATCACATGGATGGCATCGATCGCGCGCAACCGCGCCATCGACATCGTGCGCAAGAAGACGGAAGTCTCCATCGAGGAAGAGCCGCAGGCGATGGAAGTCGCTGCCGACAGCCCCGATCCGCTGGCGCGGAGGGAGATGACCGAGGAGTTGAAGCGGCTCCTGGAATGCATCGGCCGGCTCGAGCCGGATCGTCAGAGGCTCGTGCTTCTCGCCTATTACAACGGCTGGAGCCGCGAGCAATTGGCGGAAAAATTCGCCGCGCCCGTCAACACGGTGAAGACGTGGCTCCGGCGCAGCATGTTGGATATCCGCGAGTGCCTCGGACTATGAGGACTTGCATTGTGAGGGTGGTTCTGGACTGGAAGTGATGGCCTACACGGAGGACCATATCGCGCTCGCCGCGGAATATGCGCTCGGTACGCTCGACGCCAGTGAGCGCGCGCAGGTCGAGACCATGATGGCCGTGGACAAGGCGTTCGCCGATGTCGTGCAGGCCTGGGCTTACCGGCTCGGCGTCCTCAACCAGATGGTCGGCTCGGTCGAGCCGCGTCCGATCGTGTGGGAGAACATCCGGTCCGAGCTTGCGCGGACGGACTTTGCGCAGGAGACGCCTGCGCCGGAAGCTTCGCCGCCGCCGCCACCTGTGCCCGAGTCCTCCTCGATCGAAGCTGCACCGCCTGAGCTGGCGCCGGACGCCGTGCCGCAACCGGAGCTGCAGCCTTCCGAAGCAGAGCAGCCCGGGACGGCGCGGCCGGCACCCGATGCGCTTCCCGACATCGCGCCGATATTCATGCCGCAGGTCCATGCACCCGATCCTGACGTCGCGCGCGCGCCGCCGGCGCCGGTTGCCGACAACAGCAATGTCATCCGGCTCGAGGGCCGCGTGAAACGCTGGCGCACGATCGCCTCCGCGGTGGGCGCGCTTGCGGCTGCACTGCTGGTGACGCTGTCGCTTCAGATCTTCCAGCCCGATGCGCTGCCGGGCGGCTTGCGCCCGGCGCCGCGCATCCAGACGGTGGAAGTGAAGACGCCGGCGGCGCCGCTCACGGCTGCTGCGCAGTATGTCGCGCTGTTGCAGGGCCAGGGCGGCGGTCCCGCCTTCATCCTCACCGTCGACGGCGCGACGCGGAATTTCACCGTGCGCAAGGTGGGCGCGACTCCGGAGGCCGGCAAGAGCTTCGAGCTCTGGCTGATCTCCGACAAGCTGCCGCGTCCGCGCTCGCTTGGCGTGATTGGCGCGGGCGATTTCACCGCGCGCCCGGTGCTCGGCTCCTTCGATCCCGAGGTCGTCAACGGTGCGACCTACGCCGTCACCGTCGAGCAGGCCGGCGGCTCGCCCAACGGCCAGCCGACCTCGGCTCCGGTGTTTTCCGGCAAGCTGATCGAGACCGTGCCGCCGTCTCAGCCGCAGGCGCCCGCGAAGAAGTAGGTGTCGTGGCGCCGTAGCCCGGATGGAGCGCACACGGCGCTCGACCGTCGCCAAGGTCCGTCCAGCCGTCGCACCCCGACAAGTCCCGCCGAATCCACTCCCGCGTTGAACCTCCCCGCAATCCACGGCGTCAAATGCCCGGAATTTGCAGTCGGCGCCGCACATCATGGCGCCGGAAAAGGGGCTAGAAGTCAGATGGACGCAGCTAAGACGCCGGGCATCTTCGTCCACCAATATGCGGGCCTTCCGCATGGTCCGGCCTTCGAACATTGGCGCGAGCGGGCCTTCGGTCCCTGCGGCCTCGACGTCGGGCCGAGCCATGGCGACAACATCGATTGCCGGCTCCAGGTCAGCGTGGTCGACAATATCGCGTTGGCCATTCCCGAAGGTGCCTCCGCGCAATACTCGCGCACGCAGAGCCATCTGGCCGACGGCAGCGACGATCTGGTCCTGATCGCCGCGCATGCGGGTCTAGTCCGCGTCGGGCAGAACGGCCACACCGTTGAACTTGCGCCTGCGCAGATGGTGCTTGTCGACATGGGCGTCACCGGCACCGTCGGCCACACCCAGGAAGATCGCTTCACCAGCATCCGCATGCCGCGCCGCGCGCTGCTCGACATCAATCCGCGTGCCGAGGACAAGCTGTCGCAAGTGCTCTCGGACGGCGCGGTGGCCGAGACGATCTTCCGCTACCACGCACTCGCCGCCAACCACGCGCCGCATCTCGACGCCGTCGGCCAGCGCCTGACCGCGCAGCACGTGATCGATCTCGTCGGCCTGCTGCTCGGCACCGATGCGGAGCATGCAAGCCTCGCGCGCGGTCGCGGACATGCGGCGGCCCGTCTCGATCTCATGCGTGCCGACGTGATGGCCGCGCTCGGCCGCAACGATCTCTGTCTGTCCGAGATCGCGACGCGCTCAGGGCTCAGCCCGCGCCAGGCGCAACGCTTGTTCGAGCAGGCCGGCACGACCTTCACCGAATTCGTGCTGGAGCAGCGCCTGGTGCTGGCGCGCAAGCTGCTCGGCGATCCCCGCGCGAGGGCGCGCAAGATCAGCGACATCGCGCATTCCTCGGGCTTCTCCGACCTGTCCTATTTCAACCGCGCCTTCCGCAAGCGTTTTGGCGCGACGCCGTCGGAGCTGCGCGAGGCCTGAGCCGCGATTTTATGCAGCGGAGCGGCGCCGCCGCAGTTGGTCGATCCGGTCGAATGAGCTATATCTGCCTGCGCGGGCAGGCCGCCGGAATTCTTGGACAAAGCAGTAAACGGACATGGCGCGTATCGTCGTGCTCGGCGCGGGGTTTGCGGGTCTATGGGCGGCCATCGGCGCCGCGCGCAGGCGCGACGAGATCGGCGCGGCCGGCCGTGACATCGAGATCCGTGTCGTCGATCGCAATCCCTATCACAACATCCGCGTGCGCAATTACGAGGCCGACCTCAGCGAGGTCGCACTGCCGTTGCCGCAACTGCTCGATCCGATCGGCGTCACTCATGGCATTGGCGAGGTCGAAGCCATCGACCCGGCACGGCGCGAGATTTCGCTCGTCACGAGCGGGGGCGAGGAGACGCTGAGCTACGACCGCCTGGTGCTGGCGCTCGGCAGCGAAGTGATGCGTCCCGCCATCCCCGGCCTTGCCGAGCATGCTTTCGATGTCGATACCTATGCCGCCGCGCTCATCCTCGAAAATCATCTCGTCTCGCTCGGACACAGCGCGCCCTCGCCGGGGCGCTCGACTGTCGTGGTGGTCGGCGCCGGATTCACCGGCATCGAGGTGGCGGCCGAGATGCCGGACAGGCTGGCGCGCGTCGGCATCACCGGCAGCCGCCGCATCGTCCTGGTCGATCCCAACCCTGCGGTCGGCGCCACCATCGGCGCGCATGCGCGTCCCGTCATCGAGACGGCATTGGCCTCGCTCGACGTCGAGACGCGGCTTGGCGTGCGCGTCGTGTCCGTCGAGGCCGCCGGCATGCACCTGAGCTCGGGCGAGTTCATCCCGGCGCAAACCGTGATCTGGTGCGCCGGGATGCGCGCGAGCCGGCTGGCCGAGAGCTTCGCGGGCGCGCGCGATCGCCTCGGCCGCCTGCTGGTCGATCCTTTCATGCGGGTGGCCGATGTGCCGGGCGTGTTCGCCGCCGGCGACGTCGCCTCGAGCGTGGTCGATGGACTGCACCCGACGGTGATGTCCTGCCAGTTCGCCCGTCCCATGGGCCGCTTCGCCGGTCACAACGTCGTAGCCGATCTGGCGGGCCTGCCGATGCTGCCGCTGCGCATCGATTGGTACGTGACCGTGCTCGACCTCGGCGGCTGGGGCGCGCTCTATACCGAAGGGTGGGATCGCGAGGTTCGCACCACTGGCGCGGCCGCAAAGGCGACCAAGCAGACCATCAACTGCAAGCGCATCTACCCGCCGCTCACCGGTAGCAAGGCCGAGCTCTTCGCTGCGGCAGCACCGACGGTCCAGGCGCCGCCGCCGACTTATGGGGCGCGGTAGAATTTGATCGGGGCTGGTTGGAGGATCGCGGCTGTGCCAATTGCTCCGTCATTGCGAGCGTAGCGAAGCAATCCAGAATCTTACCGCGGCGACAGTCTGGATTGCTTCGCTACGCTCGCAATGACGAGGTACCCCAGACATGAGAAAGCGCCCGTGGGGGGCGGGCGCTTTCCGTAGTCGACTTGGGGTTGGGGTCGTCTACATATCCACGTGGCGACTTTGGGGGGCTGGTAAAGAGCCGCGTGAATTCACAAAACTCGTCAAATCTCCTTATCGAACGAGGGATGCGTTCGAGCTGGTGATAACAACCGGCTTGCCGGCCTTGATGACGCGGGCGGTCTGGGTCAGACCTTCGTCCGAACCCGTGCGCGCCGCCGTGATGCCGAAGCCTGCCACCGCGATGCCGGCGACGAGGGCTACGACCACGATTTTCAAGTGGGTCGAGCGATCGGCGCTGTAAATCGAGTGGTTCATGGAAGGCTCCTGCCGCCATCTACCCGAAGTAGTCGCTACCCTGTTGGGGGAGGTTCATGCTTCCGGTCCCCAACAACCTAGTATTGGGGGGATTCGTTCCCAAGGGGCGATCACAAGAGCGTGACAGGACGTGAAAGATCGCGATCGAAAGCGACCCCTCAATCGTTCGATTATATAATTATTTCAAAGGTGTAATGTGCTTGCGAGGCGCCTTGTTTGCATTTGGTCGACAAGGCGCCAGGAACTCAAAAACCATTTGCCTGTGGCCGAAAAACATACGGCTTCTTAAGGCAAATCAGATGCTTCCGACCGTTTTCAATCTCGCCCTGGGGTGGATTTCAGCCTGCGACAGCACCGTCGTCTGGGCCCGGAACCGCTCGACGAGGGAGCGTACGAAGGGACGAATTGCCGCAGACGTGACCAGCACCGGCGCCTCGCCTTCGCGCGCGGCGCGCTCGAAGGCCTCGCGCACGCCGGTCATGAATTCCGACAGCTTCGAGGGCTGCATCGCGAGGCTGCGTTCCTCGCCCTGGCCGATGATGGATTCGGCGAAGGCCTGTTCCCACCGCGCTGACAGCGCGATCAGCGGCAGATAACCGCTGTAGGAGGTGTTTTGCGCGCAGATCTGCCGCGCGAGGCGGGCGCGGACATGCTCGACCATGGTCGCGGGATTGCGCGAGAAGGCGAGCGAGTCGGCGATGCCTTCCAGGATGGTCGAGAGGTCGCGGATCGAGATGCGCTCGGCGAGCAGCAGCTGCAGCACGCGCTGGATGCCGGAGACCGTGACCTGGCCCGGCACGATGTCCTTGACCAGCTCGCCCTGCTCCTTCGGCAGCTCCTTGAGCAGCTTCTGCACCTCGCCGTAGGAGAGCAGGTCCGACATGTTGGCCTTGAGCAGCTCGGTGAGGTGGGTCGAGAGCACGGTCGCGGCGTCGACGACGGTGTAGCCCTTGAGCGAGGCTTCTTCTTTGAGGCTGGCATCGACCCAGGTTGCGGGCAGGCCGAAGGTCGGCTCGGTGGTATGGATGCCGGGCACCTGCACCTGGCTGCCGCCGGGGTCCATGACCATGAACTGGTTCGGCCAGATCTTGCCGGTGCCGGCGTCCACTTCCTTGATCTTGATGATGTAGGTGTTGGCTTCGAGCTGGACGTTATCGAGGATGCGCACGGCGGGCATCACAAAGCCCATCTCGATCGCGAGCGAGCGGCGCAGCGCCTTGATCTGCTCGGTGAGGCGGTCGGTGCCATCAGGGCCGTTGACCAGCGGCAGTAGCGCATAGCCGAGCTCGATCTTGAGATCGTCGATCTTGAGCGCGGCGGAGATCGGCTCTTCGGCCGCAGCGGCGCCAGGTGAACCCGGCGTTCCCGGAGCGGGTGCGGTCTTTGCAACTTCGTCAGCCCTGGCAGTCGCCCGGTTGCGGTTGCGGGCGTGCCAGGCGAGCGCACCGGCGCCGCCGCCGAGCGCCAGGAAGGGGATGGTCGGAATGCCCGGCAGCGCCGCCAGCACCAGCATGACCGCCGCGGACATCGCCAGCGCCTGCGGATAGCCGGAGAACTGTTTCATCAGCGCCTTGTCGGCGGCGCCGGACACGCCGGCCTTGGAGACGAGCAGGCCGGCCGCGGTCGAAACGATCAGCGCCGGCACCTGGGTGACGAGGCCGTCACCGACGGTCAGCAGCGTGTAGCTGCGCCCGGCATCGGCGAAGGAGAGGCCTTGCTGCGCGACACCGATGATCATGCCGCCGACGATGTTGATGAAGACGATCAAAAGGCCCGCGATGGCATCGCCGCGAACGAATTTGGAGGCACCGTCCATGGCGCCGAAGAAGCCGCTCTCGTCCTCCAGATCCTTGCGCCGCTGCTTGGCGACCTTCTCGTCGATCAGGCCGGCGGAGAGATCGGCGTCGATCGCCATCTGCTTGCCGGGCATGGCGTCGAGGTGGAAGCGGGCGGCGACTTCGGCGATACGGCCCGAACCCTTGGTGATGACGACGAAGTTGACGATGATCAGGATGGCGAAGACGATGATACCGATGACGAAATTGCCGCCCATCACGAAGCTGCCGAAGGCTTCGATGACGTGACCGGCGGCATCCGTGCCCTCGTGCCCGTGCGACAGGATCAGGCGGGTCGAGGCCATGTTCAGCGACAGGCGCAGCATCGTCGAGATCAGGAGGACGGTCGGGAAGGCGGAGAATTCCAGCGGCGCCTGGATGAACAGCGACGTCATCAGGATCAGGATCGAGAGCGTGATCGAGATCGCCAGGAACAGGTCGAGCACGATCGCGGGCAGCGGCAGGATCAGCACCACCAGGATGGTGAGGACGCCGAGCGCCAGCGCGATATCGCCGCGCTTGAGGATGTTGCCGATCTCGGTAAGGGTCGGGAAGCCGGCGTTCGTGCTGCCTACGCCCTGTCCCGCGGTGACGTCGACCATGGTAGCTGCTCCCCCGCGCGACTGCCGTCCGCGCGCCCCAAATGTCTGCGCGGCGGCCGAAGGGCCGCCGTTTCGAAAGTGAGGCACCGCACTGGCGTCCACGGGGAACCTCCCGTTCTACGCGGCTGACGACACTCGACTTCACTCGGCAATTCTTGCCGGGTGTATGGTTAGCAAAGGGTTAACGGAGGGTGCGGCAGGAGGTCAGACCGGGGTGTTTCGGGCACCTGGCAGGGACGAAGTCGTCATGCCCGGGCTTGTCCCGCCTGCGCGGCCCAAGCCGCTTCGGCGCGGCGAAGGCCCGGGGATCCCCACGTTCTTCATGTCGCGCCCAAGCCGTGGATGGCCGGGACGAGCCCGGCCATGACGTTGTGGAAGCGTTTGGCGCCGAAATCAGCTGCGGAGGACGTAGCCCTACTGCGCCTTCTGCATCGTCGTTACCGTATACCCCGAGGCCGCCTCCTCGGCCTCGAAGGTCACCTTGTCGCCGACCTTCACCTGCTTGAGCAAAGCGGGGTCCTTGACGCGATAGACCATGGTCATGGGCTCATCCATGCCGAGGCTTTTCGCCGGTCCGTGCTTGAGCGTGATCTTGCCGGCGCCTTCGTCGATCTTCTTGACCTCGCCGCTGATCGCGGCGCCCTGGGCCGCGAAGGCTTCGGCGGCAAGGCCGACGGTCAGCGCCAGCGCTGCGGCGATACGGATGGTGCGGTTCATGGGAGTCTTCCTTGTTACTTCACGGTGACGTGGCCGACCATGCCGTAGTCGCGGTGGTCGGGAATCAGGCAGGAGAATTCGAACGTGCCGGCCTTGCTGAACTTCCAGAGGATCTCGGCCGTCTTGTTCGGTGCGAGCCGGACACCGTTGGGATCGTCGTGCTCCATGTGCGGATGCTTCTTCATCTCCACGGCATGCGCGAGATTCTCCTTCGTCGTGGCGAGCAGGAATTCATGGTCCTCCTTGCCGACATTGCGCAGCACGAAACGAATCTGCTCGCCGCGTTTGACCTCGATCCTGGCGGGCGCGTAGTCCATCTCGTTCAGCAGGATCTCGATCGTGCGCGCGGGCTTCCTGGGATCGCCGGGCTCGCCGGCCGAAAAGGTCCCGTGCCCGTGCTGGTCGTGGGCAAACGCCGGTGCGGTCGAAAGCGCAGCCAGCGCAAGTCCGAGTTTGATCGTCTTCTTCATCTTGTTCTCCAGTTGGTGGTTCATCGAAACGCTCACATCTTCATGTTCTTCATCGGCGCGCCTTGCTGCCGCGCCGGCTCGGCGGACGGCGGCGTGACCTCGTAGGCGACGGTGCCTTGCGGGAATTGGTAGGGGCCGGGATCGCGGTAATCGTCGCGCGCGAGGTCGTCGCGGATCTTCATCACCGTGAACATGCCGCCCATCTCGATCGGCCCGAACTGACCGGTGCCGGTCATCATCGGCAGCGTGTTGTCGGGCGCGGGCATCTCCATGTTGCCCATAGCCATGCCGGTCGAACCCATCGCCATGGCATCGGGCGCGAGCTTGCCGACGGCCCTGGCGAGGTCCTTGCGCGACACGCCAATCAGATTGCGCACCTCGTGCCCCATCGCGTTCATGGTGTGGTGCGACTTGTGGCAGTGGAACGCCCAGTCGCCGGGATTGTCGGCGAGCACGTCGAACACCCGCACCGCGCCCACGGGTACATCGGTGGTCGTCTCCAGATATTGCGCGCTCTCCGGAATCCAGCCGCCATCGGTGCAGGTCACCGCAAAGCTGTGGCCGTGCAGATGGATCGGATGGTTGGTCATGCTGAGATTGCCGATGCGCACGCGCACCTTGTCGCCGAGCCTGACCGGCAAGGGATCGATGCCGGGAAACACCCGCGAATTCCAGGTCCACATGTTGAAGTCGGTCATCTCGTTGACCTGCGGCAGGTATGTGCCGGGATCGACGCGATAGGTGCTCATCACGAAGACGAAGTCGCGGTCGACGGGCCGGAAGCTTTGATCGCGCGGATGCACGACGACCATGCCCATCATGCCCATCGCCATCTGCACCATCTCGTCGGAATGCGGGTGGTACATGAAGGTCCCGCTCTTCTTCATCTCGAACTCGTAGACGAAGGTTTTTCCCGGCTGGATGTGCGGCTGCGTCAGTCCGCCGACACCGTCCATGCCGCTGGGAATGATCATGCCGTGCCAGTGCACGGTGGTGTATTCGGGCAGCCTGTTGGTGACGAAGACACGAATCTTGTCGCCTTCGACCGCCTCGATGGTCGGGCCCGGTGACTGGCCGTTATAGCCCCACAGATTCACTTTCATGCCTTCGGCGAACTCGCGCACCACGGGTTCGGCGACGAGATGGAATTCCTTCCAGTCGCCGTTCATGCGGAACGGCAGTGACCAGCCGTTCAGCGTGACCACGGGGCGGTAGTCCGGGCCGCTGATCGGATGCAGCGGCGGCTGCATCACCACCTTGTCCATGTGAGGCGCTTCCGGAATGGACGCGGCCTGCACACGGCCGCTGACGGCTGACGCGCTGGCAAGCGCGGCGGTGCCCAAAAATCCTCGGCGGGAATACATGTTGGCCTCCATCTCAGTGACCGCCATCGGCAGGCGCTGCCGCGGCGATGGTGGTTGAAGTGTCGCCGCCCGACGCAGGTGCGCCGCCGCCGTTGACGGCAGTCTGGAGGTCGGACTGGGCGAGGAAGAGTTTTTGCTTGGCATCGATCGCGCCGCGCAGCGACGCCAGGCGCTGCCGCGCTTCGGTGAGCAGCGCGAAAATATCGACCTGCATGCTGGAGAAGCGCAGCTGCATCTCCTCGGTGATGATCTTGCGCAGGGGCAGGATCTCGCGCTGATAATGGCTGGCGATGTCGTAGCTGGAGCGATAGGCGCGATAAGCATCGCGCGCCTCGGAGCGAACGTTGACGGCGCGCTCGGTCAGGCGGTTGAAGGCGAGATTGTAGGTCTCCGCCGCTTGCCGCACCCGCACCTCGCCGCCGTCGAAGATCGGGATCTGGAACTGCACGTCAAAACCACGTTCGCGGAACGGCGGGCCCTCGGGATCCTGGGTGCGGCGGGAGATACCGGCGAGGTCGAGCAGCGTGACGAAGCGCGTCGCCTCGGTGAGGTTGAGTGACTTTGCCAGCGCCGTCAGCTCCAGCCGCGCGATCTGAAGATCGATGCGATGGGCCACCGCATCGGCCTCGATCGAGGGCAGTGCCTGCGGCCGGCGCGGCAGCGGCGGCAGTTGATCGGGCAGACGGAAGTCGAGGCCGCCGTCCCACAGCCCCATCAGGCGCGCGAGCCTTTCGCGCGCGCTCGTTGCCGCCTGCCGCGCGGTGGCGAGGTCGGCCGTGGTCTCGGCATAAAACACCTGCTCGCGGGCCTGGTCGAGCTTGTTGATCGAACCGGTGTCGCCGAGTTTGACCGCGAGCTGCGCCGTCGATTCCGCCGTCGCCTTCGCGTCGGTGAGCAGCGCCACCATTTCGTTGCCGGCGACTGCGCGGACATAGGCGCGCCGGACATCCGCGGCCAGCCGCAGCGTCGCCAACGCCGCGCGCAATTGCGCCTGACGGAAACGGTCGCGGGCGATGTCGGAGCGGAACGGCAGGGTGGCCAGCGCGAGGATGTCGCCAACTACCTGACGCTCTATCTCGCTCGCGCCATTGCCTGCGATGCGCGAGATCGAGAACACAGGATTGGGCGGCAGGCTCTGCTCGACCAACTCGGTCTCGGCCAGCGCCAGCTCGTTATAGGTCGCTTGCAATCCCTTGTTGTTGAGCAGCGCGATCTGCACGGCCGTCTCAGTGGTCAGCGTGCGTGCCAGCAAGCGGCGGACGGTCGCGTTGACGGCCTCCGCGCCTTCGGCCGTTCGCACGAAGGCGACGTCCTTGTTGATGGTCTGGCTGGTGAGCTCCGAGACCGTCGTCATGCCTCCGTCCGGAGAGAATGCCATGCAGCCGGAGAGTCCCAGCGCAGTGAGCACGAGCAGGCCCCGCGCAAAATGATGCGTCATGGCGCGCCCCTACCGGTCTTGCTTCGGCTGCGGTGCGACAGCGTCGTTGCGGTCGCGCCATGGCCCCGGCGTCGCGGGCCGCAGGCTGGTATAGGGCGCAATCGTCGATCGATAGCCGACGCGCGCGACCTTCGCCGCCGGATCGGCAGGATCGGCGCCGGCCACGGGCACAGTTGCCGGCATGCAGCCGGACAATATCAATGCGATTGCGGCCAGCAGCGGCCAATTGAATCGAAAGTGTCGTCCACGCGCCGCGGATGCGGCGGCGAACTTCGCCCCGGAAAGCGTAAGCATGAGTCATCCCTGATCTGTCGTAGAGACCACAGGTTCGCGCGCGCGGATGCGCGTGCGGTCCTGACGTCGTCGCGTCAGATCAGGCGATGGGAGGGCGGTAGCGCTGAGGCGGCGCCGCGCTGTGCAGGCTGACCACGATCTCGGGCGCGCAGGCGGAAATCGGCTGCAGCGGCTTGGCGATGCCGGGCAGGTCGGCCGGCAGGGCGGTCACGCACATCATCGCGCAGCACGGGCCAGCCTTGCCGTCATGGTGATGTTGGGCTGGCGCATCCTGTGCGGCAGCCTGGTGATGCGCGTGCAGGCCTGCGTGGTCATGCGACACACCGTCATGCACGTGGCCGGCCTGCATCTCGTGATGCACCGGCACGAGATCGGCGAGGAGCGCGTCGTCGAGGCACGGCGCCGGGCCGCTGCCCCAGGCGAGGGCTGCTGCCGGCGCGAGCACGCAGAACAGATAGGCGAGGGCGATGATCCGCCCCACCCTGATCCGCATCGATCGCGTCAATCGCAACAGCATTCCGCCGATAGGCTCCTCGCGCGGCAATGTTGCACACGCAGATTGCAAACTAATGGCAAAGCGCGGCTTCGCCAAGCATCTTCTTACCGCAGTGCACCGCGCATGCCCAATATCGCGGCACGATGCTTGACCCCAAGGCGGTCAGCGAACATGGTCCGGCCTGTGCACGCGCCAAATCTTCCAGGACAGAGACCGGCCTCATTCACCCCTGATTCGCGTCAGGCTTGGGTGCGGCTGTTGCTTGCGCTGCTGATCGGTTCGATCGGCGGCGTCGGCATGTGGGCGGTCGTCGTGGTGATTCCCGTCGTGCAGACCGAGTTCGCCGCCACGCGAGCAGCGGTGTCGCTGGCCTTCACGCTGATGATGTTCGGCTTCGGCCTCGGCGGCGTGATCGCCGGCAAGATCACCGACAAGTTCGGCATCGTGCCGGCGATGGCGATCAGCATCGCTTTCATTGGCGTTGCCAACGTGCTGGCGGGGCTCTCGACCCAGCTCTGGCAGTTCGTCGCGGCCTATTTCCTGATCGGGCTCGGCACCTCGGCGACCTTCGCGCCTCTGATGGCGGAGGCCTCGCACTGGTTCGAGCGCTATCGCGGACTTGCCGTGACCATCGTCGCGAGCGGCAATTACGTCGCGGGCACGATGTGGCCGCCGCTCATCAGCGAGGGCATGCAGACGATCGGCTGGCGCACCACGCATATCGGCATCGCCCTCGTTTGCGTGGTTTTGATGACGATCCTGGTGCTGGTCCTGCGCGCACAGATGGGCGACGACAAGGTCCGCAATCACGCCAATGCGCGGCCGCCGCAGGTCGATCTCAAGCTTTCGACCAACACGCTGACCGTGCTGCTCTCGATCGCCAGCATCTCCTGCTGCGTCGCCATGGCGATGCCGCAGGTGCACATCGTCGCCTATTGCGGCGATCTCGGTTACGGCGTGGCGCGTGGCGCCGAGATGCTGTCGCTGATGATGGCCTGCGGCATCGTCAGCCGCATCGGCTCGGGTTACCTTGCCGACAAGATCGGCGGCATCCGCACGCTGCTGGTCGGATCGCTGGCGCAGGGCTTTGCGCTGGTGTTCTATCTGTTTTTCGACAGCCTGACTTCGCTCTATCTGATCTCCGCGATGTTCGGCCTGTTTCAGGGCGGCATCGTGCCGAGCTACGCCATCATCGTGCGCGAGGCGATGCCGGCGAGCGAGGCGGCAACCCGCGTCGGCATCGTGATCTTCGCCTCGGTGTTCGGCATGTCCTTCGGCGGCTGGGTGTCGGGCGTCATCTTCGACGCGACGGGCTCCTACGCTGCGGCGTTCGCGAACGGCGTGGCGTGGAATGCCCTCAATGTCGGCATCGTGCTGACGCTGCTGATCCGGTCGCGAATGAACGCGGTCAAGACGGGACCGGGTTTTGCGACCTAGACTTCTCGTCCCACCTTCAGCAGCGAGCAACCGGTGATCTTGTAGCTGCCGTCCGCCTGCTGCTCGAGTGTGTAGAGCGCTTCCCAGGCTTCGCCGTTGGCGTCGATGATGTGGACGTGCTGGGAGATCCAGTTGCCTTCGCTCCTGCTCTCGCCAAACTCAAAGCTCTTGTGCCGGTAGACCGGCGCGTAGCCGTTTTGCACCATGGACATGAAGATGTCAGGGGCGGGGAAGATTTCCCTGATCGCCGGCGCGGCGTGGGAATAGGCCGCGGCCGCATCGTCGCGCGCGAAAGCCTGCTCCTGGGCGCGGATCACGCCCTGTGCCGCAGTAACGTCGGCGGCGCATGCTGGAGCGGCACCAAGGATAATCATAAGGGCGACGAGCAAGGTGGCGATGCGCATGACAGGCTCCGCGTTGAAATCCCGGCGATGCCAATCCTAGCACGCCCTCAGCGAAATACGGCGTGCTATCGCTTCCGTTTCACCGCGGGCTTTGCGGGCTTGGCGGCACGCGCCTTGGCCTTGGTGCCGGACTTGCCGGCCGGCTGCACCCGCAGCCCGTCCACGAACACGTCGAGCATGCGCAGCACCGAGGATTGCCAGCCCGGCTGGTCGTGCATGTAACACATGCCAACGAGTGCCCTGAGCAGATCCTCCGGGCTGACATCGCCGCGCATCTGGCCGGCCGCGACCGCGCGGTCGAGCAGCGAGCCGATCGCCTTGGTGAGCCGGTCCATCGAGAACGCCGCGAGTTCCGACGAGCTCTGGAACGTCAGCGCCAGCGCGGCCGACATGCCCTTTTTTGTGGCAACGAATTCGACATTGGAGCGCAGCCAGCGCCGCAGCGCGTCGACCGGGTCCTTGGCGTTCTTCAATTGCTCAGCGAGCTCGCTGAGCTGCTCGACCTCGCGCCGGTACACCGCCTCGAACAAATCCTCGCGAGTTGGAAAATGCCGATAGAGCGTGCCGATACCGACCCCGGCGCGTTTTGCGACGGCTTCCAGGCTTGCCTCGGGACCGCCCGCGTTGAACACGATTTTCGCCGCCTCGAGCACGCGCTCGCGATTGCGCACGGCATCGGCGCGGGGCTTCCGAATCTGGTCGGTCTGGTCGTCCATGACGGTAATGTAGATCACGAATTGGTTAGATTGAACCCTCGCAATGAACCCTTGCAAGGCTGCATCGCGTTGTCTGCGCATGGGCTTTTGACGAATTCCAAATATTTTTCGGCGACCCTTGTTAAGCGGAGGGTGCCTCCGTATCTTCCTTGAGATGTTGGCTGGGTTCCGCCTGGCCAACGCATATCGACAGCGGCCACGGAGGTGGCGCGCTGGCCGATGACTCATGTCCATATCTGATCGGAGCCTTGTATGAACCACTCCATCAGCCTCACCGTGAACGGTGCGCGGCGCGACTTCGTCCTCGACGATACGCGCGTCACGCTGCTCGATCTCCTGCGTGAGCGCCTCCATCTGACCGGAACCAAGAAGGGATGCGATCGCGGCCAGTGCGGCGCCTGCACCATTCTCGTCGACGGCAAGCGCATCAACTCCTGTCTTGCTCTGGCCATCAGCCATGACGGCGCCGACATCCTCACCATCGAAGGCGTCGCGCGCGGCGACCAGCTTCATCCCGTGCAGGCGGCCTTCATCGCACATGACGGCTTTCAGTGCGGCTTCTGCACGCCCGGCCAGATCATGAGCGCGATCGGCATGATGCAAGAGGCGCAGGCCGGCAACGATCCCGAGCGCATCCGCGAATGCATGAGCGGCAATCTCTGCCGCTGCGGCGCTTATGCCGGCATCGTCGATGCCGTGCTGGAAGCCCAGGCCGGCACGGACGAATCCAATCAGAGGCGCTCCGCATGAAACCGTTCGATTATATCAGGCCGGCCACAGTGGCCGAGGCCGTTGCGGCGGCCGCTAAGCCGGGCACTGCCTATCTCGCCGCCGGCACCAATCTGCTCGATCTGATGAAGGGCGGCGTCAGCCGACCGGATCGGCTGGTCGATGTCACGCATCTCGACGGACTCGATCAGATCGAGACTCTCGCCGACGGATCGTTGCGCATCGGCGCGCTGGTGAGCAACGCCGATCTCGCGCATGACGCAAACTTCGCGAAGTCCTACCCGGCCGTTGCTGAGGCGCTGCTCTCCGGTGCGTCCGCGCAACTGCGCAATGCCGCGACCGTCGGCGGCAATCTGCTGCAGCGGACGCGCTGCGCCTATTTCTACGACACCGCCAGCCGCTGCAACAAGCGCGAGGCGGGCTCTGGCTGCGACGCGCGCGAGGGCGAGAACCGCACGCATGCCGTGCTCGGCTGGAGCGAGAGCTGTATCGCCACGCATCCGTCGGACTTCTGTGTACCTCTGGTCGCGCTCGATGCCGTCGTCGAGATCGAGGGCAGGAACGGCCGCCGCGAGATCGCGCTCGACGCGCTACATCGCCTGCCGGGCAATACGCCCGAGCGTGAAACGGCGCTCGAACCCGGCGACCTCATCGTCGCGGTGCGCCTGCCGCCTGCCGCACGCAGCTTTGCCGCACATGCGCGCTATCTGAAAGTTCGCGAGCGCACGTCTTACGCGTTCGCCGTGGTCTCGACCGCGGCTGCGTTGCGGATCGAGAACGGCAAGATCGCGGAGGCGCGGCTGGCGCTCGGCGGCGTCGCCGCAAAGCCCTGGCGTGCCCGCGCCGCGGAAGATGTGCTCAAGGGCGTCGCGCCGACGAGCGACGCTTTTCAGGAAGCCGCCTGGCGCGCGCTTACCGACGCAAAGCCGTCCGGCGACAACGCCTTCAAGATCGAGCTCGCACGCCGCATCGTCGTGCGCGCGCTGACCCTTGCCGCCGCCGGTACGCCCGCGCGCATCCCCGCGCTGCCGGCCTCTCCCTTTGCCTCGACGTCCGGAGCCATCCATGCCTGAGCTTAATCTGTCCAGCTCTCCCGCCCATCTGCGCCACGGCTCGAACATCGGTCAGCCGCTGACCCGCCGCGACGGCGTCCTCAAGGTCAAGGGGCAGGCGACCTACGCCGCCGACAATCATCCGCCCGGCATGCTGCTTGCCGTGATGGCGGTCGCCAGCATCGCGCATGGCCGCGTCACCTCGCTCGATGTCGCCGCCGCAAAACGCCATCCCGGCGTCGTCGACGTCATGACACCAGACCACAAGCCACAGCTTGCGATCGACCCTGAAATCAAAACCAATCCGTTCGTGTTCCGGATGGAGGTCTTGCAGAGCAATGAGGTCCGCTACGCCAACCAGCCCATCGCCGTCGTGATCGCCGAGACGCTGGAGGCCGCGACTGAAGGCGCGGTGCTGCTGGCGCCGCGCTACGAGACGCTGCCTGCGCTGGTCGGTCTCGATGCCGGCGAGAGTTACGTGCCGCCGGTCGTCGGCGTCGGCAACCCCACCGAAAATCACCTCGGCGATGTCGAGGCCGGCCTTGCCGCGGCCGAGAAGCAGATCGACGCGCTTTACGAAACGCCGCCGCAATATCACAACGCGATGGAGCCGCATGCGATAGTGGCCGCATGGAATGGCGACAATTTGCAGATCGACATGCCGACCCAGGGTCTGATGCTGTCGCTTGCGCGCGTGGCAGAGTTGTTCGGCATCGCGCATGACAAGATCCACATCCGCAGCCCGTTCCTCGGCGGTGGCTTTGGCTCGAAGGGGCTGATGGCCGGTCCGCCGGTCCTCGGCATCATGGCCGCAAAGCTGGTCGGCAAGCCGGTCAAGCTGGTACTGCGCCGTGAGCAGATGTACGGCCCGGTCGGTCACCGTGCACCGACGCGTCAGCGGCTGCGCATTGGCACGGACGGCGAAGGGCGCCTGACTGCGCTCGATCATCACGCCCGGACCGTGTCGAGCACGTTCGACGATTTCTACGAGCCCGCGGCGGACGCCTCGCATACACTCTATGCCAGCCCATCAATCCGCACCTCGCATGACGCCGTGCGCGTCAACACCGGTACACCGCTGTTCATGCGTGCGCCCGGCGAGGCCACCGGCTCGATCGCGCTCGAAAGCGCGATCGACGAAATGGCCTGGGCGTGCGGCATCGATCCGCTGGCTTTCCGCCTGAAGAACTACGCCGAGGTCGAGCCGATCACTGGCAAGCCGTTTTCGTCCAAGGCGCTGCGTGCTTGCTACGAGCAGGGCGCGGCGCGCTTCGGCTGGTCGAAGCGTTCGCTCCAGCCCCGGCAGATGCGTGATGATGCCGGCCTTCTCGTCGGCTGGGGCATGGGCACGGCGACTTTCCCAGCGCTGATGTTCCAGGCCGAAGCGCGCGCGGTCATCCGCCGCGACGGCTCCGGCGCGATGGAAATCGGCGCGCATGACATGGGGCAGGGCGCCTGGACGGCACTCGCCCAGATCGCGGCCGACGAACTCGGGCTCGACATCGACCGTGTCGAGTTCAAGGCTGGTTCATCCGACTTGCCCGACGCCGGCATTGCCGGTGGTTCGGCGCACACCGCGACCGCGGGTGCTGCGATCCATAGCGCCGGTGCGGCCGTGGTCGCAAAGCTCGCCGATCTCGCCACCAGTGACGAGCGCTCGCCGCTGTTCGGTGCCGGCAATGCCGGCGTGATCGCGCGCGACGGCAGGCTGATCCGGCGCGACGACGAGAGCCGCGGCGAGAGCTACGTCGAGATCCTCGCCCGTGCGGGCGTTGCCGAGATCGAGGCCCGCGGCACCGGTGCGCCAAATCCTGCGGCGATGGAGGAGTATGCGATGCACGCCCATGGCGCGGTGTTCGCGGAGGTGAAGGTCGATCCCGAACTCGGCCAGGTCCGTGTCACCCGCATGGTCGGCGCTTTCGCGGCTGGGCGCATCGTCAATCCGCACCTGGTGAAGAGCCAGCTGTTCGGCGGCATGATCTGGGGCATGTCCTTCGCGCTGCATGAGGAAGCCATCACCGACCGCCGCAGCGGCCGGATCATGAATGCCAATCTCGGCGAGTACCACATCCCCGTGAATGCGGACGTGCCGCCGCTCGACGTGATCACGGTCGAGGAGCACGATCCGCATGTGAATGCGCTCGGCATCAAGGGCGTCGGGGAGATCGGCATTACCGGCAGCGCCGGCGCGGTCGCCAACGCGGTGTGGCATGCGACCGGCGTGCGGGTGCGTCGTTTCCCGATCAAGATCGAGGAGTTGCTGACCCAGCGTTGAGGCAAAAAGGCGGGACGAGATCTTCTCGTTCCGCCGCGTCCTGCTAATGCAGTTTCTTGCGGAGCGCCTTCAGCGCTTCTCGCTGCGTCTCGATGTAGTCGGCAATAGCCTTACGCAGCTCCTGCGAATGGAGCTTGTCGGTGTCGCGCTGCACTTCATCGAGCGCAGCCTCTGCATTGGCGAGCGTGATCTTCATCTTCGAGCCCAGTTATGAAGCGGCGCCGGAATGTTTCCTCGGCTTGGGTTCGCAACATATAGAGGATCGACGCGCGGAATTTGAGATGCCTCAAGCTCCGTAAGACACCGGGGCACTCCGTAAGATTCCGGATAATGTCGATGCGCCTCAAAACGTCGGCGGCGTGCAGGCCGAGATCACTTCGCACGGCTTGCCGCCGACGCAGCGGAAGCGATGCGGGCGACGGCTCTCGAAGTAGTAGGCATCGCCGGGATTGAGGATGCGGCGCTCGTCCTCGACGGTGACTTCGAGCTTGCCCGAGATCACGATGCCGCCTTCCTCGCCGTCATGGACGAGGTGAACGCGCCCGGTGTCGCTGCCGGGCTCGTAGCGCTCCTTCAGGATCTGCAGGCTGCGGCCGAACAGATTGTCGCCGATCTGGCGATACGAGATCGGCTTCTTGCCGACCTCGGTCAGCTCCTCCGCACGGTAGAAGATCTTGCGCCGCGACTCCGGCTCCAGCGCGAAGAACTCGGCGAGCCCCATCGGGATGCCGTCGAGGATGCGCTTGAGCGCGCCGACCGACGGGTTCATCTGGTTGGATTCGATCAGCGAGATCGTCGAATTGGTGACCCCGGCGCGCTTGGCGAGCTCGCGCTGCGACAGCTTGTGGTGCGCCCGGATGAATCGCAGCCGTCCACCGATGTCGACGCTCATGCCCCTGGTCCCTGTTGCAGGTGTTGCGGATCGCGCAAATATGGACCGGCAGCCCCAGTGAAATCAATGGCTTGCAGGTGACCAGAAAAGGACTTGTTGCGCTTCCGAAGCCGTGCCTCTGCTATCCGGTCAGCAAAGGAGCGTGGCCCGTGACCCTTCATCAGATTCCGAACACTATCAAGACCGACTCGTTCTGGATGCCGTTCACGGCCAACCGTCAGTTCAAGAAGGCGCCGCGCCTGTTCTCCTCGGCCGAGGGCATGCACTACACCACCGTCGACGGCCGCAAGGTGATCGACGGCTCCGCCGGCCTCTGGTGCGTCAATGCCGGCCACGGCCGCAAGCAGATCGCCGCCGCGGTCGAGCGCCAGCTGATGACGCTGGACTTCGCGCCGTCGTTCCAGATGGGCCATCCGCTGGCATTCGACTTCGCCGAGCGTCTCGCCGAGATCGCGCCGAAGGGCCTCGACCGCATCTTCTTCACCAACTCCGGCTCCGAGTCGGTCGACACTGCGCTGAAGATCGCGCTCGCCTATCACCGCGCCAACGGCCAGGCGAGCCGCACCCGTCTGATCGGCCGCGAGCGCGGCTATCACGGCGTCGGCTTCGGCGGCATGTCGGTCGGCGGCATGGTCGCCAATCGCCGCGCGTTTGCGACCCACCTGCCGGGCGTCGACCACATCCGCCACACCCACGATCTCACCCGCAACGCCTTCGCCAAGGACCAGCCTGAGCATGGCGCCGAGCTCGCCGACGATCTCGAGCGTCTGGTCGGCCTGCATGGCGCCGAGACGATCGCCGCCGTCATCGTAGAGCCGGTGCCGGGCTCGACCGCGGTGCTGCCGCCGCCGAAGGGCTATCTTAAGCGTCTGCGCGAGATCTGCGACAAGCACGGCATCCTGCTCATCTTCGACGAGGTCATCACCGGCTTCGGCCGCCTCGGCACGCCGTTCGCCGCCGACTTCTTCGGCGTCACGCCGGACCTGATGACGACGGCCAAGGGCATCACCAACGGCACCATTCCCTGCGGCGCGGTGTTCGCGAGCCGCAAGGTTCACGACGGCCTGATGGTCGGCCCGGAGAACCAGATGGAGCTGTTCCACGGCTACACCTATTCCGCGCATCCGACCGCCTGTGCCGCCGGCATCGCGACGCTCGACATCTACAAGGACGAGGGTCTGCTCACGCGCGGTGCGTCGATCGCCGGGTACTGGGGCGATGCGCTGCATTCGCTGAAGGGCCTGCCGAACGTCGTCGACATCCGCAATTGCGGCCTGATGGGCGCTGTCGAGCTGTCGTCGCGTGACGGTGCGGTCGGCGCGCGTGGTTACGACGTCATGGTCGATTGCTTCAATCGCGGTCTGTACTTCCGCATGAGCGGCGATAGCTTCGCGCTGTCGCCGCCCCTCATCGTCGAGAAGAGCCATATCGACGATATGGTCTCGATCCTCGGCGACGCCATCAAGCGGGTGGCCTGATAATTGCTCTCGCCGTTGCGGAGTTTGTTCTTGCAGCGGCGAGCGTGATGCCGCGGGAGTTTGACGAAGCGTGAAAGTTCTGATCCTCGGCAGCGGTGTCATCGGTGTCACCTCTGCCTACTACCTTGCGCGTGCCGGACATGAGGTGACGGTCGTCGACCGTCAGCCCGAGCCGGCGCTGGAGACCTCTTTCGCCAACGCGGGCGAGGTGTCGCCCGGCTATTCGTCGCCCTGGGCCGGCCCCGGGGTGCCGGTGAAGGCGATCAAATGGCTGCTGATGAAGCATGGCCCGCTGGTGATCCGGCCGAAGCTCGACCCTGTGATGTGGGTCTGGCTGTCCAAGATGCTGCGCAACTGCACCAGCGCGCGTTACGCGGTCAACAAGAGCCGGATGATCCCGATCGCGGAATACAGCCGCGATTGCCTGCGCGACCTGCGCCGCGACATCGGCATCCAGTATGACGAGCGTTCACAGGGCACGCTGCAGCTGTTCCGTCACCAGGCGCAGCTCGATGGCACCGGTGAGGACATCGCCGTGCTCAAGCAGTATGGCGTTCCTTTCGAGGTGTTGAGCCGGGAGGGCTGCATCGCGGTCGAGCCGGCGCTCGCCGCCGTGAAGGAGAAGTTCGCCGGCGGGCTTCGCTTGCCGCAGGACGAGACCGGCGACTGCCACATGTTCACGCAGGCGCTGGCCAAGCATGCCGAAGCGCTCGGCGTTCGCTTCATGTTCAACACCGGCATCGACCGCATCGTCACGGATGGCGCGCGCGTCAGTGGTGTCGTGACCAGTGCGGGCACGTTGCAGGCCGATGCCTACGTTCTCGCGCTCGGAAGCTGGTCGTCGCGGCTCGTTGCACCGCTTGGCATCTCATTGCCGGTCTATCCGGTGAAGGGCTATTCGATCACGGTGCCGATCAAGGACGCCTCCGGCGCGCCGGAATCGACTGTGATGGACGAGAGCTACAAGGTCGCGATCACCCGCCTCGGCAATCGCATCCGCGTCGGCGGCACCGCCGAGATCTCCGGCTATTCGAGCCAGCTCTACGACGCCCGCCGCGCCACGCTCGATCACTCGCTGACCGATCTGTTCCCGCGCGGCGGCGATCTCTCCAAGGCGACGTTCTGGAGCGGCCTGCGTCCGATGACGCCGGACGGCCCGCCGGTGATCGGCCCGACGCAATACGGCAACCTCCACCTCAACACCGGCCATGGCACGCTCGGCTGGACCATCTCCTGCGGCTCCGGCCGCGTGCTCGCGGACATGCTGTCGGGCAAGAAGCCGGAGGTCGATGTGAGCGCGCTGACGGTGGACCGGTACAAGTATCGGTTCGGCTAAGACTCCATCTGCTCGTCATTGCGAGCGCAGCGAAGCAATCCAGTATCTTTCCGCGGTGGCAGCCTGGATTGCTTCGCTGCGCTCGCAATGACGGTGGAGAGGCATCGCTCACTCACTCCCTCTCCGTCACCCTGAGGTGGCCGCTTCTTCAGCGAGCCTCGAAGGGCGACGGCCCGGCTCTATCGGAGCCGTGCATCCTTCGAGGCTCGCTGCGCGAGCGCCTCAGGATGACAGGACTGGAATTGCGCTCGCGGCGCGAAAAGAAGCTACCCCGCCCCTGTCACGCAATTCACCCACAGCACCACAGCCTTCGCATCCTGTGCCGGATTGGAAAACCGGTGCGGCCTTCGGCTCGCGAACCGAAAACTGTCGCCCGTCTTCAGCGACCACGTCTCGCTGTCCACCGTCAGCATCATCTCGCCTTCGAGCACGAGGCCGGCTTCCTCGCCGTCATGGGTATAGAGTTCGTCGCCCGCGGAGCCGCCGGGATCGATATGCACCAGGAACAGGTTGAGCCGGTTGTCGCTGCCCGCAGCGCTCAGCAATTGCTTCGAAATTCCGCTGCGCCAGAGTTTCAGTTCCGGCCGCTGAAGCCCGCGCGTCACCACCTGGCCGGAGGCGCCGTCGGGACTTGGGCTCGCACCGAACAAAGCGGCCATGCCGACGTCGAGCACGTCGGAGAGCGTTGCCAGCACGCGCAGCGATGGCGACGACAGGCCGCGCTCGATCTGGCTGAGGAAGCCGATCGACAGGTCGGTGCGCGCCGCGACGGTCTCGAGCGAGAATTGTCTGACACGCCTGAGATCGCGGATACGGCGGCCGACCGCGACATCCATCGCGGGCTCGGCCGGCTTGGTGGTAGCCTTGGCTTTCACCTTCGCCGGCTTTGCGGCGGCCGGTTTGCGCATTCTTTTGCCACCGCTCACGTCAAACCGCTTCCTTCATGTGCATGAAAATCGCTTGCATCGCCCGCGAAAGTGTGACCAAATTTTCATATTGGTGAAAATAGGCCGAAACGGCTTGGCCCGCAACGTCTGATCACGACATGCGCGAGCGCCGACATCGGCCAAGCCCAAAGGGGGATGCGATGAAGCGTTTTGGTCTGGCCGCGGTCGCGGCGCTCGCGATTGCAGCGGTGATGCCGGCTTCGGCGCAGCAGGCGTTGAAGGTCGGCTCGACGCCGACAGGCATTCCCTTCACCTTCCTCGACACCAAGACCAACACCATCCAGGGCATCATGGTCGACATCGTCACCGAGATCGGCAAGGACGCCGGCCTCAGCGTGCAGATCGAGCCGATGGCGTTCTCGGCGCTGATCCCGTCGCTCACATCGGGCAAGATCGACATGATTGCGGCGGCGATGTTCATCACCGCGCCGCGCAAGGAGGTCGTCGACTTCTCCGATCCGATCTACACCTACGGCGAAGGCCTGGTGGTCCCGAAGAGCGACACCAAGGCCTATGCCACGCAGGATGATCTGAAGGGCGAGACGGTCGGCGCCCAGGTCGGCACCGCCTTCGTCGATGCGCTGAAGAAGTCCGGCCTGTTCGCCGACGTCAAGGCCTACGACAACATCCCGGACATCCTGCGCGACGTCAACACCGGTCGCCTCAAGGCCGGCTACGCCGACTATCCGATCCTCGCCTACAATCTGAAGCAGGGCGGTTTCCCCGAGGTGCGTCTCGTCGACGGCTACAAGCCCGTCACGGTCGGTTCGGTCGGCATCGGCGTCCGCAAGGGCGAGGCCGCGCTGCTCGGCAAGATCAACGCCTCGCTGGCGAAGCTGAAGGCCAACGGCACCATCGACAAGATCCTCGAGAAGTGGGGTCAGAAGGCGCAGGGTTGATCGACAGAGGCTGGTAAGGCTAACCGATGAAAGGCTTCTGGCACGACGCCGTCGAATTCTTCCCGATCCTGATGAGCGGCGTCGCGCTGACGATCGTCGTCACCATCGGCTCGCTGCTGCTCTCGACGGTGCTGGGTCTGATCTGGGCGATGATGCGGGTCTCCGGCATCAAGGTGCTGTCGATGCTCAGCGCCAGCCTGATCAACGTGATCCGCGGCATCCCGATCATCGTGCTGTTGTTCTATCTCTACTTCGTGATGCCGGATCTCGGCGTCACGCTGTCGGCCTTGCAGGCCGCGATCCTCGGGCTCGGCATCGCCTATTCGGCCTACCAGGCCGAGAATTTCCGCGCGGGCATCGAGGCGATCGACAAGGGCCAGATCGAGGCGGCGCAGTCGATCGGCATGGGCTGGTGGCTGACCATGCGCCGCGTGGTGTTGCCCCAGGCGGTGCGCATCGTGCTGCCGCCCTACGGCAACGTCATGATCATGATGCTGAAGGATTCGTCGCAGGCCTCGACCATCACGGTCGCCGAGCTCGCCCTTCAAGGCAAGCTGATCGCGTCCTCGACCTTCAAGAACACCAACGTGTTCACGCTGGTGGCGCTGATGTATCTCACCATGAGCATCCCGCTGATCCTGCTGGTCCGTCACTTCGAGAAGCGGGCGGGCAAGAAATGATCGAGCTCACCGACGTCCACAAGAGCTTTGGCCAGAACGAGGTGCTCAAGGGCATCACGGCCTCCGTCCAGAAGGGCGAGGTGGTCTGCATCATTGGCCCTTCGGGCTCCGGCAAGTCGACGATCCTGCGCTGTATCAACGGGCTGGAAAGCTACGACCGCGGCGAGATCAACGTCGAGGGACTGAAGGTCGATCGCGATGCGTCCTCCATCGTGAAGGTCCGCACCCAGGTCTCGATGGTGTTCCAGCGCTTCAACCTGTTCCCGCATCGGACCGTGCTGGAGAACGTCGTCGAAGGCCCGCTCTTTGTAAAGAAGGAGCCGCGTGCGCAGGTGCTCGAGCGCGGCCGCGCGCTGCTCGGTCAGGTGGGCCTCGCCGAAAAGGCCGATGCGCATCCGCCGCAGCTCTCCGGCGGCCAGCAGCAGCGCGTCGCCATCGCGCGCGCACTCGCGATGCAGCCAAAGGCGATCCTGTTCGACGAGCCGACCTCGGCGCTCGATCCCGAACTGGTCGGTGACGTGCTCGGCGTGATGCGCAAGCTCGCCGATGACGGCATGACCATGGTCGTCGTCACCCACGAGATGGGCTTTGCCCGCGACGTCGCCGACCGCGTGCTGTTCATCGACGGCGGCGTCATCGTCGAGCAGGGCGCGGCGACGGCCGTCCTCAATCAACCCCAGCACCCGCGCACGCAGGACTTTTTGCGCCGCGTGCTACATCCGCTCTGATCGGTCCTTGTCATGACGACGCGCCTGCCTCTGCCGCCCTCGCTCTATGCCGACACCGCCGTCGCGCCGGTTGCCACGCCGCCGCTCGATGTCGACAAGACCGTCTCCGTTGCTATCGTCGGTGGCGGCTACACCGGGCTGTCCACGGCTTTGCATCTGGCGGAGCAAGGTGTCGAGGCTCTGGTGCTCGAGGCGCAGGAGCCGGGCTGGGGCGCGTCGGGTAACAATGGCGGCCACACCAATCCAGGCCTGAAGCACGACCCCGATCAGATCGAGGCCGATTTCGGCGCCGAGCTCGGCCGCCGCATGATCGACTTCTCCTACGGCACGACCAATTTCACGCACGACCTGATCCGCCGCTACCAGATCCCTTGCGAAGCGCGGCAGAATGGCACGCTGCGCGCGGCCTACAACGAGGCCAGCGCCGCCGCGATCGAGAAGACGGCGGAGCAATGCATCCGCCGCGGCATGCCGGTGCAATATCTGAACCGCGAGCAGTTGCGCGAGATGACCGGCACGGACCGCTACATCGGCGCGATGCTGGACACGCGCGGCGGTGATCTCCATCCGCTCAGCTACGCCCGCGGTCTTGCGCGCGCTGCGATCTCCGCGGGCGCGAAGGTCCATGGCGAGACGCCGGCGCTGTCGCTCCGTCGCGACGGCGCGCGCTGGCGCATCGAGACGCCGCACGCGGTGGTGCATGCCGACAAGGTCCTGCTCGCCACCAACGGCTTCACCGACGATCTCTGGCCGGCGCTCCGCCGTACCATCGTGCCGGTATTCTCCTCGATTGCCGCCACCGCGCCGCTCTCCGACGCGGTCGCCCGCTCGATCATGCCGACACGGCCGGTGCTCTACGAGAGCGGCCACATCACGGTCTATTACCGCATCGATCAGCACAACCGCCTGCTGATGGGCGGCCGCGGCCCGATGCGCTGGATCAAGTCGCCCAACGACGTCGCCTATCTCATGCGTTATGCCGAGCGGCTATGGCCGCAGCTCAAGGGCGCCGCCTGGACGCACGGCTGGAACAGCCGGCTCGCCATCACCAAGGATCATTATCCCCATGTGCACGAGCCGACGGAGAGCGTCCTGATCTCGCTCGGTTGCAACGGCCGCGGCGTCGCGCTCTCGACCGCGATGGGCGCGCAGCTCGCGCGCCGGCTGATCGGCGGTGCCAAGGCCGAGATCGACATGCCGGTCACAGGCATCAAGCCGATCCCGATGCACGCGTTCTGGCCCTTGGGGGTTACGACTGCTGTGATCGCGGGCCGGGTGCGGGATCGGCTGGGCGTTTGAAGAAGAAGGCGCCGCCCCGTCAGGAGCGACGCCTTGCATGACTTGCAGATAGGGCGTCAGCAGCGGCCCTGTTTCCACAGGCCGGGCGGGCAGCCCCTGCCGCGCCAGCCGACCTTGCGCCCGTGATGCCATCCGGGAGGAGTGGCATGGCGATGTCCATGGTATCCGCCATGATGGCCGTGACCATGGCCATGACCATGTCCGTGGCCGCCCCTGGCGAATGCGGCGTTTGGCATGGTGAAGCCGGCCGCGATGATCAGTGTTGCGGCGAGCGCAAGTTTCTTCATCCGAAATCTCTCCTGTTAGGCACGCATCTGTCCGTTCGACGAACGAACATCGATCGCGGTGTCGCGTGCAAATGCGGAGGAGTCGTGACGCTCAGGATTCGGCGACAGCGTCGGCCCAGGGCTGGAAGATCTCGACCGCGCCCGAATTCGTATCGCCCTCGCGCATCACCACGCTGGGGCAGGCGAACTTCTGCGGCACGGCCTGCACTTGCGTCTCTTCATAATCGAAGCGTGCGGCAAGTGTCTTGCGTACGTCCGCCGGCAGTCTGATGTCGCCGATCACGACCGCGCCTTCGCTGGCGTCGATCCGCGGCTGGTGGATGGCTGTATCGAGGTCCATGCCGAAATCCATCGCAAAGGACACGAGCTGCATCACCGACGGCAGGATGCGGCGGCCGCCGGAGGCGCCGACCGCGAGACGCTTGCCGTCCTTCGTTTCGGCGATGACGGGCGTGTAGTTGCAGAGGCAGCGCTTGCCTGGTGCGAGCGAGTTGGTGGTGCCCGGCGTCGGGTCGAACCACATGATGCCGTTGTTCATGGCGATGCCGGTGTGCGGCGTCACGTATTTCGAGCCGAAGGATGAGAGCAGGGTCTGTGTGACCGCTGCGATATTGCCGTGGCGGTCGACCACGGAGAAATGCGTTGTGCAGGCGGGCGCCAGATATTCGGCGCCGAGCGAGCGCTTGCCGTCGGCATCGCCCATGTCCTTGAGCCGCTCGCGGAAGGCCGCTTGCAAGGCGAGCGCATATTCGCTGTAGGTGGTCGCGTCGGGTGCGCTTCCCGGCTTCAGACTCTGCTGCAACAGCCGCAGCGCATGCGCCATTGTCGGTCCGGCCGTGAGCTCCGGCGTCGCATACACCTTGCCGTCGCGATAGGGGATCGCCAGCGGCTCGCGCAGATGGGCGCGAAACGCGGCGAGATCCTCCACCGACAGCGAGCCGCCGTCGGCCTTGATGTCGGATGCGATGCTTTTGGCGAGGTCGCCCTGGTAGAAATCGCGCGGACCGGCAGCGGCGAGGTGTGACAACGTCGCCTTCAACGTGGCCAGTGGCAGCCGCGTCTCGGACTTGATGCCCCACGGCGCGCTCGGCGGCAGGCCATCCTTCAGGAACGCGGCCGCGCTCGCGGGATAGCGCCTGAGATCGGCTGCCGATGCCGCGATCGTCAGCGTGGTCCACCAATCGACCAGCAGGCCTTCGCCGGCGAGCGCGGCAGCCGGTGCGACCAGGTCTTTCCACGGCATCTTGGCGTAGCGGCGATGCGCCTCCTCCATGCCGGCGACGACGCCGGGCACGGCGACCGAGCCGGGGCCGTGGATGTTGCGATCGTCCTTGACCCGCGGCCACGGAAACAGATCGGAGGCCGCGCCTTCGCCGCTGAGCGGGTAGTCGGTGGTGCGCAGGCTCTGTGGCGCGCACATGCCGTAGTCGATCACCTCGGTGCGATTTTCCTTGGCACGGTACAACACCATCGCGCCGCCGCCGCCGATGCCGCTGTTCCAGGGCTCCAGCACGTTCAGCGCAAAGGTGGTCGCGACGATCGCGTCCACGCAGTCGCCCCCTGCCGCCAGCACTTGCGCGCCCACTTCGGCCGCCCGCCGCGATTGCGAAGCGACAATGCCGCCCTTGGATGTGACGGCGGGTTTGCGGACGGCTTGGGCGAGGCTGAACTGATGAGGCATGATGTCGTCTTGATCTCTGGATTCGGTTGTTCTGGCTTCACGCGGAAGCTGCAGCATTGGCGGGGCGCGCGAAGGATGGCACATTGCCGCCAACGAGAAAATCCAAAGGGAGACGCGGCATGGCAGGTGTGAAACAGGCGCGGGATGGCGCGGTTGGGATCTTGACGCTCGACGAGCCGGCGAGTCTGAACGCGATGACGCCGGACCTGCTCGGCGCGCTCGCTGCCGCCGTCGCCGAGATGACTGGGGATGAGGGCATTCGCGCACTGATCCTCACCGGCGCGGGGCGCGGATTTTGCTCAGGACAGAATTTGAAGGCATCGGAAGCGCTGGGCGAGGACATCGCCGCCGGCGTGATGCGGTTCTACTGGCCGGCGTTCAAGGCGTTGCGCGAATGCCGCGTGCCTGTCGTCGTCGCCGTCAACGGCGTCGCGGCCGGCGGCGGCTTCAGCCTTGCGATGGCCGGCGACATGATTGTTGCGGCGCGGTCGGCGAGCTTCATCCAGGTGTTCAGCCGGATCGCCCTGGTGCCTGACCTCGGTTCGACCTGGCTGCTGCCGCGGCTGGTCGGCCGGCAGCGCGCGCTCGAGCTGATGTTGCTGAACGAGCCCCTGACGGCCGAACGCGCGCAGGAGATCGGCTTGGTGCGGCAGGTCGTCGACGATGCGAAGCTGATGGACGAGGCGCTGGCCCTGGCGCGCCGTCTGGCGGACGGCCCGACGCGCGCTTTGGTCGCAACGCGTGCGCTTGTCGAGGAGAGCGAGCATGCGGCTTACGAGGCGCAGTTCCGCCGCGAGATCGAGGTTCAGGCCACGATCCGCAAGAGCGCCGACGCCATCGAAGGCCGCACCGCCTTCGTCGAGAAGCGCAAGGCGAAGTTTACGGGGAGGTAGGGGAGCAGCCGCGGACTGCGCTCAGAGCCTGCGATCCAGCCGGCTGGCCCGATATTTGGCGTGCCATTTCGGGCCAGGCCCGCGCATGTAGTGAAGCTCGGGGCGGTAGGGGTTGCCTGCGATCCGCACCAGCTTCTGCCAATTGGTGGCGACGAGGTTGAGGGGCTGGCAGAGCAGGGTTAATGAAGCGAACAGCACGACATCACCTCAATGCGGCTTGCCGAGCATGGCGGTGAAGGGAAGGTCGAAGATCTCCTCGCCGTCGGAGCCGCTGACATGGATCACCCAGTCGCGCCAGTCTTCGGCACCCGGGGTGTAGATCATCGAATGCATGATCTGGGCCGCACGGTCACGCGCCTCGGTCAGGCTGGCCACCGCGGTGCCGCTGCGATCGATCAGCGTGCCTTCGGTGTTGGAGCAGTGAAAATAGACCTGGACCATATGCGTCTCCTGTCGGGAGCGACTGGGATGGCAAATCGATACCACCCGAGGCCTTTGCGAAACATTCGGGGCGAGCCCGGTAAGGGAATCTACGGAGATTGGTCGCTGCGAAGGCCCGAGCGGGTTTGATCACAGGGGGGTGATGATCAACTGGACGGCGTTCCCATGGCATGGAACAACTTTGGACCGAAAGTCCGGGGGACCGCCGTGAACCAGCTCACATTCTGGCATGAACGCCGAAGCCTGCTTGCGGCGATCGTCGCCGGAGCGCTGTTCGGTCTTGCCCCGGGAGCCTCCTCCGAGCCGGTGAGGAAAAGCGGCTACGCGATCGGCACGGAAACCTGTGGCAGCGGCGATCTCGCCTTTCCCAGAATCCAGATCGACATGAAGGCGGGATTCTGCGCCGGCCTCGTCGCCAGCGAAGAGGATCGCCTGAAATTTCCGCGCTCGATCATCCAGGTGCCGGGCCGTGACCTGTTCGTGGTCGCCGACATGGGCGGCTGGGGCCACACCGATGGACGGCTGCTGCTGCTCGATCCCCGCGCGCCCCAGGGGCAGCGGTTCAAGGAGTTGCTGACCGCCATCGAATATCCGTTCGGCCTCGTCATTGGCCCGGACAAGAAGCTGTACGCCTCGACCGCGGAGACGATCTTCCGGTTCGATCCGCTCGCCGACAATCCCCGCAGCACGGTCGAGACCATCATCCGGCACATGCCCGGCCGCCGGATCACATTGCCCGACGGCACCAGGCTCGACGAGAGCGCGCATCCGCTCAAGCAGTTCGTCTTTGACAGGAACGGGCGGCTGTTCGTCAATGTCGGCTCGCACAGCGACGACTGCATCACGCCGGCGCCGATCACAAGGCCATGCGCGGCGGCCGAGGGCGCGTCCGCGATGGCCTCGATCTGGCTGTTCACACCGCCCGCGGGCGGCACCTTCCCGGCGCTGAAGCCGGCCGATCCCGACCCGCCGCACACCGTCTACGCGCGCGGCCTGCGCAATTCGATGGCGCTGGCGCTGCATCCGAATTTTCCCGATGCCGGCTACGCCTTCCTGCAAGGCGAGAACGGGCGCGACCTGCCCGACATCTTCAAGCCGAACGAGGAGATCAACGCGATCGAGCAGGGCAGGCACTATGGCTGGCCCTATTGCTACGACCTGTCGACGCCGAGCCCCGAATTCAAGCTCGTGCTGCAATCCGGGGTCTACAAATCGCTCTGCACGGCCAATGCGCTCTACAAGGCGCCGTTCTCGCTGATGCCGCCGCACGGCGCGCCGCTCGCGATGCTCTATTATCACGGCGCGAAATTCCCGGAACTGGAAGGCAAGCTGCTGGTCGGCCTGCACGGCTATCGCCCGACCGGCAGCCGCGTCCTCGTCTATGACGTCGACGACCATGGCTTCCCGAAGCCCGCCCCGGCGCCGGTGCGTTACCACGTCAGTTGCGCGGCAGATCCGACCCACAGCTTTCAGACCGACGCCGGCGACGTCGCCGCCGCGCCGTTCGACGAGCTGATCGCAGGCTGGCACCGCGTCAACGGCGCGCGGCCGCAAGGAGCGCCCGTCGGCATGACGGTCGCGGAGGACGGCGCAATCTGGCTGGTCGAGGACAAGAACCAGACGGTAATCCGCATCGATCGCGCTGCTGGCGATCCGCCGCCGTTGCCTTGCGACATGCGCAGCCAGGCGCTGATCGATCAGCTTGCCGCCTTCGTCGCAAAAGACGCGCAGAACAGCATCCGGCTCACCACGCTGCGTAAGGGGCTCGTCGAAAAGCACTGCGTCGGCTGCCATTCGGATTTCGGCCTGAAGGCAGGGCAATCGGATGCGGAAAAGGACGCGACGGTGCTACGCTTCATGCTGTCGCAGGACGGCTGGATCTATCCGGGCGATCCAGGCTCCGGCAAGCTGCGCACGCGGCTGCGCGGTATCGGCGCCGAAAAGCTGATGCCGCCGGGCGGCGAAAGCCTGCCCAGGACCGAACCTGGCTACACGCGCGTGCTCGATACCGCGGACCTGCTGGTTGCGAAAATGGTTCCGGGCACGCGGATGCAGATCAAGTCCGGCCCGCCGCAGCGCAAGTTCTTTGGCAAGACCAATAAGGAATGCGGCGAAATACCGGCCGCCAAGGTCGTTGTCGTGACACAAAGGAGCGCTGTAGACAAACCCGGCTTCAGCCGATTCTTCCGGCCTGCCGATCCCTATCTGAATGGCGAGTGCAGCGACGACGATGGCTATTACATTCGGCAGGAATTTCTGGTGCCTGTGCAGTAGCCTCCTTCTCGTCATCGCGGCATCGCCGGCCCATGCTGAAACAAAGCTGTTCGAAAGCGTGCAGGTGACGCCGTCGGGCGAATACACCTTCGGCATCGAAGGGCCGGCGGCCGATCTCGACGGCAATCTCTTCGTGGTCAACTTTGGCAAGCCCGGCACCATCGGCAAGCTGCCGGTGGGCGGCGCGGCTTCGGAGCAGTTTACGGCACTGCCCGCGGGCAGCGTCGGCAACGCCATCCGCTTTGCGCGTGACGGCACCATGTTCATTGCCGACTACAAGAAGCACAACATCTTCGCTGTCCCGAAGGGCGCGAGCGAGCCCGTCGTCTGGTTTCATTCCGACGAGATGAACCAGCCCAACGACATCACGGTCGCGCGCGACGGCACGATCTATGCGAGCGATCCGAACTGGAAGGGCAGGGAAGGCCACATCTGGCGCATCGCCAAATCTGCGGACGGCACGGTGCAGGGGCAGGTGATGCCCGCGCCGCGCGCGATGGGCACCACCAACGGCATCGACCTCAGCCCTGACGGCAAGACGCTCTATGTCGGGGAATCCAGCAGCGGCGAAATCTGGTCCTACACCGTCCGCGGTAACGAGCTCACCGGCGCAAAACTCGTCAAAGCCTTCCAGCCCGACACCGTCGACGGCCTGCGCACCGACGTCGCCGGCCGTCTCTATGTCGCGCGCATCCTCAAGGGCACCATCGCGCTGATGAAGCCCAATGGTGCTGTCGAGCGGGAGATTGCGCTGAAGGGCAAGGAGCCGACCAATCTCGCCTTCGGCGGCAGCGACGGCAAGACCGTCTTCGTCACCCAGCGTCAGGGCGGCTTCGTCGAGTCCTTCCGCACCGACCAGCAGGGCCGCGAGCACTGCCTCCAGCGCGGGCGCTGCTAGAGCATCACGGGCGGTCTGCCTCCGGCGCAGAGCAGCACCAAAGCGGCGGCATTCTTCTTGCTTGCATCTGGCCGCCGCAGGCATTTAGACATCTGTGGGCACCGTCAACGCGACCACGGAGTGTTTGAGTGAAAGCCGTCCATACCGAACTGCATCGCAGCCACGATCCGCAATTCTTCCTGGTTCGCGGTGTCGTCAAGCGCACCACAGAGCAGCCCGAGCGCGCCGATCGCCTGCTCAAGGGGTTGAAGGACGGCAAGCATCAACTGGTCGAACCGACGACATTCGGACAGGGGCCGCGTGCGCGGATTCACAGCCCGGAATATCTGTCGTTCCTCAGCGAAGCCTGGGACGCCTGGACCGCGCTCGGCGATTCCGGCCCGGAGATGATCGGCAACATCCATCCCGTGCGCCATGCCGCGACCTATCCGACCCACATCGTCGGCAAGCTTGGCTGGCACACCGCCGATACCGCGGCGCCGATCGGTCCCGGCACCTGGGCCGCGGCCTGCGCTGCCACCGATGTTGCGGTCACGGCAGCGCAGATGGTGATGGACGGCGAGGATGCGACCTATGCACTCTGCCGTCCGCCCGGCCATCACGCCTACCGCGACATGGCCGGCGGCTTCTGTTTCCTCAATAACAGCGCGATCGCCGCGGCGCATCTGCGTCTGAAGCACGAGCGCGTCGTGATCCTGGACGTCGACGTCCACCACGGCAACGGTACGCAAGGAATCTTCTACGCACGCCCTGACGTCTACACGGTGTCGATCCACGCCGACCCCATCGCGTACTATCCTTATGTGTGGGGCTACGCGCATGAGCGCGGCGAAGGACCCGGCCTCGGCGCCAATCTCAACGTCCCCCTGGCCATCGGCACCGGCGACGACGGCTACATCCAGGCGATGGATGTCGCGCGCAGGGCGATCGAATCCTTTGCCCCCGGCGCCCTCGTCATCGCACTCGGCTTAGATGCCTCCGAGCATGATCCACTGAAGGGCCTCGCCGTCACCACGCCGGGCTTCCGGCGCATCGGCCAGGCGATCGCGAAGATGGGCCTGCCGACCGTGTTCGTGCAGGAGGGCGGCTATCTCTCGGATATTCTGGGCGCGAACCTGACCTCGGTGCTGGCGGGATTCGAAGAGGCGCGGTGAGCTTCACCTCTCCCCGCGTAGGTCGTCATGCCCGGGCTTGTCCCGGGCATCCACGTTCTTTGCGCCGAGGGGTGAGACGTGGATGGCCGGGACAAGCCCGGCCATGACGCTGAGGGTGCTTCAACGCCCAAAGCGCTGGCGCTGGAGAGGCGAACCTCAGTCCTTGAAAAGGATCTGCTCCAGCAGGTCGATCCGCCTGATCTGGATGGTGCTGCCGTCGATGGCGATGATGCGGCGGTTCTGGAAACGCTTCAGCATCATCGTCACCCATTGCCGGGTCGAGCCCACCATGGCCGCGATCTGGTCATGGGTGATCTTGCGGTTGATGATGATGGTGTCGCCGTCGGCCGTGCCGTGCAACTCCGACAGCGTGAGCAGGAACTGCGCCAGCCGCTCGATCACCGAGCGCGTGCCGAGGATCTGCGCCATCGAGGAGTAGCATTTGCCCTTGGCGATGAGGCCGTCGATCAGCGCCAGCGCGAAGCTCGGCATGCCGGTCAACAGCTTCTCGAGCGCCGGCCCGGAGAGTGTCGTGATCTCGCAGGCCTCGATGGCGATGCCCGACCACATGTGAATGCCACCGCCGGATATCTCGGGGCCTCCGATGAAATGTCCCGGCGTCCAATAGGCGAGCGTGATCTCGCGTCCCGACGGCGCGGTGTAATAGACCCGCACCTGTCCGCGGCGGATGATGAAGATGCCGTCGTGGCCATCGCCCTGGCTGAATACCATTTCGCCCTGCGGCACCGAGATGATGCGGCCGGCCGCGTGCACGCGCGCCTGCTCCGACGCGGACAAACGGTCGAGGAAATGCGCGCCGGCATTCAGCCCGTCGATCGTCTCGCTCATGAACAGCGCCGAGCTTGCGGGCCTTGCACGTGTGCTGCGGACCCGCCGCGTCTTCTTGTGGTCGATCCAGTCGAACGGAACGCCTGCATGAGGCCGGTCGGCGAAAGCGGCAGGCTCGATCGCGGCAGCTTCCTTGAGTATGGTCATCGCAATCCGTCAGCTCTCCAGGGGCCTGCGAATAGGTAAGTGCGGCGATGGTGCGATGTCCATCTCTTTGCGATCGTTCCAAATCACTTAGCAAAGCTTGATACGCGCGGCGATCGGCAGTGGAATGATTCCTCTGTCCATGGCTCCGTCCTGAGAAAATCCTTTGCGTCGTTGCGCGACGGAATCATGGCGCGAACGTCCTGCGACAGCGATGCAAGTAATTGCTTCAAGCGTTGCGCCGCGCCTTCGATAGTGCCGGCCAGCGTTGTCGCCGGCACGCGCCCGGCCTCCCGAGGACAGTTCGATGATCGAATTCAGCTCTTTGAGATTCAGTGTGGCCATTGTGGCCATCACCGTTGCGATGTTCGCGCCGGCCCAGGCGGAGACGATCCGTGTGGCGGTCGGGACGCAGGACACGACGATCAATTGCGCGACCGGCGGACTGCTCATCCGCGAGCTCAAGCTGCTTGAGAAATTTTTGCCCCATGATGGCAAGTACAAGGATGTCACCTACGACATCCAGTGGAAGAATTTTACGAGCGGCGCGCCGCTCACCAACGAGATGGTCGCAGGCAAGCTCGATTTCGGCGCGATGGCTGACTTTCCGGGCTCGCTGAACGGCGTGGCGTTCCAGAAGGCCGGACGCCGCAGCCTCTTCATCAGCGTGCTGTCCGGCAGCACCAAGGGCAGCGGCAACGGCATCGTGGTGCCGTCGAGCTCGCCGGTGCAATCGCTCGATGAGCTCAAAGGCAAGACCATCTCGGTTCCCTTCGCCTCGACCTCGCACGGCATGCTGCTCCGCGCGATCGAGGCCAAGGGCTGGAATCCCGAGACCGACGTCAACATCATCACGCAGGCGCCGGAGGTTGCGGGGCCGGCCTTGCAGGCAGGCAAGGTCGAGGCGCATGCCGACTTCGTTCCGTTCGCCGAACTGTTTCCGTGGCGCGGCTTCGCGCGCAAGATCTTTGACGGCGCGCAGGCCAATGCCCCGACATTCCACGGTGGGTTGGTCGACGCGGAATACGCCGAGAAATATCCCGAGATCGTCGTCGCCTATCTGCGCGCAGCGCTGGAAGCGGATCGCCTGATCGCTGAAGAGCCGGAGAAGTACAGCGAGCTGATCGCGAAGGTGACCGGCATCGAGGCGGAGGTCGATTACCTCTTTCACGGACCGCTCGGTCTCCAGACCCGCGATGTGACCTGGAAGCCGGAGTACCGCCAGGCGGTCGCAACCTCGATCAAGACGCTGAAGCTGCTCAAGCGCGCGGACAGCGATCTCGATATCAACCAGTTCGTCACCGACAAGTTCATCCGTATCGCGGCGGCGCAGGCGGGGCGCGATTACGACTCCGAACTGAAGAACTATGCGCAGCTTCCGCTTCGCGCCAAGGACGCTGCGACGGGCGCCGAGATCAACGACTACAGCCGCGTCGCGCAGATCTGGGTCAAGGACGAGGCTCATGTACGCCACTATGCCTCGCCCGAGAACGCGCTGAAGGCGCTCGCCGGCCTCGAGAAGGACGGCAAGACCATCCGCGTCGTCTACGCTCAGGATCGCGAGAGCGGCATCAAGCTGTTCGCAAACCAGGCCTGGTTCGTGCGGTCATCCAAGGGCGAGCTGAGCGCGTTCCTGCTCAAGCAGGCGGCCGAGGGCTGGTCGAAGAAGAACGGTGGCGCGGTGCTCGACTTCGCGGCCGCGCGCGAGTCCCTCGTCGCGAGCCGGTGAGGCGATGGCCACCGCTATCAAGGCGCGGCCTGCGGGCATCCGCTGGATGGTCCGCGGCCTTTCGATCCTGGCCTGCATTGCCCTTTGGCAGGTCGCTTCGACCACGCATCTCAATCTGGGGATCGTGACCTTCCGCAACGTGCCGCCGCCGGTCGAGGTCGTTCAATCCGCGCTCGCCCTGTTTCGTTCGCCGAAATTGACGGCACATATCACCAGTAGCCTCTGGCGGGTGTTCGCGGGCTACGGGGCGGCGGTCGTGATCGGCGTGATCCTTGGTTTTGCCATCGGCCGGTCACGCGCCGCGAGCGATCTTTTGCTGCCGCCGCTGGAATTGCTGCGGCCGATACCGGCGGTGGCATGGATACCGCTGTCGATCCTGATCTTTCCGTCGTCCGAACTCTCGATGATCTACATCACCTTCATCGGTGCCTTGTTTCCGATCGTGCTGAACACCGTCCACGGTGTCGCGAATGTCGACCGCCGGCTGGTTGCCTCCGCCCGCAGCCTCGGCGCGGGGGAGTTGGCGATCCTGAGGGAGGTCGTGCTGCCGGACGCCGCGCCCAGCATCGTCACCGGGCTTGCAATCGGCATGGGCACCTCGTGGTTCTGCCTCGTCACCGCGGAGATGATCTCAGGCCAGTTCGGCATCGGCTATTACACCTGGGAAGCCTACACGCTCCAGAACTACGCCGACATCATCGTCGGCATGCTGATCATCGGTCTGCTCGGCATGGGATCCAGCTGGCTGCTGACGACGGCCGGGCGGCTTCTGATGCCCTGGCGGAGCCCGAAGGTGGCGCGATGAACATTCGGGTCGCGGATATCGGCACGAAGAGCGTCGGTCGGATCGACTTCGCCGATGTCTCGATCTCGCTCGGAGCGGGCGGTGATGCATTCGAAGCGGTCAGCGGTCTCGATGTCGCGATTGCGCCGGGCGAGCTCGTCTGCGTCCTCGGTCCCTCCGGCTGCGGCAAATCCACGCTGCTCGGCGCGCTGGCCGGGCATTTGCCGATCACGGCTGGACGTCTCACGGTCGACGGCCAGCAGGTCCAGAGTCCGAGCCCGGACCGGGGCATGGTGTTTCAGCAGCACACGCTGTTTCCCTGGAAGCGGGTGCGTGACAATGTCGCCTTCGGCCCGAAGATGCGGGGTCTCGCGAGGAGGGAGCGCGACCGCGCCGCCGACGCGATCCTGAAGCTGGTCGGCCTTTCCGGCTTCGAGGCGTTCTATCCGACGCAATTGTCGGGCGGTATGCAGCAGCGCGTGGAAATTGCGAGGGTCCTGATCAACCAGCCGCGGGTGCTGCTGATGGACGAGCCCTTCAGCGCGCTCGACGCGCAGACGCGCGGCATGATGCAGGAGGTCCTGCTCGACATCTGGAGCAAGATCCCGACCACAACCGTCTTCGTCACCCACGACATCGACGAGGCATTGTTCCTCGCCGATCGTATCGTCGTGATGAGCGCAAGACCCGGCCGGGTGATCGAGGATGTCGTGCTGCCTTTCGCGCGGCCACGCAGCCACGATCTCGTGACCGAACCCGAGTTCGTACGCCTGAAGCGTCATGTCATGCAGCTTTTGCGACGGCCGGAGGGCAGCGAGCCGTTGGCACGGCTCAGTCCGCTCGGCGTGACGTCCTAGAACATCCCGCTCGCCGCGAGCGCCTTGCGGACGTGCTGCATCTCGGCCTCGTCGGCGACCATGTCGAGCATGATCGTGGTCAGGCCCTTCGCCGCAAAATCCTTCAGCTTTGCGCCGATCTCGATGTAGTTGCCGACGAGATAGGGGCAGTCGGCCTGGAAGGTGAGGTACGGCAGCAGCCAGTAGCCATTGTCAGCGAGCTCGCCGCTCTGGCCTTCATACAGCCGCCGCTTCCACACGGAATCGCTGTTCTCCACGGTGAGCGCGAGCAGCTCGCGGTCATCGGCATTGTCACGGAAACGCGCCGTTGCCGCCTGCCGTGCCTCGTCGCGTCCCTCGCGGGCGAAGATGCCAAAGTTCATTCCGGGCGCATCGAGGCCGCGATCGAGATCGGGCGGCAGCATCTGCATCTTGATGCAGCCGGTCTCCTTCGCCACGCGCTGCGCGGCCTCCGACTGGCCCGCGACCAGGAATTCCGGCATCAGCTCCGCCGGCAGGCGCGGGCGAAGTTGCAGATTGCTCGCGCGGTAGAACCGGCCCTCGAAATTCACCGGGCGAGGGCTTTCCAGCAATTGGCGCATCAGCGCGACGAATTCGCCGAGCCGGACGTAGCGGTCGGCATGCGACTGCTCGTCGCCCAGCCCCTGCAAATCGCTGACCGCGGTCCCCGTGATCATGTTGAGATAGACCTTGCGGCCGTGGAGCTGCGCAAAGGACGAGACGAATTTTGCCGCGGTGAACGGGTGCATGTAGACCGGATTGACCGCGATCAGCGGCGAGCTTCGCGCGGTCTCACCCATGATGTGTTGGGCCATCGCCCAGGGCTCGACGAACACGTCGTTGCCTTCGAACAGCAGGATGCCTTCGAAGCCGTTACGGTCGGCGAACTGTGCCACCCGCATCAGCTCGCCGACATATTTCTTGGGATCGCGGTTGCGCGAGATCGCGGGAAAGACGCGCAGCCGCGGGGGCGTCATTCAGCCGCTTCCTGGAACGGCCAGGAATTGCGGGTGATGGGAAGGCCGCCGTCCGCGCGGGAGCCGTCGGCGATCGCGAGGCGATGCGAGGGCGACGGCGAGCACAGCGAGAAGCGCCATGCATGCGGATCGTCGGCGATATCGGGCTTGAAGCTGATCTCGATGGCCTCCCGGGACACCTGCATCGCGAAAGCGTCGAGCGGCAGATTGAGCCCAAACCCCCTTGCCTTCAGATAGGCCTCCTTGAGCGTCCAATAGTCGAAAAAGCGCTCGATCGCGGCGGGCTCCGGCAGTCCGCGCAACGTTTCGACCTCCTCCGGCGCAAAGAAGCGAAGCGCAGTGGACAGGGGCGCGACACGCCGTGACACGGTTTCGACGTCGACGCCGACGGTCTCATGCCCGGACACGACGCAGGCAACGCAGCCATCGGCATGGGACAGGCTGAAATGCAGCGCGGTCGAGGTCGCGGGCGCCGCGACAAACGGCCGCCCGTAGCGACCGGCCCCGAAGGACCAATCGGTGGGTGCGACGTCCGGCGCGGCCTGCGACAGCGCCAGGCGCAGCATCGCGTGCGCGAAGATATACTGCCGCCGATGCCGCTCGAACATGAAGCGATCGGCGCGGATCCGTTCGTCGACCGAGAGCAGGCGCCGGCACGCATCGACTGCGCCCGGAGCGTCAATGGTCTCGATCAGTCCGACAAACAGTTCAATTCTGTCGTCTGCCATCAATAAGGCCCATGGCGTCAGGCGGAGGCCAAGTCTCCGGCCCTGACGGAAGAATCAACTGAGCAAGAATCAACTGAGCGGACCGCTTCTAACGGTCCACCCGGGCAATTTCTTGTCGATTTGCAGGCCGGTTTACAGGCGCAAGCTTGTGCGAGACCCCAACTCGACAAGCGAGCGGCCCATATCCGGAAAATGAAGCCTGAGGATTCGTGCGGCGTCCCGGCCGACGATCCTTACTTCTTCTTCTTCTTGGCTTTCTTCGCTCCGCCCAGCATCGAAAGGCTGGCGTCGACATCCTTGAGCGCGGACTGGAGCTTCTTCTTCTCGGCGCCCAGCAGCTTTTGCAGGGCCTTGCGGTCCTTGTCGCTCAACGAGGTACCCTTGGTAAATTTGATGAAACCCATAACATACTCCCCCGGTTGAAAATAATCGTCCAAATCAAATCGAGGGAATAATCTTGCGCGCTGGCGCCAAATAATCAAGATGCAACTTGGTCATTCACAGCTTTGGCGAGTGAACCTGTGTTCTCCCGTCCCGTACAGCCGGTCATGCCGCCCTGCGAGCGAGTAATCGGCCGAGCGGCGTGTTGGGGTGGGCGACGGCCGCATCCAGCAGCGCGACGAGATTCGCCATCCACTCACGGACCCTGCGGCCATCAAGCAGCTCGCCCTTGTAATTGCATGAGCCGGTGATTCCGGTGGGGCGCTCCTTGAGCATCAGCGACAGCCAGGTCTGGTCGATCGGCAGCACCGGCTGGCCTTCGCGCGCGACGTTGCCGATCGATTCGATCGTGACGTCAGCCAGATCGAGCGGCTGGCGCAGCGGATTTTGCAGGGTGAAATAGACCTGCAGCAGCGAGGCCGGTTCGATCCCCTCCTGCTCCAGATGGTCGGCAAGGATGTTGAACGGCAGCTCCTGGCGCGCATGCGCGTCGAGCACGCTCTGGCGTACCCGGGCCAGGGCTTGCGCGAACGACAGCTCCGGCGTGATTCGGGTACGGACGATCACCGTGTTCTCGAACGGACCGACGACCCGGTCGGTATCCGGCTGGGCGCGATTGGCCATGGCGGTGGCGACCGAAATGTCGCTGCGGCCGCTCTGCGCCAGCAACAGGGCTTTCAGGCCGGTGAGAAGGCACATGAACAGCGTGCTGTTATGCCGGCCGGCGAACGCCGTGAGCCGGCCGATCAGCTCGCGCTCGAGGCTGACGGGGTGATGCCCGGTGGACGCGCCGGGGCTTGCTTCGCCGTCGAAGACGGGGGCCGCGCCGCGCAGATTCTCCGTCCAGTCGGCGGCCTGGCGGCGGGCGGCGTCGGTGCCGCACCACCAGCGCTGCCAGCGGGCGACGTCCGAAAAGGCGAGCGGCAATTTCGGCAGCGGCACGGACGGACGTCCGGCCAGCGCCGCATAGCGGTTGGACAGCTCCTCGAACAGCACGCCGATCGACCAGCCGTCGGCAATGGCATGATGCAGCGTCAGCAGCAGCACATGATCGTCGGCATGGAGCCGCAACAGCCGCGCCCGCAACAGCGGCGGCCGCGCAGTGTCGAACGGGGCGTAGGTCTCCTGCTCGATCAGGAGATCGATCTTCCTGAGTTCGAGGGCTTTGCGCCGCTTGTTGTCGTGGGGACGTCCGTCGCCGATGACCTCGATCGTGAGGGCCGGTCCGAGTTCACCGGGTGTCGCGATGCGGCTGACGGGCTCTTCGCCGCTCCGGCCGAACCCGGTCCGCAGTGATTCGTGGCGGCGCACGATGTCGCCGAACGCCTGCGCGAGGGTGGTCGGATCGAGCGGGCCCTGGAGGCGGAAGGCAAAGGGCAGGTTGAACAGCGGCAGGCCCGGCAGGTTCTGCTCGATCCGCATCATCTGGTCCTGTGCGATCGAGAGCGTTGGGAGCCCGCTTTCAGCAGGCCGCAACATGCCTGTTGCCGGCTTGCGCGGCTTTGCTGCCACGGCCTCGTCAACCCGCCGGGCGAGTTCTTCGATCGTCGGAGCCTCGAAGATGGTCTTGATCGGTAAGGACACGCCGAGCGCACGGGCGACGCGCGCCATCGCCTGGCCCGCCAGCAGCGAATGGCCGCCGAGATCGAAGAAATTATCGGTCACGCCGAGGCTCTCGACCTTCAGCAGGTCGACCCAGATGTCCGAGAGCACTTTTTCGGTGAAGTGCCGCGCCGGCACGGCGGCGTCCGGTGGGGAGATGTCCTGCTGCGCGGGCGCCAGCAGCGCCGACCGGTCGATCTTGCCATGGGCATTGAGCGGTATCTGGTCCAGGAACAGGAATGCGGACGGGATGGCATGGCCCGGCAACCGGCTCTTCAGGAAGTCGCGCAGCGCGCTGGCGCTGCTCTGGCTGCCGGCCCTTGCGACGATATGGGCGATCAGCCTGACATCGCCGCTCGCCTCGCGGCGCGGCTCGACGATTCCGGCGCGCACCGCAGGATGGTCGGCAAGCGCGTTCTCGATCTCCTTGAGCTCGATACGGTAGCCCCGGACCTTGACCTGATGGTCGGCGCGGCCGAGGCATTCGATGGTGCCGTCGGCGCGGCGGCGTGCGAGGTCGCCGGTCCGGTACAGCCGCGCGCCTTCCTGGCGCGAGAACGGATCGGGCAGGAAGCGCTGCCGGCTCTGCGCGGGATCGTTGATGTAGCCGCGGCCGACGCCGGCGCCGCCGATGCAAAGCTCTCCGATCACGCCGACCGGCAGCGGCTGGAGGTTTTGATCGAGCACATGGAGCTGGGTGTTGGGCAGCGGCGCGCCGACCGGGACGTTGCTCGTCGCCGCCGCCGGCGCTTTGTTCAGGCGATGCAGCGAGACGTCGTCGGAACATTCTGATGCGCCATAGGCGTTGATCAGCGACACCTTCGGGCAGCGGGCGAACCAGCTGCGGCAGAGATCGACCGGCAGCGGCTCGCCGGTCGAGATCAGGAGCCTCAATCCCGCAAAGGCGCGCTGGACTTGCGCGTCGTCCATGCGGTCGAGGATCACCCGCAGTAGCGACGGGACGATCTCGAGCACGCTGATCCCTTCACGCTCGATCTCCCGCGCGAGCAGGATCGGGTCCTGCACGATTGCGTTGTCGCAGACATGGACGCGCGCGCCGACCATGGGACCGGCAAGGAACTGCCAGACCGAGATGACAAAGCTCTGCGGCGCAGTCTGGGCGATCACGTCCCTGGCCGTAAGGCCGAGCTCGGAAATGAGCGACGGCAGATGGTTCGACAGCCCGCGCTGCTCGATCATGACGCCCTTCGGCGCGCCGGAGGAGCCGGATGTGTAGATGAGATAGGCGAGGCTCGCGGCCGCGCGCCGCGCCGCGCGGGCCGGCCTGGTCGATCCGGGTGCGATCGCGTCCTCGAGCTCGGCGACATGGATGCGCTCGACCAGCGGCTCGAGCAGCGCCTCGACCATGGCCGACTGGGCGCGCCCGGTCAGCAGCATGCGGGCGCAGCTCGATCCGAGGATGGTCGCAAGCCGCGCCGGCGGCTGGTCGGGATCGAGATTGAGGAAGGCTGCGCCCACGCGCTGCGCGGCGATCATCGCGGCGAGCAGGTCGGGCCCGCGATCTGCAAGCAAGGCGACAACGCTCTCGGCGCCAACACCTTCGCGCGCGAGCCAGCGTGCGGCCGCCTGGCTGCGGCGGGCGAGCTCCCGATAAGTCAGGGAGGTGCGGCCGTCGGAGACGGCGATCGCGTTTGGTGTCTTCTTCGCCTGGCGCTCGAGGCGTTCGCAAAGATTGCCGCGCGTGGTGAAATTGGCCACCACGCCCTGGCCTTTCGCCAGCAACTGCCGGCGTTCGGCCTCCGTCAGGAGCGGCAGGCGCGAGATGCGCTGCTCCGGATTGGTGATCACGGCCTTGAGCAGGGTCTTGAATTGAGCGGCCATGCCTTCGATGGTCGCAGCGTCGAACAGATCGGTGGCGTATTCGAAGAAGCCCGTGAAGCGGCCGTCGGCCTCGACCAGTTCGAGCGTGATGTCGAAGCGCGCGACTTTCGGGTCGACCTCCAGCCGCCGCGTCGACAGGCCGGGGAAACGCGCCGCCTCGATCGAGGCGTTCTGGAGAATGAACATGATCCGGAACAGCGGGTTGCCGTCGCTCCGGCGCGCGATCTGCAGCGCGCGCAGCACTTCCTCGATCGGGAGGTCCTGGTTGCGGTAGGCATCCAGCGTGACCTGCCGCACCCGCCGCAACATTTCGCCAAAACCCGGATCGCCGCCGAAATCGTTGCGCAGGATCAGGGTGTTGGCGAACAGCCCGATCAGTCGCTCGCTCTCGATCTGGTTGCGGTTGGCGATCAGCGATCCCGTCGCGACATCCTCGTGTCCGGTGTGGCGGAACAACAGGCACTGGAAAGCCGCGAGCAGCGTCATGAAAGGCGTGACGCCCTGGTCCTGGCTCAGCGCGCGCAGATCGGCCGACAGTGCCTTGGAGAATTCGAGATAGTGACGGGCGCCGTGACCGCTCCAGACCTCCGGGCGTGGCCGGTCGGTCCGCAGCGGCAGTGTGGTGACACCGTCGAGCTGGGTCCGCCAGTAATCGAGCTGCTCCTTCGCCGCCGGCGTCCGAGCCCAGCTCTGCTGCCATAGCGCAAAGTCGCGATACTGGAAGGCGGGCGAGGGCAACGTCACCGCGCTTGCCTTGCGCGCAGCGGCATAGTGGGCGGCAAGCTCCTCCCAGAACAGCCGTTGCGACCAGCCGTCGGTGACGAGGTGATGGACGTTGACCACCAGCGCGTGGCTGGATTTGTCGAACGACAGCAGGGTGACCTTCAGCGGCGGCTCGCGCGCGAGATCGAACGGATATTGCGCGAGCACGAGCGCCTCGCGCCGGATGATTGCGCCCTGCTTGTCCGCGGCGCAGGGCTTGAGCTTGATCCGCTCGAATCGCGGAGGTGATTGCAGCACCCGCTGCGCCGGCTCGCCCTCGCGTTCGGTGAAGACCGAGCGCAGCGCCTCGTGGCGCGCGCAGATCGAGGCGAGGCTCGCAGAAAGCGCGGCGACGTCGACCAGGCCCTTGAGAACGGCGACTTCGACGACGTTGTAATTGTAGCGGGTCGGATCGAGCCGCGAGAGCACATACATCCGCTGCTGCTGGAACGACAGCGGCGCGTCTGCCGCAGCCGCCTGGCGCCATGCGGGCACCATCGTCTCGCGATGGGTTGTGGCGGTCTCGATCCGGGCCGCAAGCGCTGAGACCGTGGCGCAATCAAAGATATCCTCGAAGGAGAAGTCGACATTGAAGCGTTCGCGCAAGCGCGAGCGCATCTGCGTCGCCGCGAGCGAGTCTGCGCCGAGCGCGAAGACATCCTGGTCGATGCCGACCTGCGGCAGCTCCAACAGACCGGCCCAGATCCCCGCGAGCTGGGTCTCCAGCGCGTTGCGCGGCAATTGCGCTTCGACGCCATGCTCCGCGGTTGCGATCAGATCGGCCAGCGCGTTGCGCTTGACCTTGCCGCTCGCGCCTTTCGGCAGTGCGGCCACGCCGCGGATCAGGCTCGGCACCTTGTAGGCCGCAAGACGTTTGCGCGCGAACTGCCGAAGCTGGTCCGGAGTTGCTTCGGAATTCGGGCGCAGCACCACGACGGCGGCGACGTTTTCGCCGAGCTTCTGGTGCGGGACGGCGAACACGCCGGCCTCCAGCACCGCCGGATGGCTCAGCAGGACCTCTTCGACCTCCAGGGGCGAGATCTTCTGCCCGCCGCGGTTGATGACGTCCTTGATGCGGCCGACGATGAAGAGATAGCCGTCGGCGTCGAGATAGCCGAGGTCGCCGGTCCGGAACCAGCCGTTGCGGAAGGCGGTCCGTGTCGCGGCCTCGTCATTATAATAGCCGCGGCTCATGTTCGGCCCGCGCAGCATGATCTCGCCATGCTCGCCGCTCGCAAGCGTGCGGCCCGCCCCGTCCATGATCGCGATCTCGGGGCCCGCAGCGCGGCCGACCGATCCGACCTTGCGCAGCTCGAACGGATTGGCGGAGATCTGCGAGGCCGCTTCCGTCATGCCGTAGGTCTCGAGCACGGGAACGCCGAACATCGCCTCCAGCCCGTTCAGGATCGCGGGCGCGAGCGAGGATGAGGCCGAGCGGATCACGCGCAGCGACGACGAGCGGGCGCGGTCCGGGTCGGCCTCGGCCGCCGTCAGCAGCGCGCGATGGATGGTCGGCACCGCCGTGTACCAGGTCGGTCGCAGCTCCCGCATCCAGCCGAAGAAGGACAATGCGTCGAAACCGTTGGTGCAGATCACGCTGGAGCCCGCGGCAAGTGCCGTCAGCAGGCCGGAGATCAGACCATGGGCGTGAAACAGCGGCAGGGCATTGAGCAGGCGATCGTGGGCTGCGAGCGACAGCACGCGGCCGGCATTGTATGCGGACAGGCACACATTGCGCTGCGTCAGCGGCACCATTTTCGGCCGCGCCGCCGTGCCCGACGTCAACAGGATGAAGGCGTCATCGTCGCCGCGCGAGGCGCCGCTCGTGCTGGCGGGCCCGACTGCCGGGCCGATGAACGCGCAGCCGCCGAGATTGTCGTTCGGCCCCGGCACGAAATCGATCACCGCGATATCGAGCGCCTTGGCAACGTCACGACTTGGTGAATTCATGTCGGCCCGGGTGACGAGCGCGGTCAGCTTCAATTCGCTGAAATAGCGTTGCAGCTCGTCGGCCGTCAGATCGGGATTGACCGGGACGCAGGCGCCGGCCGAGGCGACCGCGATCAGCGCCAGCGCGCTGTCGGCGCCGCGCGGCAGCGCAACGGCGATCCGGTCGGCAGGCGCAATGCCGAGCCCCCGCAGGGTGCGGACCAGTTGCTGGACCAACTCACCCAGCTTGCCGTAGGTGAGGGCCGGCCGGCCCGGCGCGAGGAGAGCCGGTGCCGACGGCGTCTTGCGCGCATAAAAGTCGAGAAGGCCGCCGATATCGGCAAACGTCCTGGTTTCGGCGCCTGCGCTGTCCGAATCCTCTCCCGCCACGGATGCAATGTGGGACAATGCCATTCCCTTTTGATCTAATTGAGCTATTCTTCCCAAGACTTAGGGAGCGCGTCCAGTCTGAGGTGAAGTTCGGGCCCCAAAATCTGTGGTTGAGGGGCCTAAAGCCCTTCGACGGAGTGAAGGTCGGGCAGAATCACCATGCTGGAGAATGAGCCTGTTACGGGGACTGAAGGCGGGTTGAAGCGCTGGCTCGAAGGCGTCGGTCTTGGACATTACACCGATCTCTTCGCGCAGCACCGCCTCGATCTCGATGTGATGGGGGACCTGACGGAATCCGACCTGGTCGAGCTCGGATTGCCGCTCGGCGATCGCAAGCGGCTTCGGCGCGCGATGTCGGCGCTATTCCAGGCTGAGACCGCAGAGAAGCCCGATGCGGCGGCGCGCCCGCAAGTCCGGGCGGAAGTCGGTGCCGAACGGCGTCAGCTCACCACCATGTTCTGCGACATGGTGGATTCCACCTCGCTGTCGGTGCAGTTCGATCCGGAAGACGTGCGCGACATGATCGCGAGCTTTCGCGAGACCTGCGTCCGGGTGGTGAAGCATTACGAAGGGTTTGCCGCGCGCTTCGTCGGCGACGGTATCCTTGTCTATTTCGGCTATCCGACCGCGCATGAGGACGATGCCGAGCGATCGGTGCGCGCCGGGCTCGAGATCGTGCGGGTGCTGTCGACTGCGCGCGCGATCGAGCCGCGCGGTGCGCTGAGCCACGCCCCCGCCGTCCGCATCGGGATCGCAACCGGCCTCGTCGTGGTCGGCGACCTCGTTGGCCAGGGCACCGAGGAGCGCGATTCCGCGGTCGGAGAAACCGTCAACCTCGCCGCTCGCCTGCAAGGTCTGGCGCCACCCAACGGCGTCGTGATCTCGTCCTCGACACAGTCGCTGCTGAAGGGCAAGTTCGACTACCGCAATCTCGGCGTCCATGCGCTGAAAGGCATCTCGGAGAAGACGCAGGCCTGGCACGTGGTGCGCGCCTCGCGAGCGGAGACCCGCTTCGCCGCTGCCATGGGCGGGCGGTTGACACCGCTCGTCAACCGCGAGGAGGAGATCGCGCTGCTGATGGGACGCTGGCAGCAGGTCAAGGACGGCGACGGCCAGGTCGTGGTGAAGTTCGGCGAGCCCGGCATCGGCAAGTCGCGCATCATCCAGGAGATCTTCGACCGGATCGCGGGCGACCGCCATGGACACGTCTCGTTCCAGTGCTCGCCCTATTACACCTCCACGGCGTTCTATCCATTCTCCGAGCAGCTCAAATTCTCGCTCGGCCTCGACCGCGAGGATCCATCCGCGACCTCGCTGGCGGGTCTGGAGACCGCGATCGCGGCCGCCCATGGCGACATCGAGCAGGTCACGCCGCTGTTTGCCGCGCTGCTGTCGATCCCGACCGGAGACCGCTATCCGCCGCTCGACCTGTCGCCGCAGCAGCAGAAGGATGCGACCGTCGCGGCGCTGGTCAATCATTTCCTCGGCCTTGCGCGCGACATGCCGCTGGTGATCGCGCTTGAGGATCTGCACTGGATCGACCCGACCTCCCGCGAGGTGATCGACCTCCTCGTCGCCCGGGTGCAGAACCAGCCGGTCCTTGTCATCATCACCGCGCGCTCCGAATTCCAGCCGAGCTGGAACGCGCATTCGCACATCACCACGCTGGTGCTGAACCGCCTGAGCCGGCAGCTGCGCACGACGCTGGTCGAGCGCGTCGCGGGCCGCGAGCTTCCCAAGGAGGTGGTCGAGGAGATCATCGTCAAGACCGACGGCGTGCCTCTGTTCCTGGAAGAGCTGACCAAGACCGTTCTCGAATCCAACCTCCTGACCGAGCGGCACGGGCGCTACGTGCTGTCGGGTCCATGGCGGCAGCTCGCGATCCCGGCGACCCTCACCGACTCGCTGATGGCGCGGCTGGACCGGATGGGGCCGTTCAAGCGAATCGCGCAGATCGGCGCCACCATCGGTCGCGAGTTCTCCTACGCGACGCTGCACGCGGTCGCCAACACGCCGGCGGAGCAGATCGAGGCCGCGCTCAATCATCTGGAGGAGGCCGGGTTGATCATGCGCCGCGGCCATCCGCCCGGCGCGCTCTACTCCTTCAAGCACGTGATGATCCAGAACGCCGCGCACGACAGCCTGCTGCACAGCGAGCGGCGCAAGCTGCATTCGCGGATCGCGCAGGTGCTCGCCGAGATGTATCCGGAGAAGACCGAGCGCGAACCGGAGCTGCTGGCCCATCACCTCACCGAATCCGGCCAGAGCGAGGGCGCCGCCAGCTTCTGGCTCAAGGCCGGCAAGCAGGCGGCCAAGAGCGGCGCCAATCTGGAGGCGATCGGGCATTTGCGCCGGGGCTTGAGCGTCGTGCAGGCCAATGCGCGCATGCAGGGCGCCGACGAGATGGAGCTGGAGCTGCGCATCGCGCTCGGCAACGCATTGATTGCCGCCAAGGGCTACGCTGTGCAGGAGGTCGAGGAGAACTACATCCGCGCGCTCGAGCTCGGTCAGCAGCTCGACGACGACGAGAAGGCCTTCGCCGCCACGCGCGGGCTCTGGGTCTGCCATTTCATCCGTGCCGATCTCAGCCGCGCGCACGATCTCAGCGTCGAGCTGTTGAAGTTCGCCAAGCGCGAGCGGCTGAACGAGCGCACCCAGCCGGCACAGCAGACCGGCTATCTGATCGAGGCGCACCGCTCGATCGCGATGACGATGCTCTATCGCGGCCGTTTTGCCGCTTCCCAGCACCATCTGCACCGCTGCATCAACCTCTACAGTCCTGATCTGCACTCCGATCTGATGGAGCGGCACGGCACCGATCCCGGCGTCGTTTCGCTGTCCTATCTCGGCTATCTCCTCTGGTTCCTCGGCCGGCCCGACGCGGCGCGCCAGCACAGCGAGCAGGCGATCGCGAATGCCGAGAAGATCCGCCATCCCTTCACGCTCGCCTTCGCGCTCGTGTTCGGCGCCTATCTGTGCCAGCATTTGCGCGACGTCGAGGGCACGCGCGACCACGCCAACCGCGCCATGATCATCGCCACCGAGCACAATTTCCTGCATTGGAAGCAGCAGGCGGCGATCCTGCGCGGCTGGGCGCTGGCCCAGCTCGGCGACGCCGACGAAGGTCTCAGCCAGATGCGCCTCGGCCTCGACGAATACGAGGCGATGGATTCCTGGCTCGCCGGCTGCTGGTTCCGCTGCCTCCTTGCGGAAGCCTATGCCAAGGTCGGGATGCGCGATGCCGCCTTGCGCGCGCTGGACGGCGCGCTCGCGACCGCGAGACGGACCGGCGATCACTCCTATCTCGCCGAGGTCTATCGCCTGCAGGGCGAGATCACGATGTCGGACGGTGATCCGGCATCGGTGCAGGAGGCGGAGGACCTGTTCGCCCTGTCGCTGGAGACCGCGCGCAAGCAGGGCGCGCTGTCATGGGAGCTTCGGACCGCCGTCAGCCTTGCGCGCCTGTCGCACCAAGCCGGCAAGCGCGAGCACGCAAGCCTCCTGCTTTTGCCGATCGTCGGCAAGTTCAGCGAGGGCTTTTATACCCCGGACCTGAAGCAGGCGATGCAGCTCCTCAGCGAGCTCGGCGGAGACGTGCCCGTCCTTGAACAGGCCGATGCGATGAAATGAGCGATCTTGCCGCCGCGCGTGCGCGCTACGTCGAGTTGATCGCGAAGCGAGAGCGGATCGCCTCGCCACGCCTGCTCGAAGCGCTCGCCGCCATCCCGCGCGAGGATTTTCTGGCGAAGGGACCCTGGCGCATCAAGAGCGAGGCGGCGCGCAGCTACCGGCTGACGCCGGATCCCGATCCCGTTCATCTCTACGACAATGTGCTGGTCGCGATCGATGCGCGCCGCAGGCTCGACACCGGGCTGCCGAGCCTGTGGGCGCACTTCATCGATCTGCTCGACGTCGGGGAGAAGGACCGCGTGGTCCAGATCGGCTGCGGTCTCGGCTATTTTTCGGCGGTGTTGTCGAAGATCGTGGGGCCCAGGGGCAGGGTGCATGCAATCGAATGCGACGGGCGGCTTGCGGCGCGTGCCGCGAACTACCTTCGCCCCTATCGCAATGTCGAGGTCGTGCATGGCGATGGATGTGAGGAGATCGGCGAGCCGGCCGACGTGATCATCGTGCATGCCGGCTTCCCGCACCCGCATCCGCTCTGGCTTCAGTCGCTCCGCCCGCGCGGCCGCCTCCTGGCGCCGCTGACGCAGCGCGACCGCGAGGGCGCCGCCCTCAAGATCACGCGCAAGGGCAGGGGGTTCGAGGCCGAGGCGGTGCAGCAGATCAGGATCTTCCCCGGCCAGGGTCGCGGCGTGACCGCGCTCGACGACCGCGTCGCCGACTGGTGGCAGCGCGCCGCCGCGCTGGCGCCACTGCGTTTTCGCGGCATCGAGCAGGGGCTGCCGTCGGATGGCTAATGCTTCGTTTCGTTTTACCTTGATTCCGTTTGTGAGTTTCCAGCATCTCGCGGTGCGGCTATGAGTGCGGCTTGATGGCCATTCGAGCGCGCTCCATGCATTCCGTTGCCCTGCTGACCGCCAGCTACGCCAAGGATATCGAACGCTTTTCGCTGCTCAGCGAGAGCATCGACACCTGGCTCTCGGGATACACGCGGCATTATGTTCTCGTTAACGATGAGGACGTGCCGCTGTTCGCGCCGTTTGCATCCGACAAGCGCGTCATCGTTCCGGCCTCGAATTATCTGCCGAAATGGCTCTGGGCGCTGCCGCCCTCGCTTCAGTTCCTCAGCAAGCGCCGGGTCTGGCTGTCGCTGCTGTCGTCGCCGGTGCATGGCTGGCACATCCAGCAGATCCTGAAAATCGCCGGCGTGCTCAACGCATCCGAGCAGCGCGTCTGCATCCTGGATTCGGACAATCTGTTCTTCCGCGAATTCGACGCCGGCCAATATGCCGGCGGAGAGAAGACGCCGCTGTTCGTCACCCCGAAGGACATCGGCGCTGACCACCCGTTGCATGGGCTGTGGCTGCGCACAGTCGATCAGTTGCTCGGCATCAAGGACCGGTCCTTCCCCGCCGATGACTATGTCGGCAACGCGCTGGTCTGGGACAAGGACACCGCGCGCGCGATGACCGACGCCATCAAGTCGGCAACGGGATTGAACTGGGTTCTGGCGTTGTGCCGGAAGAAGAAGTTCTCGGAGTATCTGATGTACGGCCATTTCGTCGCGAACTCTCCGGCGCATCTGGCCACCCATCGGGTCACCGAGGACAGCATCGCCGTCTCGCATTGGGATGAGACGCCCCTCGACCGTCCGGCCATCGAAGCGATGATGCGCGCGGCCTCGCCCGAACAGGTCGCGCTCTGCATCCAGTCCTATTCGTCGACCTCGATCGACGACATCCGCGACGTGTTCCGCCTTAGCTCGCGGGATCGACGCAGCCCGAGCCTGTCTCCTGAAGATATGGGTGATGCGGCCGAATTCGAAGTGCCGGCGAAGACGCGCTAAGGCCGCGTCTCAGGCGTCCCTCGTGAACTTGCTGATGACGTCCATGAACGGCTTCGGCTTGAACTCGCCGTCAAGCGGCAAGGGGCGGTTCGGCTGCTTGTCCGCGCGGGCGAAGGTGCCGTTGATCCAGCTATAGCGATCCGAGAGGCCCCAGGTCAGGATCGAGCGCACCGGCCCGCTGGTCGAGATCGCGGTCAGGAGATCGTCGACGCGCTTGGCGACGATGGCGTCGCGCTCTGCCGGATTGCCCGTCAGTTTCTGGTCGTCGACATCGAGCTCGGTGACGAGCACCTCGAGGCCCCAGGAACGCAGCTCGGTGACGAACTCGGCGAGCCCATGCGTGTCGATCTCGAGCTCGGCGTGCAGATGCGATTGCAGGCCCACAGCGTGCAGCGGCACGCCCTGGTCGAGCAGGTCCATGATCAGGTTGCGGTACGCCGCGCGCTTGGCAATGAACGAGTCCTTCGCCGACTCGATGTCATATTCATTGATCGCGAGCTTGACGAAGGGATCGGCCGCGGCCGCCGTGCGGAAGGCCAGCGGAATCCAGCGGTTGCCCAGATGCTGCGTCCAGAACGTGTCGCGCCGGTCGGTGATCTTCTTCGGATTGTCCGGGATCGGCTCGTTGACGACGTCCCACGACGTCAGCTTGTCCTTGTAATAGGACACGACGGTGCCGATGTGGTCGACATAGGCGCGCTCGACGCCCTTGGAATCCTTGATCTGCTTGGTCCAGTCCGGAATGTCGTGATACCAGGCGAGCGCGTGACCGCGCATTGTCAGATCGTTCTCCCTGGCGAAATCCAGGATCGCGTCGGCGCGCTCGAAGTTGAACGTGTGCGCGTTCGGCCGCAGCATCGGCCATTTCAGCTCGAGCACCGGCACCACCTGGGTGCAATAGGTACTGATGGCTTCGCCGAGCCTGGGATCTGCTTGCAGGTCCCAGAGCGTCGCAGCAGCGCCAAAGCCCGGACGGCGCTGCGCGAGTTTTGATGCCGGCGCGGCGGACGCCGCTGCCCCCACCGCGAGTGCTGCGGCGCCGCCAAGGAGAAATTCGCGTCTGTCGAGCCTGGTCACGGTGGGACGTTCCTTTTGGAACCAACGCGCCATCGTACCAAGCGGCGCCTTGCGACGCCGGGGTTTCCTGTCGTTGGGTTAACCTTTGCGGATGTCCGGTGCGCAACGCGCGTGGCGCTGCATCGCTGTTCCAGTCTGGATCAGGGTTTCGTGTCGTGATCGCTCGAACCGCCCCAGGGAAAGGGCAAATTTAACGCTAACGCGCGAAAGCGGCCTCTCAGCCTCATTCGCCGCCCGATCTGCAGACTTATGTGACACTCTTGAGAGATGCTGCGGCGCAGTTCGTTCGCCCCGCCAAGGTCATTGATTAACGGCCGTCACCATCGCAACACCGTTGCCGGTCCTGTGCTCGCATGCTGAACCGCCATTTCTCGATTTATCTCGTCGCCTACATCCTGCCCGCAGCGGTGGGTTTCTTCGCGGTCACGGCCTACACGCGGCTGCTGACGCCGGCCGAGTACGGCGTCTATGTCGTCGGCATCAGCCTCGCCGGCATATTGGGCGCGATCTTCTTCGCCTGGATCAAGCTGTCGGTGTCCCGCTATCAGGCGATGTCGGCGGAGGTGGATTTTCGCGGCACGGCGATGGTCGCCTTCGGGCTGACGGCCGCGGTCCTCTGCGCCACCACGCCGCTGGTCATTCTGTTCCGCAGCGACCTCAGCGTCGAGCTGCTGCTCGCCAGCATGTTCGTCGCGATCATGGCCAATGCTGTCGATGTCGGCCAGGAATTCGAACGCGCCAAACTGCGCCCCTACAGGTTCGCGGCGATCTCGATCGTCCGCAGCGTGTCGAGCGTCGGCTTTGGCCTGCTCGGCATCTGGCTCGGCTGGGGTGGATTGGGACTGCTCGCCGCGTTCGGCCTGGGCTCGCTCACCGGCATCATTCTCAATCTCGTCGGCGACCGCACCAAGATCGCGCGCTTCGAGCGCAGCCAGTTCATGCAGCTGGCGCGCTACGGCCTGCCGCTGACGCTGGCCGGATTGTCCGTTGCGGTCTATTCGGCCTGTGACCGGCTCATCGTCGCTTATCTGCTCGGCAAGGACGCCGCCGGCATTTTCGGCGTCGCCGCCGATCTGCCGCGCCAGTTCATGGTCATGATCGCCTCCAGCGTCGCCGCTGCGACCGTGCCGCTGGTGTTCCGGTCGCTGTCGGAGAAAAACAGCGAGACGACGCGGGAGCGGCTGAGCGAGAGCCTTGAGTTGCTGCTCGTCGTCGTCGCACCCGTCGCCGTCTGGCTCGCGCTCGCGGCCGACCAGGTCGCGGGCACGCTCGTCGGCGTCGATTTTCGCGCCGGCGTATCGGCGCTGTTGCCGACGCTGGTGCTCGCGCGCTTCTTCGGCATCGCCAATCAATTCTATGTGCAGATCAGCTTCCAGCTCGCCGAGCGGCCGTTCATGCTGGCGGCGCAGTCGTTCCTCACGCTCGTTTTGAGCGTGGCACTGATGTTCGCGCTGGTCGCGGGCTACGGCCTTTACGGCGCGGCGCTCGCCACGCTCGCCACCGAAGCGCTCGGCTTCGTCGTCGCCGTCGCCCTGATGCGCCGCGCCCATCCCGTGCCGTTCGACGTCAACCGCCTCGCCGGCGTTGCGGCTTCGGCTGCGGCGATGGCGGGCGCTATCCTCGTTGCGCGGACGCAGGTCGGCGGTACCGGTATCGTGGCGTTGATGGTCGTCAGCTCCGCGGGTGGGGTTGCTTACGCCGCTGCGGCCTGGCTGCTCAACGTCGCGAATGTGCGGACGTTGTCGCTGCGCTTCCTGCGGACGTTCAACCGCAAGGCGCTGGGCGTATAGACCCGCGCGCTACCCCGCCAGAAAGCCGCCATCCACGGCAACGACGGTGCCGGTCGCATATTGCGAAGCCGGCATGCAGAGGAAGGCAACGGCGCCGGCAATGTCCTCCGGCTGTCCCCAGCGCTTGAAGGCGGTGCGATCGGCGATGCGCTGATAATGCGCAAGGTCGCTGCGGCCGGCGGCGTTGATCGCGGTTTCGATATAGCCGGGCGCGACCGCGTTGACGCGGATGCCTTCTTCGGCCCACTTCAAAGCCAGCGCCTTGGTCAGCATCACGACACCACCCTTGCTGGCGCAATAGGCGGGAATCCGCGGCAGCGCCAGCGTCGCGTTCATCGAAGCGATGTTGACGATCGATCCCGTCTGCTCCGCGAGCAGGGAGTGAAAGGCCATGCAGGTGCGGAACGTGCCGGTGAGATTGACGTCGAGCACCTTCATGAAGGTCTCGATCTCAAATTCCTTGTCGCGCGCGAGAATGCCGGCGCAATTGATCAGCGCGTCGACGCGCTTGTGCTTCCGGGCGAAGGACGTGACGGCTTCGTCATCGGTGACATCGAGCGTTGCGAGCGTGAGGCCCGCGCGCGGTTTGAGGAGGGTGCGGGCAAGATCGGCCTCGTTCGCGCCCGTTGCAGACACCGTCGCACCCAGATCGCAGAATTGATTGCTGATGGCGGCACCAATGTCGCCGGCGCCGCCGATCACGACGGCATGGAAGCCGGGGGCGAGGGAAAAGTTCGGATTCATCGGGAGTGTCTCACTTCAGGGATTTCGGAGGCGCAGCCGTCGACTCGCGGACGACTAGCGAGAAGTCGATCTCGCGATGCATGATGGTCTGCTCGCCGGCGAGGCTGCGCACCAGATATTCACCGGCGCGCTGCCAGGTTTCTCCGGTCGGTACGTGGATCGTGGTCAGGCTCGGCCGCAAATGCCGGCTCCAGTCGAGGTCGTCGAAGCCGACCACCGAGAGGTCACGCGGCACCGAAAAACCGCTGCGCTCGGCTTCGAGCAGCACGCCATAGGCGATGACGTCGTTGCCGCACACCACGGCTGTCGGGCGGTCCTCGAGGCTTAGGAGATAGCGCGCCGCCTCGCGCGCGTCGTCCAGCGTATAGGGCACCTCGACATGCCATTGCGAAGGCAATTCGAGCCCGTTCTCCGTCAGCGCGCGGCGAAAGCCGGCGACGCGGGCGCTGGCGCGGTCGTTGTTGCGCTGGAGCGCCGAGACGATCCCGATGCGGCGGTGGCCGAGCTCGATGACATGCGCGGCGGCGCGATGGGCGGCGGCTTCGTTGTCGGTGCCGACGCAAGGATAGGGCCGGTCGGGCTGGTAGATGCCGACATTGATGAACGGTACGGCATTGTCCGCCAGCAGCTTGCGTAATCCGTCGTGATGGCAATCGCCGCGCAGCACCAGGCCGTCGACACCGCGGCTGATCAGATTGCGCGCCTGCTGCAATTCGACGTCGAGATCGTAGCCGCTCGTTGTGAGAAACAGCATGTATCCGACCGACGACAGATATTGCTGCAGCGAGGCGATGCCGCGTGCGAACATCGTGTTGTCGATCGTCGGTACGATTGCGCCAAGCGTGCGCGAGCGTCGTGACGACAGGATGCGCGCCGGCGCGTGCGGGATGTAGCCGAGCGCGTCGATGGCCTGCTCGATGCGCGCCCGTAAGGAAGGGCTCACCGCGTCGGGGTTGTTGAGGGCGCGCGAGACCGATGCCGTCGAGACGCCGGCGCGGGCCGCCACGGCGCGGATGCCCTGTTTCACAGACTTGGCGTTGGTCAGTCTCATGAATGTAACGTTACATCGGGCATAGCGAACCGCATGGTAGCGGCAATGTCGCAAATCTGCCGCAGATTGTGCGGCTTGTCCATCGCTTGACACGGCGAATGCGAGGTCTATTTTGTAACCGTTTTCAAGCGCTGCTCAAACGTGTTCAAAATGGTCCGCCAGCTTAAGGCGGCCAGCCGGGAGGAGAGTTCGATGAAGGCCAGGATGCTCGCGACCCACGTCGCGTTGCCCGTTCTCGCGATTGCTGCGGCGACCGCGCAGGCGCACGCCGCCGATTTCGACTGGATGAAGTTCAAGGGCAAGACCGTCACCTTTCTCGCCAACAACAATCCGGTGTCGCAGGCGCTGCTGACTTACAAGGCCGATTTCGAGAAGCTGACCGGCATGACCCTCAAGGTCGACGGCTATCAGGAACAGCAGATGCGCCAGCGTCTGGTGACCGTCATGAATGCGAACAGCGACGAGGTGGACGTGTTCATGACGCTGCCCTCGCGCGAGGGCGAGCAGTTCGCCGCCGCCGGCTGGTACGGCGATCTCACCGCGATGGCCAAGAACGAGGTGGCCAGGGAATACGACTCCAACGGGTTGAGCCAGGCCCTGCTGAAGGCCGCGACCTTCGGCGGCAAGCTGACCAGCATGCCCATGAACATCGAAGGCCCGATCTTCTATTACCGCACCGACATCTTCAAAAAGTGCGGTCTCGAGGCGCCGAAGACGATCAAGGACGTCGAGGCCGCTGCCGAGAAGATCAAGAGCTGCGACAGCACCGTGACGCCGTTCGTCTCGCGCGGCCTCAAGCCCGCGATTGCCTATACCTTCAGCAACATGCTGCACAATATCGGCGGCAGCTATGTCGCAAACGGCAAGTCGAACCTCTGCTCGGCCAAGGGCAAGGAAGCGCTCGACACCTATAGCCGGCTGCTGCGCGATTTCGGACCGCCTGGCGTCGTCAACTACAGCTTCCAGCAGATTTCGGCGCTCTACCGCAGCGGCCGCGCCGCGATGGCGTTTGAGTCGTCGAATGAGTTGCGCACGGTGATGGAAGGCGGCGCGCGCCTGAAGGACACCGGCCTGCTGCCGTTCCCGGCGGGCGATGCCGGCCAGGTGCCGACCACGATCGGCTGGGGCATGGCAGTGTCCTCGCACAGCAAGCAGCCGGATGCGGCTTGGTACTTCGTGCAATGGGCGACCAGCCCAGAGGTGCAGAAGAAGATGGCGCTTCAGGGCATTGCCCCGCCGCGTCCGTCGGTCGCCAAGGATCCCGAATATCGCAAGTGGATCGACGAGGAGCCGGTCCGCAAGGAATGGCAGGCCGCGCTCGACGTGCTCGCAACGAAGGGCTCCTCCGAGGTCGGCTATCCCATCGTCGCCAATCCGCAATCGCGCGAGTTCATCGGGCAGGCGGTACAGGATCTGATCCTGAAGCAGAAGACCGTCGATCAGGCCTGCGCGGATGCCGACAAGGCGCTGGATGCGCTGATCGCGCTGAACTAACGGCCTCATTCCGGCAGGCTTGCTGCCTGCCGGCACCCAACTCGATCGAGGACACGAACGCATGTCTGATACGGCTGCGACACTCACGCAGGACCGGCAGAAGCTGGAGATGGCGGCCCTCTCGGCGCCGGCCGTGGTCTTCACGGTCGCGATGATCGCGTTTCCGGTCGTCTATACGATCTGGCTCGGCTTCCAGACCTTCTCCTCGACCGGCAAGCAGTCTTTCGCGGGCCTCGCCAATTATTCGAAGCTGATCTCCGATTACGAATTCTGGCACGGGCTGTGGATCACCATTGCGCTGTTCGTGCTGTCCTTGGTGCTGCAGCTCGTCTTCGGCGTCTGGCTGGCGCTGGTGCTGTTCCACGCCAAGCGGCTGCCAGGCATCGTGCGCTCGCTGTTCATCTCGCCCTTCATGATGCCGCCGGTGGTGGCGGGTATGATGTGGCTGGTGATCCTCGATCCGTCGCTCGGTGCTGCCAACTATATCCTTCAGTCGTTCGGCCTGCCGCCGTCGGACTGGCTGGCCTCGCCGACCTGGGTCATTCCGACCGTGGCTCTGATCGACAGCTGGCAGTGGACGCCTTATGTCGCCCTGATCGTGCTGGGCGGCCTGCAATCCCTGCCGCCGAGCGTCTACGAGGCGGCGCAGATCGACGGCGCGTCTCCATTCAGGACTTTCCAGCGCATCACGCTGCCGCTGCTGCTACCGACCATCGTCACCGCGGCGATCCTGCGGAGCGTCGATCTGCTGCGCTTCTTCGACATCATTTACATCACGACCCAGGGCGGCCCGGGCAACGCCTCGAACACGCTCAACATCTACGGCTTCAGGGTCGGCTTCGAATTCTTCAACATCGGCTATGCCAGCGCCCTGATGCTGACGCTGACGGCGATCGTGTTCGGCGCCGTGCTCGCCTTCAACCGCTTGCGCGGCGCAGTGGCCTGGTGATGTCATGAACGATGCCGCCAACACCGACCGCTGGATCCGCTGGCTCAACACGGTGCAGCTCCTGCTCGCCGGCGTGCTCATCATGGCGCCGACGGTCTGGATGGTGCTGTCCTCGTTCAAGCCGTCGTTCGAGGTCACCGCCTATCCGCCGACGCTGAGCTTCTCGCCGACGCTGGAAAACTATGTCGAGCTGACCAGGACCACACCGTTCCTCAGCTACGCGCTCAACAGTCTCATCGTCACCGTTGGCTCGACCGCACTCGGTCTGCTGTTTGGAATTCCTGCTGCCTTCGCCGTCTCCTGGACGCGGATTTCGTGGCCGGCCATCCTGACCCTCGCCGCGCGCATGGCGCCCGGCACGTTGTTCCTGCTGCCGTGGTACGTGATGTTCCGGCAGGTCGGCATGATCGGCTCCTACACCGCGCTGATCCTCAGCCATGCCGTCATCACGCTGCCGATCGTGATCTGGGTTTTGCTGCCGTCCTTCGACGGCATTCCGCGCAGCGTGTTCGAGGCGGCGCAGGTGGATGGGTGCAGCGTCACGCGCATCCTCTGGCGCATCGCGCTGCCGCTGGTGGCATCAGGCGTCGCCGTCTCGGCGATCCTCGCCTTCGTGTTTTCGTGGAACTACTTCCTGTTTGCGCTGGTGCTCTCCAACGGCGACACCAAGACGCTGATCGCGGCGGCCTTCAACTTCATCGGTGAGGGCTCAACGCAATGGGGCGCTCTCATGGCTGCGGCGACGCTGATCGCGTTGCCGCCGCTGGTGCTGGCGGCCCTGGTTCAGCGCTGGCTGGTGTCCGGACTGACGCTCGGTGCGGTGAAAGGCTAGGTATCGAAATGAACGTGTCGCCCCGTCCGAACTCGATCATGCAGGCCGCGGTCTTCCACGGCAATGACCGCATCACCATCGAGCGCGTCGCGATGCCCGATGTCGGCCCAAGTGAAGTGCTCGTCCGCGTCTCGCGCACCGCGCTGTGCGGCTCCGACTTCAAGCTCTGGCACAAGGGCGCCGAGTTCACCGCCGGCCATGAGATCTTTGGTGTCGTCGAACAGCCCGGTCATCGCCTGCATGGCCGCCGCTGCGCCGTCTATATCCCCTTGCACTGCGGCCACTGCCCCGCTTGCAAGCGCGGCGATACCCAGATGTGCCTGGAAGTCTCCAGCCTGATCGGTTGGAACAGGCCCGGCGGCTATGCCGAATATGTGCCGGTGCCGGAAAACTGCCTGCTGCCGGTGCCTGATGATATCGAGGACAGCCTTGCGCCGCTGCTGCTCGACACCATCGGCACCTCAGGCCACGCCGTCCGCTTTGTCAGCCGCGTGGTGCCGCCGAGCGAGGCCGGTCCAGTTCTCGTCATGGGCGCGGGGCCTGTCGGCCTTGGCGTCGTGCTGGCGCTCCGCGCGCTCGGCTACGACGACATCCACGTTGCCGATCCCAACGCGGCACGGCTGAAGATCGCACAGTCTTTTGGCGCAAAGGCGCACCCGGTCGGAGATACCTCGAAGCGCTTCGCCCTCATCATGGAATGCTCCGGCGCCCATGCGGCGCGCAACCTCGGCATCGAGCTGGTCCTGCCGCGCGGTGCGCTGGTGCTGGTCGGCGAGAACGCCGCGCCCTGGACCATCGAGGAAGGCAAGGTCTTCCGCCGCAAGGACTTTTACATGATCCGGACCTTCTATTTCCCGGTCTCGGATTTCGAGCCGAATGTCGAGCTGCTGCGCAAATACAAGGACGAGTACCGCGTCCTGGTCGATGGCGAGTTCGGCCTGTCGGCTCTGCCAGAGAATTTCGCCCGCTTCGCCAAGGGCGAGCTGATCAAGCCCGTGCTGGCACTGGACTGAGCGATCATGGCTTCGATCTCGATCCGCAACCTCACCAAGCGCTACGGCAATTTCACCGTGATCCCCGATCTCAATCTGGAGATCGCGGACCACGAATTCGTCGTGTTCGTCGGCCCGTCCGGCTGCGGCAAGTCGACCTTGCTGCGGATCATCGCGGGCCTCGAGCCGATTTCGTCGGGCGATCTCTACATCGGCGACAGGCGCGTCAACGGCGTCCAGGCTGCGCAACGCGATATCGCGATGGTGTTCCAGGATTACGCGCTCTACCCGCACATGCGGGTCTACGACAACATGTCGTTTGCGCTGGAGCTGAGAGGCACACCGAAGGCCGAGATCGACGCCCGCGTGAGGCGTGCGGCCGCACTGCTGCACATCGAGCCCTATCTCGACCGCAAGCCGAAGGAGTTGTCCGGCGGCCAGCGCCAACGCGTCGCCATGGGCCGCGCCATCGTGCGCAATCCCAAGGCCTTTTTGTTCGACGAGCCGCTCTCCAATCTCGATGCGAAGCTGCGCGGGCAGGTGCGGGCGGAGATCAAGGCGCTGTCGCAGGAGCTGAAGACCACCATGGTCTTCGTGACACATGACCAGATCGAGGCCATGACCATGGCCGACCGGATCGTCGTGCTCCAGAGCGGCACGATCCAGCAATACGATACACCGGAGACGGTTTACGAGCGGCCCGCCAACCAGTTCGTCGCCGGCTTCATCGGCTCGCCCGCGATGAATTTCTTCCCGGTCGAATGGCGTCAGGAGCGCGCGATCCTGTCGCAAGGCGGAACGGTGGTGCCGCTGGACGGCGAGACCGCTGGCTGCCTGAGCAAGGCCGGCAACGCCGTGCTGGGCATTCGCCCCGAACATTTTGCTGTGGCTGCGGATGCCGCTGATGGCATCGCGATCAACGTCAGGCTGGTCGAGCCGCTCGGCTCGGACACGCTGATCCATTTCGATCTCGCCGGCGGCTCCGCCATCGCGCGGGTCGATCCGGCGCTGCGGCCGAAGGTTGGTGATCGCATCAATCTGCGCCCACAGTCGGGCAAGACGCATTTGTTCGCTGCATCCAACGGACAGGTCTTGCGGTGAGTGCGTCGGCAAACATCGGCGATCTCTCGGCGCTGGCGGACCTCGCGTCCGGCACGAAGCCCGTGCACGTGATCTGCCTCGGCCTGTCCGCGCTCGACCAGGTCTGGCGCGTCGATCGGCCGTTCGCGGGTGGAAGCGAGAAGATCAAGGCGGTCGAGTACGGCACGCTCGGCGGCGGCATGGCCGCCAACGCTTCTGTTGCGGTGGCAAAGCTCGGCGCATCCGTCGCGTTCTGGGGGCGGGCAGGGAATGATGCCGCGGGCCATGAGATGAAATCGGCCTTCACCGCTGAAGGCGTCGATGTCGAGAATTTCCGGCTGTTCCCCGATGGCCGCTCGTCGGTCTCCGGGATCATCGTCGATAGCAGCGGCGAGCGGCAGATCGTGAATTTCCGTGGCCTTTACCCAGAGACCGCAGACTGGCTTCCGCTCGAAGCCGTAGCGCGCGCGTCCTCCGTGCTGGCTGATCCGCGCTGGGTCGAAGGCGCCGCGACGTTGTTTCGGGAAGCGCGATCGCGCGGCATTCCGACGGTGCTCGACGGCGACATGGCCGATGCTGAGGTATTCGAGCGGCTGCTGCCCTTAGCCGATCACGCCATCTTCTCCGAGCCCGCGCTCGCCGCCTTTGCCGGCTCGGCCGAAGATAGATCTCTCGCAGCCCTTGCGCGCTTCGGCTGCCGCGTCATCGCCGTTACGCGCGGCGAGGGCGGCGTGAGCTGGTACGAGAACGGCCAGCTGCACCGGCAGGCCGCCTACGCCGTCGACGTCGTCGACACCACGGGCGCGGGCGACGTCTTCCACGGCGCCTATGCGCTCGCGATCGGCGCCGGCCTCGATGTGCGCGCCGCCATGGCGTTTTCGGCGGCGACGGCCGCCATGAAATGCCGCCACGCCGGCGGCCGGAACGGAATCCCCGATATCAACGAGTGTCTTGTATTCATGAGGACGAAGCCATGAGAACGATTGGAAAGAACCGCGGCCTGGCACGGCTTGCTGACGCGGATGGCCATTTTCGCATGGTCGCGCTGGATCAGCGGCCGCCATTGTTCGATGCCATTGCGAAGGCAAAGGGGATCACGCGGGACCAGGTCGAATATTCCGACGTCACGGCGGCCAAGCGTCTCTTGGTCGAGAACCTCGCGCCGCATTGCAGCTCGATGCTGTTCGACCCGAACTTCGCAGTGCCTGCCGCGATCGACCTGCTGCCGCCGCGCTGCGGTCTGATCATGACGCTGGAAGAGCACCGCGTTGAGGAAACCGCGGGCGGCCGCAAGTCGCGCGCGATCACCAATTGGAGCGTGGAGAAGATCCGCGCCATGGGCGGCGACGCCGTCAAGGTGCTGGCCTGGTACCGGCCGGACGCCGATGCCGCGGTGAACGAGCACCAGAAGCGTTTCGTGCGCGAAATCGGCGAAGACTGCGCCCGTCACGATATCCCGTACGTGCTCGAGTTGCTGGTCTACCCGTTCCTCGGCAGCGCCAATCACACGGCCGATTACGTGGAATCGCCCGGCAAGCTCCCGGGCCTCGTCATCGACAGCGTGCGTGAATTCGCAAAGCCTGAATACGGCGTCGATCTTCTCAAGCTGGAGAGCCCGCTTGCAGCCAACAGCCTGCCGGCGCGTGACGGCAGCACGGAAGCAAAGGCGGCGCAGAAGGAGTTCGATGCGATCGGTGATATCTGCCGCGAACGCAGCATCCCCTGGGTGTTGCTGTCGGGCGGCGCTGCGCCTGAAAAGTTCGAGCGCGTGCTCGACTACTCCTATGCCGCAGGCGCAAGCGGTTTCCTGGCGGGCCGTACCATCTGGCTGGATGCCGTCCTGAAGAACTTTCCGGACCGCGCAGCGGTGTCGGCCAGCCTGCGCAAGGATGGCCTCGGGGTGCTGGAACGGCTCAATCAACTGACCACGGCCAAGGGCACGCCGTGGAAGGCGCGCTTCCCGGTGTTCGCTGATATCAAGCAGGAAGGTGACTTCGCGCGCGCCTACTGAGATGGTAACGGTCCCGCGTGGTCTCAACTCGATCGCAGGATCTGCAACATGACTGACAGCTTCACCATCCGCTCGATCGAGGCCTTCTGCTATCGCTATCCCTTGGCGACGCCGGTGGTGACGTCGTTCGGCAAGATGCTCAACCGTCCGGCCGTCTTCGTTCGCGCGCTCGACGAGGACGGTGTCGAGGGGTGGGGCGAAGCCTGGTCCAACTTTCCTGCACCGGGCGCCGAGCACCGCGCCCGGCTTGTCAATGAAGTGCTGGCTCCGGGGCTTGTCGGGCGCAGGTTCGACAGTCCCGCCCAGGCTTTCGAGGTCCTGACGAAGGGGACCGAAGTGCTGGCGCTTCAATGCGGCGAGCCCGGTCCGTTCGCGCAGGCTGTTTCGGGCATCGATCTCGCGCTGTGGGACCTCTCCGCGCGTCGGCGGCGCTTGCCGCTGTGGCGGCTTCTCGGTGGGCAGTCGCGCAGGATCAAGGTCTATGCCAGCGGCATCAATCCGGGCGGCGCCGCGCAGACGGCCGAAGCCGCGCTCGCGCGTGGCCATCGCGCGTTGAAGCTGAAGGTCGGCTTCGGTGCCGAGACCGACCTCGCCAATCTGGCCGCGCTGCGCGCGATCGTCGGTGCAGGCATGCTCGCTGCCGATGCCAATCAGGGCTGGTCGGTCGATCAGGCGCTGGAGATGGTGCCGCGGTTGGCCGCGTTCGATCTGCGATGGCTGGAGGAGCCCATCCGCGCCGACCGGCCGCGCGAGGAATGGCGCCGGCTGCGGGCAGCCGCGAAAATGCCGATTGCCGCGGGCGAGAACATTTCGAGCGTCGAGGGATTCAAGGACGTCCTGGCCGAAGACGTGCTCGGCGTCGTTCAGCCCGACATCGCGAAATGGGGCGGACTGAGCGCATGCGCTGGCGTCGCGCGCGACATTCTGAAGGCGGGCAAGACGTTCTGCCCGCATTATCTCGGCGGCGGCATCGGACTGCTCGCCTCGGCGCATCTGCTGGCGGGCATCGGCGGCGACGGTTGGCTCGAGGTCGATGCCAACGACAATCCGCTGCGCGACCGGTTCTGCGGTGCCGTTGCCAGTGTCACGGATGGTACGATCGTCCTCGGCGAGGAACCGGGGCTCGGATTCACGCCCGACCTGTCGGGAATCGCGAACTATCGCAGCCTGTAGACGGCTGCGACACCTGCGTCGTCAGGCGCCGCGCAGGCCAGTTTCCCCTTGCGTTCTATTCCTCGTCGCGGAAAGCTGCCGGCGAGACGGGTAGCCGCCTTCACATTTCATAACGATGGCCGGAGCCATGTCTCGCCGAGCTTGAAAATCAAAGTTCGTTCTGCTCATTAGGGATCTGCAATTGCGCTGCAACATGCGCAAAAAGCCCATCGACTAAAGTCGATAGCCAGCGAGGAAACGAAAAAATGCGCAAGCTCACTTTGGCCATTGCCGTGATCGCCCCGATGCTCGGTCATGCCGCGTCGGCTGAGGACACCCTCAAGATCGGCTACATCGATCCGCTCTCCGGCGGTGGTGCCAGCGTCGGCGAGGGTGGTCTGAAGACATTCCAGTATCTGGCCGACGAGCTCAACGCCAAGGGCGGCATTCTCGGCCACAAGATCGAGATCGTGCCGCTCGACAACAAGACCAATCCGCAGGAAAGCCTGGTGCAGGCCCAGAAGGCGATCGACGCCGGGGTCCACTACATCACGCAAGGCAACGGCTCGTCCGTCGGCGCGGCGCTGTCGGATTTCGTCACCAAGAACAACACGCGCAATCCCGGCAAGGAAGTGCTGTACTTCAACTACGCCGCCGTCGATCCCAGCCTGACCAACGAGAAGTGCAGCTACTGGCATTTCCGCTGGGATGCGAGCTCCGACATCAAGATGGAGGCGCTCACCAACTACATGAAGGACACCGCCTCGATCAAAAAGGTGTACCTGATCAACCAGGACTATTCGTTCGGTCAGTCCGTCCGCTCCGACGCGCGCAAGATGCTCGGCGCCAAGCGGCCCGACATCCAGATCGTCGGCGACGAGCTGCATCCGCTGCTGAAGGTCACCGATTTCTCGCCCTATATCGCCAAGATCAAGGCGTCCGGCGCCGACAGCGTCGTTACCGGCAACTGGGGCCAGGACTTCGCTCTGCTGCTCAAGGCTGCCGCTGACGCCGGCCTGAAGGTCAACTGGTACACTTATTATGCCGGCGGCGCCGGCGGCCCCACTGCCGTCAAGCAGACCGGTCTCGATCATCAGGTCTTCCAGATCACCGAAGGCTTTGCGAATTCCGGCAACAAGGTTGCGATGGATTACGAGAAGGCGTTCCGCGCCAAGGTCAATCTGTCGCTCTGGTACCCGCGTGCGGTCAACGAGATGCGCATGTTCAAGGCGGCTGCCGAGAAGGCCAACTCGATCGACCCCGTGAAGGTGGCGGCGGCGCTCGAGGACCTGAAGTTCGAGGTTCTGGACGGCGGCACCGGCATCATGCGCAAGGACGACCACCAGTTCCTTCAGCCGATCTACATTTCCTCCTTCGGCAAGCTGACCGAGAATGAGCCCTTCGACGAGGAAAACACCGGCTGGGGCTGGCACCTCGTCTCCAAGGTCGACACGGCGCAGGCCATGGTCCCCACGACCTGCAAGATGGCGCGGCCGTAATCACGACATCCGTCGTTTTCCCGCGGCCGACATCGGTCGCGGGAAGGCGGTGGCCGGACTATTCTTGATTGGGCGATGTTCACCGGGGCCATCAGGCCCCGGACAGAGACGAGTGCGCTGTGCTTGAACTCATTGTCATTTCGACCCTGAACGGCGTGCTGTTCGGCATGCTGCTCTTCCTGCTGTCGAGCGGGCTGACCGTCATCTTCAGCATGATGGGCGTGCTCAACTTCGCGCATGCCAGCTTCTACATGCTCGGCGCCTTCTTCGGCTTCCAGCTCACCAAGTGGATCGGCTTCTGGCCGGCGCTGGTGCTGGCGCCGCTACTGGTCGGCGCCATCGGCATGGCGGTGGAGCGCTACGGCCTGCGCAACACCCACAAGCACGGCCATGTCGCGGAATTGCTGCTGACCTTCGGTCTGGCTTTTGCGATCGAAGAAATCGTGTCGATGATCTGGGGCAAGAGCCCGGTCGACTATCGCGTGCCGGCGCTGCTCGACTTCCCGGCCTTCACGATCTTCTCGACCAACTATCCCGCCTACAAGATCTTCATGCTGGCCGTGTCGGTCGTGATCTTCGTGGCGCTGCTGGTCGTGCTCAAGCGCACCCGCGTCGGCCTGATCGTGCAGGCGGCGCTGACGCATCCGCACATGGTCGGGCATCTCGGCCACAATGTCGGGCGCGTGTTCATGGTGGTGTTCGGCGTCGGCAGCGCGCTCGCCGGCATTGCCGGCGTCATTGCCGGACCGGCCCTGGTGACGCAGTCGGACATGGCCGCAGCACTCGGGCCCATCCTGTTCGTCGTCATCGTGTTCGGTGGCCTCGGCTCCTTGCCCGGCGCTTTCATCGCCTCGCTCGTCATCGGACTGGTGCAGACCTTTGCGGTGGCGCTGAACGGCTCGCTGGCGAGTGCGTTCGGACCGCTCGATCCGTCGACGGGACCGTCGGTCCTCACCGACATCTGGAACGTCACGATCGCGCAGGTCGCGCCGATCGTTCCCTATATGCTGCTGGTGCTCATTCTGATCGTTCGCCCCATGGGCCTGATGGGGACGCGCGAGTCATGACCGCCAAACCGATTTCGACATCGAAGCCCGCCGGCGACGGCCTGCGCTTCTACGGCGTCTGGCTGATCGGCATCGCAGCGCTGATCGTCCTGCCGCTGATCTTCTCCTCCGGCGGCTCGCTGACGTCGTTCAGCCTGATCGGCATCGCGATCGTCTTCGCGCTGTCCTACAACATCCTGCTCGGCCAGACCGGACTGCTGTCGTTCGGTCACGCCGTGCATTACGGCCTCGGCGGCTTCGCGGCCTGCCACATGATGAATGCGGTGGTGTCGCACGGCTGGCCGATCCCGCTGCCGTTCATTCCGCTGTTCGGCGGGATCGGTGGTCTCGTCTTCGCTGTCATCATCGGCTGGGTCATGACCAAGCGCGCCGGCACCGTGTTCGCGATGATCTCGCTCGGCATCGGCGAATTGGTGGCGTCGTCCTCACTGATCCTGCGCTCGGTGTTCGGCGGCGAGGCCGGCATCACCACGGATCGCACGGCGTTGCCCAAGATGTTCGGCTGGTCGTTCGGGCCGCAGCTTCAGGTCTATTATCTGATCGCGTTCTGGCTGGTGCTGTCGGCCATCGTGATGTACGCGCTGACCCGGACGCCCCTGGGACGGATCAGCAATGCCGTCCGCGACAATCCCGAGCGTGTCCAGTTCATCGGCTACGATCCTCACGTCGTTCGCTATCTCGCTTATTGCTTTGCCGGGTTCTTCGCGGGCGTCGCCGGCGGCCTGACCGCGATCAATTTCGAGATCGCGAACTCCGCGCTGCTCGGTGCGATCCAGTCCGGTCTGGTGCTGTTCTCCACCTTCATCGGCGGCATCGCCTATTTCTTCGGGCCGATCCTCGGCGCGATCCTGGTGACCTATCTCCAGCTCGGGCTGACAGGCCTCACCAGCGTCTGGCAGCTCTATTTCGGCATCATCTTCATCGGCATCGTGATGTTCGCGCCGGGCGGTATCGCCGGCCTGTTGATGATGCACCGGCCGCTGGTTCGCGCCGGAACGCTGTGGACGGTGATCCCGTCCTATCTCGTCGCTATTGTGCCGACCCTGGCGCTCGCCTGCGGCGTCATCCTCACCATCGAGACGGTCGCGCGCTATTCCGGCGGCGACCCGATCAACCTGTTCGGCATTCCCTTCAATGCGAAGTCCCCGGTGACGTGGATTTCCGCAGCAGTTCTCGTCGTCGGCGGTGCGTTCGTCGCGCGGCTGAGCTGGCGGAGGATCGCGGACGCGTGGGACAGGGCTGCGACGGTCGCCCGTGACCGGGGGTATCTGGCATGAGCGGAGCGGTATCTGGCACGAGCGGAGCGGTATCTGGAAAGAACGCAGCCATCGAAGTCCGCGCCGTCGAAAAGCGCTTCGGCAATGTCGGCATCATCCGCGACCTCAACCTCAGCGTCGCGAAAGGCGAGCGTCACGCCGTCATCGGCCCGAACGGCGCCGGAAAATCCACGACGTTCAATCTGATCAGCGGCCACATCAAGCCGACCTCGGGCGAGGTGAAGCTGAACGGCGATGTGATCTCCGGCCTGCGGCCGTTCGAGATCAACCGGCGCGGCCTGTCGCGCTCGTTCCAGGTCACCAACGTGTTCGCCCGCATGTCGGTCTGGGAGAACGTCCGCTGTGCCGTGCTGTGGGCGACGGGGCATCGCTACGCCTTCTGGAAGAACGTCGACAGCCTGCCGGAAGTGCGCGAGCGCACGGCCCAGATCCTGGACGACATCCATCTCACCCATCGGCGCGATGTTCCGGCGGGACTTCTGACCTATGCCGAGCAGCGCGAGCTCGAGATCGGCATCACCATCGCGAGCGGGGCCACGGTCGTCATGCTCGACGAGCCGACCGCCGGCATGAGCCACGCCGAAACCGACCGCGCGGTGTCGCTGATCCGGCGACTGACCGAGGGCAAGACCCTGGTCATCGTCGAGCACGACATGAGCGTCGTATTCGGCCTTGCCGACCGCATCTCCGTGCTGGTCTACGGCCACATCATCGCCTCGGGCACGCCGGAAGAGATCCGGCGCGATCCGAAGGTCAAGGAAGCCTATCTCGGCGAGGAAGCGCATTGATGCTCGAGGTCAGGGATCTCCACGCCTATTACGGCAAGAGCCACATCCTCCAGGGCGTCGACCTTGACGTCGCCGCGGGCGAGGTCGTGAGCCTGCTCGGCCGCAACGGTGTCGGCCGCTCGACCACGGTCAAGGCGATCATGGGCGAGGTCGCGCCGCAAGGCACGATCCGCTTCAAGGGCAAGGACATCGCCGGCCTTCCCAGCTACAAGATCGCGCACCTCGGCCTCGGCTATGTGCCCGAGCATCGCGATATCTTCCCGAGCCTGACGGTTCGCCAAAACCTCCTGCTCGGCGTCAAGGACACGCGCCGCCCCGGCAAATGGCGGCTTGAGGACATGCTCGAGATGTTCCCCAATCTCGCCGCGCGTGCCGATACGGCCGCAGGCGTGCTGTCGGGCGGCGAAAAGCAGATGCTCACCACCTGCCGGACGCTGATGGGCGATCCGGACCTGATCATGATCGACGAGCCGACCGAGGGTCTCGCCCCGCTCATCGTGCAGCAGGTCGGCGATCTCATTGCGCGCATCGCGCAGGCCGGCGTCGCAATCCTGCTGGTCGAGCAGAAGCTCTCGATCGCGATGCGGATCTCGAAGCGCGTCTACATCATGGGTCACGGCCGCGTCGTGTTCGAGGGGACGCCGGACGAGCTCAAGGCCAATGCCGCCGTGCGCCAGGAATGGCTTGAAGTCTGACGCATGGCTCGAGGTCTGACGCTCACATTGCCGTGTAACGAGCGCGCAAAATAGAACGGCTGCAAGCCGCGCATACGCATCTGAATTCTTCGCTACATCTCACGCTTCATAATCCTTGTATCGTCGCGCTCGCCGGCATCGCAATCGATGCGGCCGATGATAACCAAGAAGAAAGTGGAGGGCGCCGGCGGCAGCCTGTGAGCTCGCGCGTCGATGCGTCTTGCCTGGGAAGGAGATGCCGAGCATGTCGGGAAGACAACTGGTCCGTGGAGTCGTTGCTCTGCTTGCGGCGCTGGGCGCCGCTTCGGCCGCGACGGCCGGAAACTACGACACCGGCGCGACCGACACGTCGATCAAGCTCGGGCAGACCATGCCCTACTCGGGACCGGCCTCCGCCTATTCCGCGATTGGCCGCGCCGAGATCGCCTATTTCAAGATGCTCAACGACAAGGGCGGCATCAACGGCCGCAAGGTCGAGCTGCTCAGCATGGACGACGGTTATTCGCCGTCGAAGACGGTCGAGCAGATTCGCCGCCTCGCCGAGAGCGACGAGGTGCTGGCGATGTTCTCGATGCTCGGCACCGGTCCCAACATCGCCGCGCAGAAATACCTCAACGCCAAGAAGATCCCGCAGCTGTTCCCGTCGAGCGGCGCCAGCCGCTGGAACGATCCGCAGCATTTTCCCTGGACCACCGGTTCGCAGCCGACCTACCGGACCGAAGGCCGCATCTATGCCAAGTGGATTCTTGCGAACAAGCCGAATGCCAAAATCGCCGTCATCACGCCGAACGAAGATCCCGGGCGCGACTATCTCGCCGGCTTCAAGGAAGGGTTAGGGGAGCACGTCAACCAGATCGTGTCCGAGGCCACCTACGAGACATCGGATCCGACCGTCGACTCCCAGATCGTCAAGTTCAAGGCCGCCGGCGCCGACGTTGTTTTCAACGAGTGCACGCCGAAATTCGCGGCGCAAGCGATCAAGAAGATCGCCGAGCTCGGCTGGAAGCCGCAGATCATCCTTCCCGCCGTTTCCAACTCCGTCGGCTCCGTGCTGGTGCCGGCCGGGCTCGACAATTCCGTCGGCATCGTCACCGGTGCTTTCCAGAAGGATCCCGGTGATCCGCGCTGGGAGAATGATTCCGGCATGAAAGCCTGGCGCGAGTGGATGAAGACGTACAATTCGAGCGCCGATCCGGCCGACGTCTTCAACGTCACCGGCTACACCATGGCGCAGATCATGGAGCTGGTGCTGCAGCGCGCCGGCAACGACCTCACCCGCGCCAATTTGATGAAGCAGACGCAGTCGTTCAAGGACGTCGAATTGCCGATGCTGCTGCCGGGCATCAAGCTCAACACCTCGGCCGAGCAGGTGACGCCGATCCGGCAGTTGCAGATGGCGCGCTTCAACGGCAAGTCCTGGGAGCTGTTCGGCGACGTGATCGGCGAATAGGATCGACGCAGTGTGACGGGCGGGCTGGCACAGCCTTGCCCGCCCGTCTTATCCCACAGTTGCTTCCTCCAACGACAGTGAAACGACGATGACACCGACCGGTCCCCTCAGCGGTATCCGCGTTCTCGATCTGACGAGCGTGCTGTTCGGCCCCTACGCCGCGCAGATGCTCGGCGACTGGGGCGCCGATGTCATCAAGGTCGAGCCGCCCGCGGGCGATACCTGGCGCTACACCGGCGTGTTCCGGAACCGCGGCATGAGCGGCCAGTTCATGGCCGTCAACCGCAACAAGCGCAGCCTCGCGCTCGACCTGAAGCATCCTGACGGCAAGGCCGCGCTGGCAAAACTGATCCCGACGGTCGATGCGCTCGTCACCAATGTGCGACCCGCGGCGATGGCGCGGCTCGGCTTCGGTTACGAGGCCTGCGCAAAGCTCAATCCGCGGCTGATCTATGCCGCGGCGACCGGCTTCGGCCAGGACGGGCCGTGGGCGGCGCGCCCCGCATTCGACGAGATCATCCAGGCGGCTTCAGGCCTTGCGTCATCGATCGGATCGGACGAGGAGCCGGAATTCGTTCCGAGCCTGATCGGCGACAAGATCTGCGCGATGGCGATGGTCGGCGCGGTGTCCGCGGCCTTGTTCCGGCGCGAGCGCAGCGGGCAGGGCCAGATGGTCGAAGTCCCCATGCTGGAAACCATCGCCGGCTTCAACAGCATCGAGATGCTGGGCGGACACGCGTTCGATCCGCCGATCGGCCCGACCGGCTACAAGCGGATGAAGAACCGGCGCCCGGTGCAGACCAAGGACGGCTGGCTGACGATGCTGCCTTACTCCGGAGACAATTGGTGCGCCTTCTTCGAGGCTGTCGGCCGTTCCGAGCTGATCGAGGAACTCGGGGTGCGCGATCCCGTGCTTCGTTCCCAGAACATCGACAAGGTCTATGACCGCATGAGCGAGATCGGGCCGACCCGCACCACCGCGGAGTGGGAGGAATTGCTGCTGCGGCTGGACGTGCCGCACACCGCCTTCGCCCGGCTCACCGAGATCGGCGAGCAGCCGCATCTCGCCGCCGTCGCATTGTTTGCGGATATCGATCATCCGACCGAAGGCCGAATCCGGCAGGCGCGGCCCGCGACGAAATTCTCGGAAAGCCCGGCCGGCATCCATCGCATGGCGCCGCGCCTCGGCGAGCATTCGCGCGAGGTGTTGCGCGAGGCCGGCCTGAGCGATGCGGAAATCCAGGCGGCGGTCGACAGCAAGGCGGTTGGTGTCGCGTCCTGAGCCGGCCGGCGTTCGGGAACCGACTCTCTGTGATGACGGTCACATCCTGCTGTCGCGGGCGGGTCTAGCGTAGGTCTGTTCATCTTCGCCCCGGATGCGGTCATGACCACCGCCGACTTTGCCTTCGTTCTGCGCAGGCTGGGCCTTGCTGCCGCCCTCATCTGCGTCCTCCTGAGCCTGACCGTGTTCGCGGTCCTGCTAATCGTGGAGCACGAACCGGTCGGGCAGGCTGCCGCGCACGCTCTGCCGCTCATGGTGTATGCGCTGTTCGGCCTGTTCGGCGCTGCAATGACCCGGCTGATCGGGCGCCGTACCCACTAACCGGACATTGTGCCGCAGCGATTCGTGACCAGCCCCGGGCCAGCTCCGGCCCCAGCCCATCTTCCGCCCGCGCGAGCCCTCGTATATGAGAGATTTGCCGCCTGATAGGTCCGAATATTGCCGGATACGGAACGCAAGGTGGCTGCGAATTCTTAATTCAAAGATCGCAATCTGACGTGATCGACGTAAGGCGCGGACTGGTACTGGACCGGGGAATGGCATGAAAGACCTGATGACGACGGCGCAATCCACCACGGCGATGCGGCGTTGGCGGCCCCCCGGACTTGTTGCGCTCGCAACGGCCGTTGCCCTGACGGCGCTGAGCGGAAGCGCCGAGGCGGCCAAGCAGGCCCGCCAGCCGGCCGAGGCGGTGGCGCCGCGCGAGGCCGGCGAGCCGATCATGGCGATCGTGTCGATCAAGAGCCAGCAGGTCACCTTCTACGATGCCGACGGCTGGATCCTGCGTGCGCCGGTCTCGACCGGCACGACGGGACGCGAGACGCCGGCCGGCGTCTTTGCCATCGTCGAGAAGGACAAGGACCACCGTTCGACCATGTATGACGATGCCTGGATGCCCAACATGCAGCGCATCACCTGGAACGGCATCGCGCTGCATGGCGGGCCGCTGCCCGGCTATGCCGCTTCGCACGGCTGCGTGCGGATGCCCTTCGGCTTTGCCGAGGGCCTGTTCGACAAAACCAACATCGGCATGCGCGTGATCATCTCGCCGAACGACGCGGCCCCGATCGATTTCACTCATCCCTCGCTGTTCGTGCCGAAGCGCGAGGCCATCGCGGCCGTGCCGAACCGGTCCGACAAGCTCTCCGCTGAAGCCGAGGAGGCGATACAGGCTGCCGCCGAGGCCAAGAAGGCTGCGGCCGCGGCCGCGAAGGAGGCCGCGTCGCTTCCCGCATCGCTGCGCAAGCTGGAACAGCAGAAGGCCAAGGCCGACGCCGAGCTCGCTTTCGCCGACAAGAAGATCGCGGCCGCCAAGACCGATCAGGCGCGGGCGCAGGCCGAGGAACTGAAGCAGAAGGTTGCGACCAAGGCCGCCGACGCTGCGTCGGCGCTCGATGCCGCCAAGGCCACCGCGCAGCCGAAGCGCGACGCCGTTGCCGCCACCAAGGAGGCCGCAAAGGTCGCGGCAACCAGGAAGGCCGATGCCGTGACGGCTGCGACCGACGCCAAGCTCGCGCTTGAGCCGGTGTCCGTTTACATCAGCCGCGCGACGCAGAAGCTCTACGTGCGGCGGAACACGCACAAGCCGGCGCCGGATGGCGGCGGCGAAGTGTTCGACACCAGCATCGAGGTGCCCGTCACCATCCGCAATCCCGACCAGCCGCTCGGCACGCATATCTTCACCGCGATGGCGAAGGCCGATACCGGCCTGCGCTGGAGCGTGGTCACGATCGAGAACGGCGACGACGCCAAGGACGCGCTCGACCGCATCACCATTCCGCAGGACGTCTGGGATCGCATCGGGCCGACGGCATTGCCGCGTTCGTCGATCGTGATTTCGGACGAGCCGCTGAGTGCCGAGACCAACTACCGCACCGAGTTCGTCGCGGTGCTGAGCAATCATCCGCAGGGCGGCTTCATCACCCGCAAGCCGACCGCGCCGCCGCCGATGGAAATGGCAAGCGATGACAGCTGGGGCAATGGCGGCAACGGCTTCGGCTTCTTCTTCCAGCCGCAGCCGAACCCGCAGCCCGTCAATCCGCGCCGCCGCGGCCAGTATCAGTATTATCAGCCGGCGCAGCCGATGCAGCGGGGCTTCTGGTAGGACGGCGCGCCGCGCTGGGCCGCGTCATCGCCTGAGCTGAAGATATTTGTCGTCGGCGACCGCAGCGGCGCCGACGACGGGCATACCGGCTGTCTACTGTGGACCCGTCGACATGCCCTGCAACTGCCGAAGCGGATTGAGCGGGCCAAGCGGGATCAGCTCGAAGCTCATGAGATGAGCCTGCCCCAGGGGCAGCTTTTCGAGCATGTCATGAGCGGCCGCGATATCCGTGACGTTCAGGATGAACGCGACGCCGACACGATTTTGCAGCGAGTACCACTGGTCGATTTTGCCATCGAGATAGAGCTTCACCGTCTCGCGCACTTCCATCGGCAGGATGGCGCGCGCAGCGGCGACATCGGCGCCGGGGTTTACCGTGCCGATCGCGAGAATTCGGGTGGTCGGTGTCGGTGGCGTGGGTGATTGCGCTCGTCCGGGGACGGCGGAGGTCAGGCACAGGGCGAATGCCAGGAGACCGGCAGCGAGTGTAAGCTTCATTTGAAATCCTCCATGTTCCGAGGTTTACGCTCTTCATTTAGTCATGCTTCGCCGGCAGCGATTGCCGCACGTTGCATCGCCGCCGTGGAACGGCGGCGATGCGGGCCGGTTCGGAAGGTTGGTGGAAGCGTCGCGTCGGTCTGACGCGCGGTCACCTGCCCTGGATGAGCATGCCCAGCGGCGCGAGCGGACCGACTTGCATCAGCTCGTAAGTGGCGAAGCCGTGGGTGACGAGCGGCAGTGCTTCCACGGTCGCCTTGGCCTGTTCGAGGGATTCGACGTTCATCAGGAAGATCACGCCGGGCTTGTCCTGGCGAAACCAGAACTGCTCGATCTTCCCGTCGAGACAGAGCTTGAGCGTGGCCGGCACTTCCCTCGGCATGATCTGCTGCCGCTGCTCGGGTGTCGGTGCCTTGCCGATGTTACCGATGGCGATGACTTTCATGTGGGCTCCTTTGGATTGCTGCTTGTCAGTGGACGGTATCGGATCAAGGGCCTCCTGCAATGTTGGCAAAAACGCCATTTTTAGAGGCGTTTACGCCATCGATTCCTCGAGCGAACATCTGGAATAGCTTTGTTTGTTCAGATGATTGCTCTTATCTATCGATCGCGATGAAGGCCTTCGTTCCGGTTGCCGTTGCATCGCAAGCTAGGCTTGCTTCCGTTCGAACGGTAGTGTCGTAAACGACAACTTTGAGAGCGTTTCCGCCATGCGCATTCAATTGCTCGCCCTGGAGGGATTTTGGGACACCGGGCTGACCGTGACGCTCGATGCATTCACCATCGCCAACAATTTCGCAGCCGCTCAAACGGGCGGAGCGCCCCACTTCGATGTCTCAATTGTCGGCGTGCGGAAGAAGGTCCGATCCGGGCAGGGCTTTGCGATCCCCGTCAAATCGGTAACATCCGATCTGAAGCCGGACTGGGTCATCGTGCCGGCGTTGAATACGAGCCGGCCGGAACAGCTGATTCCGGCGCTCGACCGGCGCGATGTCAGAGAGGCAGTGAAACAGCTCCAGTCCTGGTACGCCGAGGGCGCGCGCATCGCCGCGTCCTGCATCGGTACCTTCGTGCTGGCGGAGGCGGGGCTGCTCGATGGACGGGACGCGACCACCACGTGGTGGCTGTCACCCTTGTTTCGCCAACGCTACCCCAATGTTCGTCTCGATGAGGCACGCATGCTGGTGACATCGGACCGCGTCGTCACGGCGGGCGCTGCGATGGGGCATCTCGATCTTGCGCTGTGGTTCATACGCCAGGCGAGCCCCGAGCTCGCGGCCGTCGTGTCGCGCTATCTGCTCGCCGACCTGCGCTCCCTGCAGGCGCCCTTCATCATTCCCAATCACCTCGCGCAGGCCGATCCGCTCATCCAGCGTTTCGAGCGCTGGGCGCGCGAACATCTCAAGCAAGGGTTTTCGCTGCAGGAGGCCGCCAGTGCGCTCGCGACGAGCGCACGCACCTTGCAGCGCCGGTGCGAGTCGGTGCTCGGTAAGTCTCCGCTCTCCTACTTTCAGGATCTGCGAGTCGAGCGCGCGCAGTCACTGCTGCATGGCAGCGGTCTCGACGTCGATGCGATCGCCGCCGAGGTCGGCTATGAGGACGGCGCGACGCTCCGGACGCTCTTGCGGGAACGGCTCGGACGCGGCGTGCGCGAGCTTCGCGCAAACCTGCGCTGAGGGTCCGCACCTACGGCCGAGCCTCGATCACGATCGCCTGAATCTTGCCTTCGACCGCTCCGGACCCATGGCGCGATCGGAGTGCCTCGGCGACGAGGTCGGTCGCAGCCTGAAGCTTGCTGGCATCCCTGGCCTCGATCTCGCTCCGCAGCGGCGTACCCTGGCAGAGCGCGATCGCGACATACTCGGCCGACGGCGCGCGGCTCACCGCAGCAAGCGTTTGGATCGAGATGTGGCGGAAGCCCGCTTGTTCCAGATCGGCTCTGATAATGGCCTTGTCGTGATAGCCATGCGGCGTCCGCACCATGAAACGGGGCGGATCATCGGGAAACATTTTTCCGAGCGCGGCGGTGGCGTCGTCAGCGAACACGTTCTCCTCGATGCGGTCCCAGACGTTGAATACGAACGTGCCTTCCGGTCGCAACACCCGCTTTGCCTCGGCATAGCCTTTGACGCGGTCGGGAAAGAACATGACACCGAACTGGCAGCAGACCGCGTCGAACGCGGCTTCGTCAAAGGGCAGGGCGGTGGCATCCGCCTGACGCCATGTCATGCGCGGGTCCTCACCCTGGCGCTGCGCCGCGATCGCGAGCATCGGCTCGTTGAGATCGGTTGCGACGTAACGGATGCCGGGAGGCAGCGCCGCGGTCACGGCCCGCGTAACGGCGCCGGTACCTGCCGCGGTTTCCAGTATCGTCGACGGGGAAAGAGCCGCGATACGCTTCGCGATGTCGGCGGCGTAGTGGGCAAAGATCAGCGGGACGAGATACTCGTCGTAGATTTTCGGAATCGAGCCGGCGAAAACCTTGTCAGTGTTGGACATGCTTGCCTCGCTGAAGGTTCGGACACGAGGTTCATGCTACCATGGATCGCGGTCGTACCGCATCTGCGGCCTCTTCCGGTCGCAATCCTGCGGTCGGATTTTAAGGTTTCGCTCCGCCGACTTCGCGGATCGGCCGCGTCCCGTCCCAGGTCATCGCCGCCTGCCGGACCTTCTCGAAGAACGGCCCCTTGGTGCCGCTGATGTCGGAGATTTCGATGATGGTTCCTGGATGGGCCTGCGTGTCGAAATAGGCAAAGCGTCCCTTGTCTCCGCCGATCTGGCCTTCATGGCCTATCCTGTAGCCGAGCCCGAGTGCCTTGTCGTAGAGCGCCTGATAGTCGTGGCTCCAGTAGGACATGTGCTGGAGGCCCTCGTGGCCGGCGTCGAGGAATTCCTTGTACAGCGAGGGCGCATCGTTGCGCTGCTGGATCAGCTCGATCTGGAGATCGCCGGAATTGGCCAGCGCAATGCTCATCTCGACCGCGGAGTCCTGGCCGCGATGGCGGAACCAGTCGGTCTTGACGCGGTCCATGTAGTACCAGGGGCCGACGCCCATCACCTCGATCCAATGCTTCATCGCGGCCCGGATGTCCCGCACGACGTATCCGTTCTGGCGCACCGCGCCGAAAATGCGGCTCATGCCCGCGCTCCCTTCTGATCGCTCGCGATCGTCACTTGACTTCGATGCCTGCGTCCCTGGCAACCTGCTTCCAGGCCGCGATGTCGCGGGCGTTGATGTCGCGCTGCTCGTCGCCAGGCACGTATTGCGGCGTGATGCCGAGCCCCAAAAGCTTCTCCTTCACCTCGGCATCGCCCAGCGCGTCCTTCAACGCCGCCGACAATTTCTGTGCGATCGGCGGCGCGAGGCCGGCGGGACCATACATCGCCCAGGACAGGCTGCGGTCGAACGGCACGCCCTGTTCCTTGTAGGTTGCGACGTCAGGCAGGCTCGGCGAGCGCTCGCCGCAGGCGGCCAGCGCCTTGATAGAGCCGTCCTTCACCAGCGGCGTCGCGGTCGCCATGTCGAGCGTCGCGAGCGAGATGTGGCCGCCAAGCAGGTCGCCCGCGAGTTTGGCGATGCCGTTGAACGGCACGTGATCCATCTTGATGCCGGTCTGCTGCATCAGGATTTCCGCACAGAATTGTCCGGTCGAGCCGACGCCCCAGCTGCCGTACTGGATCGGCTCGCCCTTCTTGGAAAGCGCGATCAGGCCCTTGATGTCATTGGCAGCAAAGTCTTTGGTCGCCACCAGCATGATCGAGGACGTCCCGATGCGTCCGATCGTCGTAAAATCCTTGATCGAATCGTAGGGCAGTTTTGGATAGATCGCCGGCGCCAGCACATGCGTGGTCACGCCGCCGACGGTGATGGTGTAGCCGTCGTTCGGCGACGCCGCGACCATCTGCGTGCCGAGTGTGCCGGCAGCACCCGTGTGGTTCTCGATATAGACGCCCTGTCCTAGCGTCTTGCCCATCTTGTCGGCGAGCAAGCGGCCGATCACGTCGCCGCCGCCGCCGGCCGCATAGGGCAGAAGCATTTTGATCTTGTGGGTGGGGTAGGCGGCAGGATCCTCGGCGCGTGCCGGCAGCGCCGCCGACAGCAATGCGAGCAACGACAGCGTGACGGTGCGCAGCATCATGATGGCTTCCCCTAATCCTCGAAATGAAATCTGTAGGCCTCGCCGTGCCGGATCACGCGCCCGGCGGTCGGCGCCGGAAAATGGCCGGTGAGCAGATAGCTCGGCGTGTCCGCGAGCTCCTCCAGCAGCGCCATCCGCGTCGCGACCGCCGCGGCCGGATCGATGTCGGCGGCATTCGACAGCCACGGCGCGGCGCACTGGATGGGATGGTGGATGACGTCGCCCGACATCACCGCATGATCGTGGCCGCCATTGAGGTGGATCTGCATGTTGCCGGCGGTGTGGCCCGGCGCTGGCGCAAAGCGTAAGCCTGCGTCGCGATCGCTGAACACGCGATGATCGGTCTCGACCAGCTCGGCGAGGCCGGCGGCGACGACCGGCAGCACGGAGTCCTCGAAAGAGCCGTGGTTGACCGGGCGTTTCGGCGCGGCATTGTGCGCGGCCTCGAAGTGGCGGTACTCCTCGCGTCCCATCAGATAACGTGCGTTGGGGAAGGTCGGCACCCAGCGGCCGTCGAGGAGCCGCGTGTTCCAGCCGACGTGATCGACATGCAGGTGCGTGCACATCACGAAGTCGACCTCTTCAGGGGCAACGCCCAGCGCCTGCATGTTGTCGAGGTAAGGCCGGTTGAGGTTGTCCCACGCCGGCACGCGCGGCCGCGGCTTGTGATTGCCGCAGCAGGTGTCGACGATGGCGGTCCAGCGCGGCGTGCGCACGAGATAGGAGTGGTGGCTGAGGATGAAGCGTCCGGTCTCCGGTTCGATATAGCGGTGATCGAGCCAGCTCCGGTTCTCCGCGATCACCTCGTCGGTGACGTTGGCGAACAGCCAGGTCTTCTCGAAGGCAAGCGAAGGGATCTCGCTGACGAGATCGATCCGCATGCTGCCGATCCTGACCTGCCGCATGGGCTCAGTTCTTCAGGAGATCGCCGAACGGCACCCAGCGCGTGCCGTCGAAGCGGATGAGCTGGAGGCTCGTCATCGGCGTGTAGTGCTCGGGCGAATTGTTCACCGCGGTGCCGTTGATCAGCATCGGCAGCTTTACGTCCTTGAGCGTCGTGGCCTGCTTCAGCACATTGGCGCGGGTGAGGTCGTTTCCGGACGCCTTCAGCACCGTCACCAGCGTCTGCGCGATAGTGTAGCCGTAGACGTTGAGCCAGTCGTTCTTGTTGGCATCCGGCAAATACTTGTCCATGAACGCCAGCCATTCCTTGTAGCCGGCATCGTCCTTCGATGCGGGATCGGTGGCGTCCTTCAGGTACTGGCTGGAGATCACGCCGGTGGAATTGTCCTTGCCGGCCGGCTCCAGCACGCCGCTGATCGAGGCCGAGACATTGGAGATGATGGTGACAGGCTTCCACCCGATCTCGCCGATCTTGCGGATCGCCTGCGCCGCGAATTTTGGCGTTGCCGCCACCAGCACGATTTCTGCGCCTGCGGTCTTGAGCTGCAGGATTTGCGTATCGACCGTCGGCGCCGAGGTCTCGTAAGCCGCACGCGCGACAATGGCCTCGCCGCTGCCGAGCCCTTCCTCCAACGCCTTCAGATAATCCTTGCCGAGATCGTCGTTCTGGTAGAGCACGCCGATCTTCGCGTTGGCATGGCTCGCCTTGATGTACTTCGCGTAGGCGATCGCCTCGTCGCGATAGGTCGGCTGCCAGCCAACGGTCCACGGAAAGTTCTTGGGATCGTCCCATTTCGCGGCGCCAGAGCCCAGGAAGAGCTGCGGCACCTTGCGGTCGTTGAGATATTTGTGCACGGCGCTGTTGGTCGGCGTGCCGACGCCGCCGAAGATCAGCAGCACCTCCTCGCTCTCGACCAGCCGCCGGGTCTGCTCCACCGTCTTCGGCGGGCTGTAGGCATCATCGGCGATGATCATCTGGATGCGCCGGCCGTTGACGCCGCCGTCGTCGTTCACCTTGCGGAAATAGGCCTCCGCCGATTTCGCGATCTGCGCGAAGGCGGACACTGGCCCGCTCAGCGGCGCGGTGGTGCCGATCTTGATGGTCTTGTCGTCGGCGCCGGGATCGTATTTCGCGCTTTGGGCCTGAACGGCACTGGCTGCGAGCAGCGGCAACAGGATGCAGGCCGCACGAAGGCGAAGGCGGGCAAAGCGCGCCATGAGGTCGTCTCCCCAAAATTGCTCTCCGCCTCTCATTGGAGCGGAGTTGAAACGCGAGAACAGCGCCCGAAGCGGACTTGCGGGGCCGCGACCGCTGCCGCCAGACTGGCGAAACGAACGATCGTTCGTACGGTTGACTAGCGAACGATCGTTCGTTAGTCAAGCCAAATGGCTGTCCACACCTCCAGCGCGGCGGAAGCGGCTGCGCCCACGACCCGCGAGCGCATCCTCTCCGAAGCGCTCAATCTGTTCGCGCAGAGCGGCTATGGCGGCGCCTCGATGCGCGAGCTTGCGCGCCGCGTCGGCATTCGCGAAAGCAGCCTCTACAATCATTTCTCCGGCAAGGCCGCGATCCTCGAAGCGATCGTGGCCGAGCACGGCCCCGCCAGTTCGGCGAGCCGGTTGGAAGAGCCGCGCTACAAGCAGCTGGCGCGCCAGCCGGCCGCGTTCTGCCGTCAGTTCGCGCTTGATCTCGTCGAGCAATGGTCCGACCCGCGCGAGCACCAATTCCAGAAAGTAATCACCGCCGAGCGTAACCGCGTGCCCGGCATCCGCGCCAAATTCGCCGACCATTTTTACGCGCGCGAGCAGAGCATGATGACGGATTACTTTCGCGGTTTTGCGCTCGCCGGCTTGGTCTCGACACCCGATCCGCGCGAGACCGCGCGGCTGTTCGCGGCCGGCCTGATCTACATCCGCCTCGAGCATTACGTGATGGGCGCAGCACCTTCGCCGCGGCCGAAGGTGATCGAGGCGATCGACCGCTATCTCGCCTTTTTCCTGTCGCTGATCGCGGCGGGCAATGGCGAAGACAACAAGAAACGAAAACCCAAGGGAGAAACGCGTGGCAAGGCTGCCCCTGATTGATCCGGAGACGACGAGCGGCGATATCCGCGCCTCGTTCGACCGCATGCCGGTCAAGCTCAACATCTTCCGCATGATGGCCCATGCCGAGGCCAACATGATCCCGGCGATGCGGCTCGGCAATTCGATCCTGCACAAGCAGAAGCTCTCAGCCGTCAACCGCGAGCTTTTGATCTTGCAGGCCGCCCAGCTCGAGGGCGGCGCCTATGAATGGCGCCAGCACGTGCCGATCGCGATCGGGGTCGGCTGCACGCAAGGACAGATCGATGCGGTGGAGCGGGCTGACTACGATGCCGCCGGCTTAAGCGATGCTGAGCGCGCGTTGCTGAAGTTCGGCCGCGAGGTGGTCGAGAATGTTCGGGTGCCCGAGGCGACCTTCGCTGCCGCGCGAAGACACTTCAGCGATCAGGAGATCGTCGAAGCCATCGTCGCGCTCGGCTTCTATATGATGATGGCGCGCCTGACCGAGGCAACCGAAACCGATCTCGATCCCGCGGCCGGCATGAAGGTCTATGACGGCGGCAAGAAGTAGGGCGGCTGAGATGGCGGAAATCGATAGCAAGCCGGAACGTTACGTCCGTCCACCAAGCGCGGAGTCATTGGGCGAAGCGCCGGGCAGGGGACGCCTGAAGGGACGCCGTATCCTGATCGTCGGCGGCGGCCAGCGCGTGTTCGACGCCGCCACCGATCCAATCGGCAATGGCCGCGCCATGAGCATTTTGTGCGCACGTGAGGGCGCGAAGGTGGCGGTGGCAGATCTCAACCGGACGTCCGCACAGCAGACCGTCAAGCACATCACCGACGAAGGCGGCGAGGGTTTTGCCATCACTGCCGACGTCACGTCGGAGCCTGACGTCCAGCGCATGATCGAGGAGGCGCATCGCGCCATGGGCGGCCTCGACGGCATGGTGCTGAACATCGGCACCTTCGGCAAGACCGGCCTCGATGCCGTCAGCCCCGAGGAGTGGAACAGGATCTACGACGTCAACGTTCGCGGTCCCATGCTCTGTTGCCGCGCAGCGATGCCGAAATTCGACAATGGCGGTGCCATCGTCTTCATCTCCTCGATCGCCGCGCTGAAAGCGGGATCGCAGATGGCGGCGTATGATTCTTCAAAAGCCGCGCTCGGCGGCCTGATGCGCAACATCGCCCATCTCGGCTCGCGCCGCGGCATCCGCGCCAATCTCGTCTATCCCGGCCTCGTCGACACCCCCAACGGCCGCGAAGCCGGCGCCGGCCGCCCCAGCCGCGGCAAGGGCCACGTCCCCTTCGGCCGGCAGGCCACCGCCTGGGAGATCGCCTATGCCGTGCTGTTCTTTCTGTCGGATGAAAGCGTCTACGTCACCGCACAGTCGCTCGCGGTGGATAGCGGCCTGAGCGGAATGTAAGACGCCAGTACAATCCGGCGGCGCGGAATTCGATGCCCCGGCGAGCAGAGTCTCTCTTCATTGCGGCGAGGACGCAATCTTCGGCGTTTGCGATTCGCTCATCTGCTCAAGTGCCTCCAGGACGGCCTCGCAGGCCTTCTCGGCTTCGGCGAAGGTACTGAAGGGGGAGCCGCCAAGCTTGATCGCGGACTTGTTTTCTTCGACCGGTCGCCATGAGGCAACCAGGCCCGGCTTTCCGTGAAGGCCAGGACCGGTGCGGTTTTCGTTACTGATCACGAACGAAAATCCGCCGCTGCACGCCATCCAGATTTCAAGTTCATGCACCGGAGTCTCGACGCGCGTAAAGTGCAGGGTCATGTCTCTCTCCAGAGTTTGCTCCGCAGAATGGGCCACGGGCGCAAGCCGTCAGTTGTGCGAATCCCGGATAGCCGCAAGGTCCGAGGTCTCTGATCCCTCGTCTCTCCATGCCGTCAAATCGCCCGGGAGCAGAATGGGATCGCTCTCAACCCGCCTGTTGCGGCTGACCCCTAAGCCAATGAGCCCGCCCAATACCAACGCGGAGCCTGCAATGATCAACCAGTACGGCAAGTCCAACACGGGCATTGCAATTCTCCCACTGAGAGGAGCGCGTTACGCAATTGCCTGGCCGAGGCGCGAGCGGGTTACCTTTGGATAAGTGTCTGTATTATGCGGCGCTTCAAGCTTCGTGCAAGGTACCCAAAAGGGGTAGATTTCTGACCTAAGTTGCCGCCGGCGGGGGCAAGGGGAAGCGATCCGTCCCCCCAAATCTCGTCAAATCCGTCACCGAGAAGATAGGCAAGTTCGACAGCAAGGCTTTTGGTGCGGCCATGAAGGCTGACGGCCAACAATGCCCCTGACAAAGAGTGAGGTGCGCGGCCGGATGGAGCGAAGCGTCATCCGGGAGCACAGCCTCATCGCGCGAGCTGCCCCCGGCACTGCGTTGCGCTTCATCCGGGCTACGAACTGAGGCGCAAGCTCCGCACAATCGCGCGACGGGATGAAACTGCCGGGCAATTTTTGCAGCGTTGTGCGAAGTCCGCGCGCTACGACAAGGAAAGCCGACAGGAATCAACTGCGCTTTCGCTGGCACAAAAATGGCTGAATGTTTCCGCGCAATGATCACAGGAATTCGCGCCGTGACCAACGTCAGCTACACCGTTCCGCCGAACTGGACCGCAGGCTCCGACAAGACAGGCGCGAGCAAGAACAAGAATCCGAACGATCCGAACATGCTGACGACGGGCGCCTATGGCAGCGCGTTCGAACTGTTGCTCGACAATCGAACCAACAGCGACGGCACCACCACGGAGACGCTGACCTACAAGAGCTACAGCGGCAAGACCAACGGCACGTTCTCGGCGACGGCCGAGACGGGGACGGGAGCCGATCTCGGCAGTGCCTCCCAGGCCTTGCTCGCCACGCTTCAAGCCAATGGCGAGATGGACGACAAGACCGCCGCGCAGCTCGACGACGCCATGGGCAAGCTCGATACCCAATCCGAGAGCGGTGCCAAGGATGCCGAAGTGTCCGGCGGCGGCCTGCTGGTGCAGTCCGGCGGCCCGGTCTATTTCAACGGCATCTCGGCCTATCAGAACCAGATCGTGGATTCGCTCGTCAACGAGCTGAGCACCAGGCTGAACCTCGACGCCAAGGCGTGACGGCAGTTCATCGCTGGTGAAACCGGTTGGCAAAGCCGGCCCAACCCGCGCATGATGCGCGGGCGATCTCGGCCACATGCTTTCCCGGATAAATTCAAGACATGAAAACCACGCTGCTGAAGTCCGAAGACTACACCCGCTCGCCCTGGAAGAACGGCGGCGGCATCTTCACCGATATCGCGGATGCCCATCGCGCCGACGCGCCGGCGAAGGATTGGGACAGCCTGCTCTGGCGTTTTGCCTCGACGCCGATCGTGGCGCCCGGGCCCTTCTCCTACATGCCCGGCATCGACCGCCTGCAAATGGTCGTCGGCGGGCGTGGGCTGGTGCTGAAGTCGCCCACGCAGGATTTTGACGAGCGTGAACCTTTTACAACGGTGCGCTTCACCGGAGAGATGGAGATCGTGACCGCGCTCGAGGCGGGTCCCGTCGAGGTCGTCAACCTGATGGCCCGGCGCGGCGCGGCCGAGATCGAGTTGCTGGCACTCAGGGAACCCGGCGATCGGCCTTTGTCCGCCGGCACGCACCTGGTTTACGCGGTTTCCGGCGAATGCAGCATTCGTCTCAATAGCGAGGATATTGTCATTCCCGACGGCAGCACGCTGAAGGTCGAGCTGACCGAGGCGTCCAGATTGGGACTCGTCTCAGGGCTGGCGGTACTGGGCTCGATTCAGCTCGTCGGCTAGATGGCAACCGCCCGGCGGATGCGCATAATCCATGCACCTGGCTAGGTTGACGCAGCGGCGCCGGAACACGATATCTGCCCCGACAATGCCGACCGCCGCGCAAGGCACGATATGAACAGGCAGGGTATGACCGCGCCAGACCAAAATCGCCCCACCACGCTATCCGACGGCGTCGTCGACTGGCTGACCAACGGCACGAGCGACGAGCGCTTCATCGACAACATCTTTGCCGAGATGTGCATCCGCCTCCAGCAGGCGGGCATTCCGCTCAAGCGGTCGACGATGCACGTCCGGATCCAGCATCCGCAATGGCTCGGCGCCGCCTTCATGTGGTTGGATGGCATGCGCGAGGCGAAGATCTCGCGGGTCGACTTCGATGTGCTCGAGCGATCCGAGTTCATCGGCAGCCCTGTCAGCGAAATGCTGGACGGTGCGAGCGAACTCCGCGAGAACCTCGAAGGCGATCCGTCGCTCGGCCGCAGGCACGCGGTCTATGACGAGATGCGCGCGAAAGGTCTGACCGACTACGTCGCCTGGCCGCTCCACCACACACTCGGTAAGCGCCATCTCGTCACCTTCGCGACCGATCGCCCCGGCGGCTTCGACGACGCGCATCTGGTTGCGCTCAAGAACGTGCTGCCGGTGCTGGCGCTGGTCAGCGAGATCCGCGTCAAGAACCGCCTGGCGCGAACGCTGCTCGAGACCTATGTCGGCTCCCATGCCGGCGAGCTCATCCTGGCCGGGGCCACGCGGCGCGGCACCGGCACGACGGTGCGTGCCGCGATCATGATCTGCGACCTCCGTGACTTCACGAAGATCTCGGACAACTGGCCGCGCGACGACGTCATCGATCTCCTCAACGACTACTTCGACGCGATGTCGGAGCCGATCGCGCGGCACGGCGGCGAAATCCTGAAATTCATCGGCGACGGCCTGCTCGCCATTTTCCCGCTCAGCGGGCCCGGCGCCTGCGCAAACCTGCTGCGCGCCGTGACTGAAGCCCGGCAGGCTATGGCCGCGCTGAACGAACGGAACAACGGGACCGGCCGCGCGCCGCTGAACTACGGCATCGGCGTCCACGTCGGCGACGTCATGTACGGCAATATCGGATCGTCCAGCCGGCTCGACTTCACTGTCATCGGTCCCGCCGTCAACATGGCCTCCCGTCTCGAAGCCCTGACCAAGCAGCTCGGACGACCGGTGCTGCTCTCGCGCGCCTTCGCCGAGCTGGTCGAGCGGGAGTTCGAGCTCGAGCATGTCGGCAAATACGAGGTGCGCGGCTTCAGCGATCCGATCGAGCTGTTTGCGTTTCACGGCTGAGGCGGCATGCTCGCCGCAGCCGTCCGGTTGAAATCTCGCTGACGCAAGATTGCCGATGACCCGCGCGCCACCGATTGCGCGGCGTGGCGGAGAAATCCTGATCCTCATCGGCCACGGCCAGCTTGCCATCGTCCCGCACACCCCGGCATCTCCGAACGACGGTCGCCATCGCCGCCCGTCATGGCCTCGATGTGCCGTGATTGACGGTGCATGCGTGCGTCGCCGTGACGTCGATCCAGTTCCGGAATCGGGCGATCGCGCAAACGCGCAATCGTCGGGGTGCGTCCCCTGCGCGCGATGGAAGTCGTGCTTATGGGCAATATCGGACGCGTTGTTGAAAGATATGTTCGCGCAGGACGCCTAGGTTGGGTTCACTGGCGGCGTTGCGAACGGTGCCGCAAGATTTGGTCGAGGACAGTCGATGCGGCTGCCTCGATGCAACAGAAAAGGTGATCGACACATCGGACGCGACCACAAGAGGAGACGACAATGCCAAACTGTTCCCAAGTTTCTGGAAGTCGAACCGCTCGCTGTGCCGCGTGCGACGGTAAGTTTGGCCTAGTCCGCTACTACTCTTGGCGAAAGCCCCTTTGCTCGAAAAAGTGCGTCGAACGTTTGGCGACGCGCCGGCAGGGTGAGCGCGACTGGTTCGGTCGATTTCCGTCGGTTGTCGACATGTTTTCAGAAAACCGCGCGAGGCGCCTATGACCATGCAGATGTCACGACGAGGAAAGGAATATCTCGAGACGGCGCAGAGCCTGCTGCGCGCGGCCCGGACCATGACGGACATCGTGGTCGCGACCCGTCTCGAGATGCTGGCCAATGACTATCAGCGGCGCGCCGAAAAGGCATCAAGCGTCGATGCGGCGAGGTCATCGGCGCGTTCGGCCGGCACGCGATACGAATCGTACCCGTGATTGCGGGTTGCGCGGTGAGCCGGTCGCCCAATCAGGGCCGTCTGGTCAGTTTCCTCTCTTGCCACCCCGTGGAGCCGATATGGGCGAAGTTGTTCGACTGGTCACAAGAGCCGAGCGCGAGCGTGCGCGGCTGATCCGCGAAGCGCGCGCTAACTATGACGCCGTGTTTCCGCGGGCCGATCCCGACGGCGAGCGGCCCGTCGAGCCGCGGTCGACCACTCGGGCGGCGACGCAGAGCCCGAGTACGTCGAAGGAGCTCTCGTGACATGATCAAGATCATTGCCGTGCTCTGCAGCCTCTCGTCGCCGACAGATTGCCACGAGCAGATCGTCACGACCTCGGATTTCGCTGACGTGACGATGCAGTCCTGTCTGATGGGAGCGCCGCAGCTCGCCGAATGGATGGCGCAGCATCCGGCCGAACGTCTCGCGGCGTGGCGCTGCTCGATCGGCAAGCAGGAGGCTCGCCGGGGAGCGTAGGTGCGAGGAGCCCTGTTGCCAATGCAGGCATGTGCGAATACGTTGGCCCGAGGTCCGCCCACGTTCCTTCGACTGGCCGCGCGTTCATGCCAAAATTCCTTCGCATCGGAGTCCATCAGTCGAACGTATCGGGATACACGTCGAAGGCGTGGTGTGTCAGGCGCGTCGGCTCGGCGGTTTTCCTGAAGTGGGGCGGCGTGGAGGTCCAAGGCACCGGTGCCGGGCGCAAGGTCTACTGGACGCGCTCGCCGCAGGAGAAGACAGTTCGGTGCGGCACGGCGCAGCGTGCCCAGGATTACGCAAAGGCCGCGATCGCGCGGCGCCGCAGCCATCGCTATGAGCCGCTGGCCGGAGCTATCGCGCTCCGGCGCCCCCCCGCCGAGCGCGGCACCGATCTCAAGCGGGCGCTCGCCACCATCCTGATCGTCGATATCGTCGGCTCCACCGCCAAGGCCGCGAAGCTCGGCGATGCGCGCTGGACCAAGGTGATGGGCCATTATTACGCAGCCGTCCGCAAGGAGCTGAAGAGCTCGCGCGGAAAGGAAGTCGTGACGACGGGCGACGGCGTGCTAGCGACGTTCAAGGCGCCGGCTGCCGGGATCAGTTGCGCGACCGCGATCCAGAAGGCGGTGCGCACGCTGGGGCTAGAGATCAGGGTCGGCCTGCATGCGGGCGAGTATACGATCAGCGGCGGCGAAATGGTCGGTCTCGCCTTCCACATCGGCACCCGCGTCGCCGCGAAAGCGCGGGCCGGCGAAGTCTTGGTCTCGAGCGCGGTCAAGGATTTGCTGAAGGCACCATCGACGATCAGCTTCAGGGATCACGGCATGCACCAGCTCAAGGGCGTGCCGGAGCGGTGGAGGCTGTATCGGGTGGAGGCGTGAGGCGTCCGGCAAGGGTGGACACCGGACCGCCTTCGCGCCGCGCCGGCACGGCTTCAATGATGCGGCAGAATCTCGCCGAGGAATTTTTTGGTGCGCTCGTGCTGCGGGGCCCTGAAGAAGACTTCCGGCTCCGCCTCCTCGACGATCCGTCCCTCCGCCATGAAGATCACGCGGTCGGCGACCTGCCGGGCGAAGCCCATTTCATGGGTGACGCAGATCATGGTCATGCCGTCGGTCGCAAGCCCGATCATGGTGTCGAGCACCTCCTTGACCATTTCCGGGTCGAGCGCCGAGGTCGGCTCGTCGAACAGCATCACCTTGGGCTCCATGCACAGCGCCCGCGCGATCGCCGCGCGCTGCTGCTGACCGCCGGACAATTGCGCCGGGTATTTGTCCGCCTGGTTGAGGATTTTGACACGGTCGAGCAGCCGCCGCGCGGTCTCCTCGGCCGCCGGGCGCGGAATGCCGCGAGAGCGGATCGGCGCCAGCGTGCAGTTCTCCAGCACCGTCATGTGCGGGAACAGGTTGAATTGCTGGAACACCATGCCGACCTCGCGGCGCACCGCATCGACGGCCTTGCCTTGGCTGCCGAGATGGACGCCGTCGACGACGATCTCGCCCTTCTGGTAGCTCTCGAGCGCATTGATGCAGCGGATCAGGGTGGATTTGCCCGATCCGGACGGCCCGCACAGAACGATCTTTTCGCTCGCACGGACCGCCAGGTTGATGTCGGTGAGCACCTGGTAGGTGCCGTACCATTTGTTGACACCGCGCATCGCGATCATCGTGTCCGCCGTGGCTGCGACCGGCATGGCTGCGACCGACATGGCTGTGACCGACATGGCACTCTCCCTCAGCTGACGGTGAAGGGGATGCCGGGAATGCTGTCGGGGAAAGCCGGCAGCGGGTTGTTGATCCACTTCGGATAGATCCTGGCCCATTCGCCGCTGGCGATGATCTTGTCGATGAAGCCGTTGACGAAGGCGTTGATCTCCTTCTCGCCGAGCCGCGTGCAGGCGCCGTTATAGAGTTTGGTGAATTCGAGCTTGTTCTCGTAAGTGCCGGGTTTGGATTCGTTGAGGCGCGGAACGTAGAAGATGTTGCCGCCCACCGCCTGCACCTGCCCGGACAGCAGCGCCTGCATGGTCGGCGCATCGCCGTCGAAGCGGCGGATGGTGGTGCCGGGAGGCGCCGCCTTGGTCACGTCGGTGTCCTGCACACTGCCGCGCGCGACACCGATGACATATTTGCCCATGTCGGCCGGCGATTTGATCTCGATCTCCTTCGGCGCGATGAAGGTGATGATGTTGGCACCATAGGGCCTTGAGAACTGCACCGCCTTGGCGCGCTCCGGCAGCATCGCCATGGTCGCAAACAGGATGTCGACGCGTCCCGACGTCAGCGCCGGGATGCGATTGGCGACGGCCAGCGGTGTAAATTCCGCGGCGACGCCGAGCTCTTTTGCGAACAGCTCGGAGAGGTCGGCATCGAGGCCCTCCTGCTTGCCCGAGGAATTGACGAACCCCCAGGGCGGATTGTCGCCCTGGATCCCGATCAGCACCTTGCCGCGCGCCTTGATCTCCGCGGGCGTCACCGCGTAAGCGGCGCGCGACAGCACGAACGGCGAGGCGATCGCGGCGGCGCCGAGCGCCAGCATGTGGCGGCGATTGAACTGGATTGTCTTTTTGGTCATCATTCCCTCCTCTGTGTTGAATTCATCATCGTGCCGCGGTGACGAGCCGCCGCTCCAGCCAGGCGCCATAGAGCGAAAGCGGCCAGCACAGCGCGAAATAGAGCGCGCAGACCAGGCCGAGCACGAGCAGCGGCTTGAAGTTCTGGTTGGAGACGATGGTCCCGGCGCGCATCAGCTCGGTGAAGCCGATGATGGCGGCAAGCGAGGTGCCCTTGATCAACTGCACCAGGAACCCGATCGTCGCGGGCAGCGAAATGCGGATCGCCTGCGGCAGCACGACGTCCTTCATCCGGTCGAGATAGCCGAGGCTGAGCGCCTTGGCGGCCTCGACCTGGCCGCGCGGCACGGCCTCGATCGAGCCGCGCCAGATTTCGCCGAGGAAGGCGCCGGCATGCAGGGTGAAGCCGATCGAGACGGAAACCCAGGGATCGAGCTTCAGCCCGGCGAGCGCGAGGCCGTAATAGACAACGAACAGCTGCATCAGCAGCGGCGTGCCCTGGAACAGCGCGATGTAGGCGGCCGCGCCACGTTCGAGCCAGCGCCGGCCCGAGGTGCGCGCCAGTGCGACGCCGAGGCCGGCGACCGAGCCGAGCGCGAAGCCGATCGCGGACAGCGCCAGCGTCCATTTCAGGCCGCCGAGCAGGAACAGGAACTGGTTCTTGTCCATGCGCCGTCCTCACTTCACGGGATAGAGCAGGAAGCGCGCGTTGATCCGCGCGAACATCTGCATCAGCATCCACGACATCGCGAGATAGAGCAGCGTGACGACGCCATAGACCTCGAAGCTGCGGAACGTATTGGTCTCGATCGCCTGTCCGACCGAGGTCAGCTCATAGGCCGAGATCGCCGATGCGATGCTCGTCGTCAGCGTAAGCATGATGAACTGGCTGGTCAGCGACGGGAAAATCGCGCGCAGCGCCGGCTTCAGCACGATCAGGCGGAAGATCAGGGTCCGGCTCAGGCCGAGCGCCAGTCCCGCCTCGACCTGCCCCTTGTTGATCGACTGCACGCCGCCGCGGATAATCTCGATCGCATAGGCGCCGCCGTTGACGCCGAGCGCGATGATCGCGGTCAGCGTGGGATCGAGGCGGATGCCGACCATCGGCAGCGCGAAGAAGACGAAGTAGATCTGGCCGAGGAATGGCGTGTTGCGGATCGCCTCGACGAACGCGATGACTAGCCAGCGCAGCGACGCAAGCCGGGAATCGCGCAGCAGCACGCCGCCGATCCCGATGATCAGCGCCAGCACCATGCCCGACAGCGCCAGGCCGAGCGTGCCGGCACAGCCCCAGAGCAGCTCCGGCAGGCCCTCGATCACGGGTCCGAAATCGAACTTGTAGTTCACCTCGCTCCTCCCTCCGGGCCGCCCTCTTGGCGTGGCCGGGCCGCCCTCTTGGCGTGGCTTGGCCCGTTCGCGTCTGTCCGACGGCGGTGAAAGCCGTGCTCTAGGTCGTTGCCTGCTCGCCTTGTCCTAGCCCCGCGTAGCGCTCGCGCAGGTCGATGCGCCGTCGCGCCGTCGCGGCCTCTGCGATCGCGAGCGTCACCAGCAGGCTTCGCGCGCCGTCCTCGACCGGTTGCAGCGACGGCGTCACGCCCCGGACCACGTCGCGGAAATGATCGAGCTGGGCGACATAAGGATCGGTCGACGCCGCATGATTGGCCTGCGCCTGGATCGGCCTGTTCCAGTCCTGCGCGCCGCCTTCCTGCGTCCATTGATCGAGACTTGGGAATTCGATCGCGCCGCGGCGGCCCATCAGGCGGTAGCTGCTCTGTCCGCTGAACGGAAACTCCGGCGCCTCGCCGAGTCCCTGCTCCATCGTCCAGGGCGTCACCGCGCAGTCGCTGAGGAAGAACGTGCCGAGCGCGCCGTTCTCGAATTCGAGCAGCGCGGCGGCGGTATCCTCGACCGCGAAGCCGCGCTGCCGGTTCGCGGCGATGGCCTCCACGGCGACGATCTCGCCGACCGCGAAGCGCAGGAAGTCGATCTCGTGGATCAGATTGATCAGGATCGGCCCGCCACCGGCTTGCGAGCGCCAGGGCGCAGCCTTGAAATAGTCGGCCGGCTTGTGCGTGGCCCAGATCGCCGAGACGCCGACGACATCGCCGATACGGCCCTCGCCAAGCAGCGCCTTGAGCGCCTTCACCTGCCTATGATGGCGGCGGTGATGCCCGACCAGCGACCGAATGCCGGCCTTGCGGACTTCCGCGATCAGGCCGGCGGCGGTCTCCAGCGTATCGGTGACCGGCTTTTCGATCAGGATATGGATGCCGGCCCGCGCGCATGCGATGCCGTTCTCGGCGTGGAGCTGATTGGGCGACGCGATGATCACGGCCTCGGGCCGCGCCTCGTCGAGCAGCTTCCGGTAATCCGCGAAGACGCGTGCGCCGGGCTGCTCGGCCGCGACCTGCTCGGCGTTGACGTCGGCGATGCCGGCGAGCTCGTAGTCGCCATGCTCGGCCAGCTTGCGCAGATGTTTGCGCCCGATCAATCCTGCGCCGATCACGCCAATCCTGATTTTTGTCATCTCGTGCATTCCGTTGGGTTTAGGCCCAGCCGTGGCAGTCGCGGCGTCTGGCGCCGCGGGCCTAGCCTTCGAGCAAGTTCCTGGTCGCGTTGAACGCCGTGGCGATCCGCTCTCTCGCGTCGAGCGCCGGCAACGGCATCTCGACGCTGAGGGCGGCATCAGTGGGCAGCGCCTCCAGCAGTGCGCCGAGCGGCAGAGCGCCGTCGCCGGGCGGCAGCCGTCCCGCGCGCGCCTCGGCAATGATGGCCGCGTCCGTTGCCGGCGTTTCGGCGACGGCATCACAGAGTTGCGCGGCGCGGAGCCAATGGTCGGGAAGCGGGATCAGGTCGGCGGCGCGGCCGCCGGAGCGCGCCAGGTGCAACGCGTCGACCAGGATGGCGCCGTTGGTCTGGCCTGCGTCGCGGATGACCGCCGCGGCCTGCGCCAAATTGCCGATCGCGCGCCAGCGCATGAATTCGAGGTCGACGCGCAGTCCGAACGACGCGGCGAGTTGGCAGAGCTCGGCGAAACGCGCGGTGAGCCGGGACCGATCCGGATCGTCGCCCGAAGCGATGATCGCTGTGGCGCCGAGATCGGCGCCGGCTTCGATACAGCCTGCGAGCGAGGAGATGTCGATGGCGGGCTTGAGCTGGACCAGCTCGATGTCGCTGACCCGCACGCCCTCGCCGTCAAGCACGCGCTTCAGCGCTCGGTGGGCCTCGGTGCCGACCTGCGTCGGATAGGCCGGCCCGTCGCTGGTTGCCGGGATGAAGCGTAGCGCGACGGCTGCAAACCCGGCTCGCGCCGCCTCGGCAACCAGCGCCGTGGGCGCAAGCTCCAACGCGGTGAGATGGGCAAGGCCGAGCGCGGTCATGGCCTGCTCGCCCGCACAGGCAATCGCGGCAGTCGGGAGCTGGCGCGGCGGTCGCCGGTCAGGCGCATGTGTCTCCTCCCTCTTAATTAATCCATAGGTTAATTGATAATTACCCAATGGGATAATTGATGTCAAGGGCCCGCGATTGCGCTATGGAGGGAGGGCGATGCCGCGACCGGCCGCCGTGAAGGACCGAAGGGCCAGATGCCAGGTGTGAAGAAGCAGCCCGTCCGGGCGGCGAAGCCGGTGCCGATCAAGCGGCGCGACCGCGAGCGGACGCGGCAGGAGATCCTCGACATCGCCTTCGAGGAGTTCGCCGAGAACGGCTTGTCCGGCGGCAACACCGACGCCATCGCCGCCCGCGCCAACATCACCAAGCGGCTGATCTTCTACTATTTCAACTCGAAGGAAGAGCTGTTCACCGCGGTGCTGGAGATGGCCTATGCGGAGATGCGCGCCGCCGAGGAGGATCTGCATCTCGAGGCGCTGGAGCCGGAGGCCGCGATCCGCCGGCTTGCCGAATTCACCTTCGATTTCCACCAGGCCCATCCGCAATTCGTCCGCCTCGTCAGCATCGAGAACATCCATCGCGGACGGCACATGGCCATCAGCCGCAGGCTCAAGGAGATGACGCAGCCGAGCATCAGCCAGATTGCCAAGGTGCTGGAGCGCGGCGCGGCCTGCGGCGCGATCCGGCCCGGCATCGATCCGGTCGAACTGCATATGACGCTGAATGCGCTGAGCTTCTTCGCGGTCGCCAACCGTCACACGTTCGAGGCGCAATTCGCCTTCGACATGTCCTCGCCAAAGGCGAGGGCGCAGCGCCGCGCCGAGATCGCCGATCTGCTGTGGCGTTGTGTGCGGGGGGATCGAACGGCGGCGGTGTGAAGACCTCGCGCGGCCGGAGCGGGCAGGGCCCTCCGGCGCGCCTTCAAAGCTCCCGTCCGATCAAGCGGTCCGCCGAGAATCGCCCGCCGCCTCGAAACGACATGTGCAGGGCAACGAGGCCCATCAGGAACGGGTACTCCATGCCGCGATCGATCCAGGCCCATTTGGGGTAATGGATAAGGCAGATCATCGCCATCTGCACGGCGACCATCGGCGCGACGAGGCGGGTGAACAGCCCCGCGGCGAGCATGATGGCCCCGATGGTTTCCAGCAGCATCACGAAATAGCCGAACGCCACCGGGGCCGGAAAATGCAATGAATTGGTGATGAAATTGATGGAGCTCGCGAACGGATTGGCCATGGCGCCGTGGGACTCGCCGAGCAATTTCGGCAAGCCGTGCGTGAACAGGATCAATCCGAAGGCAACGCGCAGAAACGCATAGGAAACGGGATTGGCGATCTCGTAGAAATTTCGCAAGCCAGGCAACAGCAGGGACGCGGGGCTGTGCCGTGGGGCCCCGCCCGTGATCGCATCGCTCATGGTCATGATCTCCAGACGATGCGGCTTCAGATGATGCCGCCATTGGCGCGCAGGATCTGGCCGTTGATCCAGCCGCCGTCGGGCCCGACCAGGAACGAGATCGCGCGCGCGATGTCGTCGGGTTCGCCGAGACGATGCAGAGGCGTCCGATCGATGATCGGCGAGATGTCGTGCTGATTGGCGTTGTGGAATAGCTCGGTGTTGACAGGGCCCGGCGCGATCGCGTTGACCGTGATCCGCCTCACGCCCAGCTCCTTCGAGAGGATGTGGGTGATCGCCTCGATGCCGGCCTTGGTCGCGGCGTAAGCCGCATAGGACGGCTGATAAAGCCCGACCACGCTCGTTGAGAAATTCACGATCCGGCCGCCCTCGCGCAGCCGCTTCGCCGCTTCACGCAGCGCATAGAAGGTGCCCGTGAGGTTGATCGCGATGGTCTGGTCCCACACCTCGTCGGTGGTCTGGGCCAATGGGGCGACCTTCATGATCCCGGCATTGTTGACGAGCACGTCGACGCCGCCGAACGCCGTCTCGGCCGCGTCGAACAGCGCGCGCACGTCAGCCAGCTTGCTGATGTCGGCTTTGACCGCAATCGCCGCTCCACCGGCGGCCTTGATCTTCGCCACCAGCGCCTCGGCTGGCGCAGCGCCGCTCGCATAGTTGACGACGACGGCGAGGCCGTCCCGCGCCAGCCGCTCGGCGACCGCCGCGCCAATGCCCTTCGAGCTGCCGGTGACGATGGCTGTGCGTGGGTGCTGGGTGGTCATGGTGGGGTCTCCCTGTTTGATGGGGAGATAATAGGCAGGGAGGTTGGCTGGATAATCCCGCTGGAATTGGCTTCACTGTTCGGGTGGGGCGAACAGTGAATGGTGCGGTATCCGCCGCTGACGGCTTGGCGGCCCTTACCTTGGCATGAGGGAGGTCACCACCTCAACGTCACCGCAGCCCCGTGCCTGTGTCAGCGTCACGCATCCTGTGGCGCGGCTGCACTGGCGGTCCGTCGCCGTGCCGGCAGGAAAAGCCCCGCAATCGCGCCGGCCAACGACAGCATTGCGGCGAGGCGCATCGCCGCAGCAAATCCGCTCTCGAAATGTGCGGCCGAGTAGGCCCCGCCGTTGGCCGAGAAGCTCGCCACCAGCGCAGCGATGCCGAACATGCCCCCGAGGAAGCGGCCCATGTTGAAGACGCCGGACGCCTTGCCCATTTCAGCCACCGCGACCGAGCTCAGGATCGCGTTCTGCGCTGCCGGCATCGCCATCGAGACGCCGACGCCGGCCAGCACCAGCGGCGCGACCAAGGCGGAGTAGGCGACCGTGGGGCTCACGATCTCCGCGATCCAGCCAAGGCCGATCGCCTGCATCAGCAATCCCGTCACCACCAGCGGCCGCTCGCCGAACCTGTTGACGACCGCGCCGGCGATCGGGGCGGTGACGAACAGCGTCGCGGTCCAGGGCAGCAGGCGAAGTCCGGCGCCGAAGGCGTCGAAGCCCAGCGTGGTCTGCAGGAACTGCGGCAGCAGGAACAAGACGCCATACATCGCGGCGTAGAACAGGACGCTTGCGGACATGCCGGAGGCGAGGGCGCGCGATGCAAACAGTCGCATCGGCACCATCGGCGCGGCCGCGCGCAATTCCCAGAGCACGAAGCCGGCTGTGAATACCAGGCCTGACATCAGCGTGCCCATGACCTCGGCGCTCGCCCACCCCACGGCGTTGCCGCGCAACAGGCTCCAGACCAGCGCCAGCGCCGCGAGGGCGACGAGCGCCAGTCCGGCGATGTCCAATGCGGAAGCCGGTCCGAAGCTTTCGCGCAAGCGTGCCAGCACCAGGGCGATCGCGATCAGGCCGATCGGCAGGTTGATCCAGAACACCCAGCGCCAGCCGAAATGTTCGGTGATGAAGCCGCCGATGGCGGGGCCGATGATCAGCGCGCAGCCGGTGATGCTGGCGAAAATGCCAAGCGCGCGGGCGCGCTCCTCGCGGCCGAACGTGCCGCTCAGGATCGCCATCGCCAGCGGCATCACCAAAGCGGCGCCGGCGCCCTGCAGCGCGCGGGCGGCGATCAGCGCGGTGGCATTGCCGGCGAGCGCACAGGCCGCCGATGCAACGACGAACAGGGCGATCCCGGCCGCGAACATGCGGCGGCGACCGAAGCGGTCGCCGAGCGCGGCGCCGGTCAGGAGCAGCACGGCAAAGGTCAGGTTGAAGGCGTTGACGGTCCATTGCAGCGTCTCGACCGGGCTGCCGAATTCGGCGCGGATGGTCGCGAATGCCGTCGTGATGATCATGGCGTCCAGCGCCATCATGAAGGATGCCAGCGCGGTGACGCCAAGCACCCAGTTCTTCTCGGCGCGATTGGTCGGGGTCTGCATCGCCCTCTCTCCGTGTGTCGAGCCACCCTGTCGCGGCGCGTTCTGTGGGCTAGACGAGGTCGGAGGGGCAAAGGATGCGCCCGGAAATAATTTTTCCCCGGCTGCATCCTTCGCCGGCCGCCAAACGTCCTTGGGGATGACGCGGCCATTGACGCGAGCTTGATCCGGAAAGCGGGGCACCGGTTTTCCGGGAGGGTCATGCCGAAATGGAAAGATGGCGCGCGATGGGCGAGCCAGGTCGCGAGATGAGCAAGGAGAGCGCGATGAAAAGGACGTTGATCAGGTACAAGGCCAAGCCCGAGCTGGCCGACAGGAACGCCGAGCTGGTTTCGGCGGTATTTGCCGAATTGAAGGCGGCCGGGCCGGACGGCGTGCGCTATCTGACGCTGCGGCTGGAGGACGACACCTTCATCCATCTGGTCGAGGCCGCGGCCGAGGACGGCTCGAGCCCGATCCCGAAACTCAGGGCGTTTCAGGCGTTCCAGGACGGCATCCGCGACCGCTGCGCCGAGCCGCCGCTGGTTCGTGATGTGAGGATCGTCGGCAACTACCGTATGCTGAACGAGTCCTGACCAGGCGAGGCGGAGGAACAATGGCGCCAGAGCCACTGGCCACCATCGATATCGAGGCGCTGCTGGCGCAGATGCGGCCGAAGCTGCATCGCTACTGCGCGCGCATGGTCGGCTCGGTCATCGACGGTGAGGATGTGCTGCAGGATGCGCTGATCAAGGCGATGGGAGCGCTGCAATCGGTCACGCCCGTCGTCAATACGGAGGGCTGGCTGTTCCGCATCGCGCACAACACCGCGCTGGATTTCCTGCGCCGCCGCAACCGACAGGAGGCGCTTCATTCGGCTGAGGAGGTGGAGATGATTGCCGACCAGCTCGATGATGTGGAAAGCCGCCAGATCGCTGCGACCAGCCTGCGCACCTTCATGCGGCTGCCGGTGGCGCAGCGGTCCAGCGTGATCCTGATGGACGTGCTCGGCTGCTCGCTTGCCGAGGTCTGCGACATCATGGATTTCAGCCTGCCGGCGGTGAAGGCCGCGCTGCATCGCGGGCGCACGCAGCTGCGTGAGTTCGCCGAGGAGCCTGACGATGTGCCGCAGCCAGGCCTGTCGGAGGCCGATCGCACGCGGCTCAACGCCTATGTCGGCCATTTCAATGCGCGCGACTTCGACGCGATCCGCGCCATGATCGCCGATGACGTCAGGCTCGAGCTCATCAACCGCACCAGGCTGAACGGCAAGGCCGAGGTGTCGCGCTATTTCGGCAATTATTCGAAGATCAGCGACTGGCACCTGGTGACGGGGCAGGTCGACGGACGTCCCGCGATCCTGGTGTTCGATCCGAATGAGCCGAGCGGGCGGGCGAAATATTTCATGCTGTTGAACTGGTCCGCCGACAAGCTCGCCATCATCAGGGATTTTCGTCACGCAGCCTACGTTATCGATGGTGCGGAGTGCGTAGTGGATGGAGGGTGAGTGGGCGTGGCCGGCAGCGTGGTCCGCGCTTCAGTTTCAATGACCGCTGAGTGGGGAGGGGGCATCGACTTGCCCGGGGGCCTCGCCGCTTGTTGGAGAGCCCCGCCGGTGCTATTGGTCTCCACCGCCTCTTCGCTTCCATTCAGTCCGGGCAGAACATCTATGGCGCGCGTTGCTCGAGTGGATTTGCCGCAGCGTTCGGTGCTCAAGCCGCTCTACGCCAAGGCGGGCTTCGCTGACGCATTCGCGATCGATCTGCCGAGCCATGCGACGGGCGACGCCGAGCGCCTCGCCACCCATATGCTTATGGGTCAGGCGCGGTGGGTTGGCTGGCTGGTGGCTCTAAGGGACACTTTGGTTGCGGGGTTCGGTCTTAAGACATCGTCTGACTTGCGCGATGACGTTGCGACCGACAGGATCGATTTCTTTCGGGTCTACGATCGGCGTCGTCATGAGATTATCCTTGGCGAGGACGATCGCCATCTCGACTTCCGTTTGTCCGTTTTGGTTGAAGAGTCCGCCTTGTGCCGCCGACTTGTCGCCACAACGGTCGTGACCTTCAATCATTTGGGAGGGCGGGCCTATATCGCGGGAATCGCGCCCTTCCATCGCCTGATCGTAAAGTCGTCCTTGCGTCGAGCCGAGCGATCGGGCTGGCCAGCTGAACTGTAAGGTCGCGCGCCGCGGCGCAAGAGCGGAGCACGGGCGTGCCGCCCCTGTGGCACATAACAGCGATTTAATCTCTCCGGCTGCGAAGTATTCGAGATCTCAAACGTTAGCTTACGAGAGTCCTCGCATCCGGCGAGCGCTACACAGGAGTTCCCTCATGCATCGTCATCTTGCCATCGCCGTCCTTGCGGCCGTTTCCACCTTGACCGTCGCGGCATCCTCTACCGCCGCGTCCGCAACCGAGGTGCAAGACAATTATTGCCTGCAGGGCCGCCAATCGGGCTACCCCGGCAATTGCGAGTTTTCCACCTATGAGCAGTGCCGCGCCACCGCGAGCGGCACCAACGAGAGCTGCGGTATCAACCCGATGCGGGCCTACGCGCCGCAGCAGCAACGGCACGTGCTGCATCGCAGCCGGGATTGAGCGGCAAGCGATGAAGGGCGCCGGCGACGGCGCCCTTGTTCGATGTGGCTGCTCCACCGAAGCAGCCGCAATGCGTCGGGACGCATAGGCTGCCCGTCGATGGCGAGCAATCCAGCGCTGTCGTCGTCATCTCCCGAAACCGCGAAAGACCCGATGCGGCCCTCGATCGCAAACATCGGGAATCGCGGCGACCGGAGTACTCGATAATCTTCGCGATCGGAGAGGCGAGCGCGATCATGTCCAGGTTCCTGCAATGGTTCTTTCGGAATCGCGAAACCGGTGACATCACGATCGCCCAGGCCCCCAACCTCGTTCTCTGGGTCGTCATCGTGGCCGGTGCCCTGCGCTGGATCTGGCAGCCGCCGGGCAATGCCGCTATTGCCCTGGACATCGTGTTCAAAGGCGGCCTCATCGTTTGGGCCCTCGACGAGATTTTCCGCGGGGTGAACCCATGGCGGCGCTGTCTTGGCGGAGCCGTGCTGGCTTATGAGCTCACGACCTTTCTGTGATGGATCGCCCAGAATACCGCACGAAGCTTGATGTTGCCGGCCGGAATACCAGTGGCTTCATGGTGCGGGCTACTACGGTGACAGTGCTTGACTGCACCCCGTAAGATATTTGACGTTGTGAACGATAAAGCTGGTCAGGATAGCCGACCGAGAACGAGAGCCATCCAACGATGACGACCTACGTGGCCCTGCTTTACAGTGTGGTTCTCCCGCTCGGCCGGCGATTGGCGATGGCCGAGCTGCGTGCCATGGCGCAAGGCCTCGGCCTCCACGACCCCAGAACCATCGGCGCGACGGGAAATCTGACGTTTGACAGCGACAAGGCGTCGATTTCCGAGTTGGAAGAAAATCTCGAAGCGGCCTTCAACGTGCGGTTCGGCAAGCATGTCGCAATCATCGTTCGCAACGCTGACGCGTGGCGACGCCTGCTACGCGCAAACCCGTTTCGTGCCGAAGCGACCGCTGATCCGCAAAGGGTCGCCGTTCGCGTGATGCGCAGTCCAATCCCGAAAGGTGGCGAAAACGCCCTCGCACGCTATGTCAGCGATGAACGAATAGCCGTCGCCGGCGGCGATCTCTGGATCCATTTTACGGGCGATCCAGCGCGATCGCGTTTGCTTTCGGCGTTAGGCGCGGGGCGCCTGAAGGGCGTCGGCACGTTGCGCAACACGAATACGCTAAGGCGAATCGGTGACGCCGTGACTTCGGTCCGATCCAGCCGGGCTGATCAAAAATAAAATCGATTGCTTGGAAGTGCACTGTCATCTCAATCCCCCGGGAATAGAGCGGTCATCAACTCAACATCACCGCACCCCCGTGCCCTTGCAGCGCTGGCACTTCACCACCTTCTCGCCCTTCTTGAGCAAGCCTTTGCCCTCGCAATTTTTGCATTTCTGCTTCTTTTTGATGTTCGGGCCTTTTTCACTGACCATAAAATTCTCCTGCCGCGTGAGAGCGGTCGATTGGCGCCTTGTTTCGGTTGGGCTCGCCCGGCAGAACAGCCGAGTGGCGTCGGGTAAGCCCTGCACTATGCCGGTTTTGGCACGACCAGCACCGGCACGCTTCCGTACACCAGGACCTCGGATGTCTGGCTGCCCAGAAACAGCTTCCTGAGGCCGCGACGCCCATGAGAGGCCATGACGATCAAGTCGCAGCCTCTCGACTCTGCTGTTTCAATGATCGCAGTCGCCGGGTGCGCATTCGGAACGTGCAGGAGTTCCGCAGGCGTGCCGATCTGCTCCGACATGGCGCGCGCTTCATCGAGCACTTTGCCTGCACGGGCTTTGCAGGCTGCGTCATAGCTGTCAACCTCCTCCTGGGTCGGAATCCATCCCGAGGCGTGTCCGCTCCCATAGTCGACCGGCAGCGCTTCCGTCACAGTGATGATCGTCAGCCTGGCGTTCAACGCCTTCGCCAGGGCAATGCCATGCTCAACGCCTTTTCGCGCGACGTCCGATCCGTCCGTGCTCAAGAGAATGTTGGCGTACATTCGATTAATCCTTTGCTCTTCGAACAAAGTGATGCCTGGGTAATATGATCTCATACGCGCCGTGGGTCCATCCGCGTTTTCGGTCTCGCCGTCACAGCCTCAACAAGGTTCGCCTCGCACCGCGTGGACGCGCCCGGCTCTCGGCTAACTAAACTTTTATTCACGTTCGATGCAGGCAACCGAATCTGGCGTAGAGCTCTGTCTCGTGTCCGAGAAGATTGTACGCGCCTCGGAAACTACTTTGTGACTTGGGAATAAGCGCGCGACAACGCACGTCTAAGGGTGGTGGATCGGATCTCTTGCCTCGCGGGGGATCCCCCAAACGAAAGGAACCACCACGATGACACCATTCAAAAATCTCGTCGGATCAGTCCTGTCCAAGGCGTTGTTGACCGGACTGGTCGTCACCGCAATCTTCAGCACGCCGCTCCAGGCGCGTGAGCACCGCACTGGCGATCGGCACACCGAACAGGGCGTGGGGGCGAGCTCCCGCTTCGAGCGATCGATCGCTGCGCCGGCCTACCACGCATTTGCGCCAGTGCCCTCGGATCAACCGGGTGGAGTTTGCGACCACGGGGATAACCCCATGATATGCTGAGCAGCGGACCTCGCCGGCGTTCGCAAGGATTGGCGCGCGGCGCGAAGCTCAAAGTAGCTTGGCCATTTTCATCGCAACTTGCCGCACAGTTTATCGCCATTTCGGCCGACCGATCGGTAGATTGCAGACCTGGCCGCCATGCGTGTCGAGGCGGATCGGGTCAATGGCGTGCACTGTCGGGCCGCGAAGGCAGAGAGGTCATTGCTTCCAGTTGCGCTGTTCGCGTCGCCAACATGGCGAGCAGGCTCTTGTGCAGCCGATCCCCGGGTTCGAAATTTTGCGCGAGCCTTCGGACGGTCTCGACAAATCGCATGCGATACGTCGCCGCTCTGTCGACGTCGCCGTACTTCGCGAAGATCTCGGCGGCCGTGCGGTACACCCGCCAGGAAGCAATCGGGAAGTCGGCGCTGTCGACGATCTCCAGCGCGCGGGACAGCTGCAACTGAGCCTCCGCTGAATTGCCCATGGCAAGCGCAGTACGGGCGAGCAGTCCGTGGGCCTGGGCCAGGTGATTGAGATCCGGAGCCGTGGCCACATAGTCGTGGAGCTGGCGCGCACAGCTCTCAGCCTGCGTAAAGTCGTCAACCTGCAGGTAATATTCGCCGAGACAATGATACACCTGCGTCGCGGCGGTAAACTCGATATCGATGCCTTCTTCATGCCTGCGGCGCTCGATGTCATCAAATTGCCTGCGAGCTCCCGACGGGTCGTTCAGCCCGACATAGGCCTTGGCAAGGACGGCCCGCTTGTGGAAGTAGGTCGACTGATCTCCGACCAGCAGACTATCGTCGACGCTTTCGCAGAGCTCACGGGCTCCATCAAAGTCCATCGCTTCGACGTGCAACCACGCAAGCGTCAGCCGGCACAATGCGCTGCTGGGGCCGTTCGCGTTCCTGACGGCCAGTTCGAGGCCGGCCGTGATTTCAAGTCGCAACTCGCGCCACTCGCCCAGATGAATAAGCGCGATCGACTCAAGAACGTTGAACAGAACAAAAGTGTAGACGTCGCCGGCCAGACGGGCCAACCGCTTGCCTTCCGTGCCGGCGCGGCGGCACTCCTGGTACCGCGACCTCCAGCAATCGACGATACCGGATATTCCATTGCGCCTGATCAGGATGCCATAATGCGTGGCATTCGCGCTCAGCTCGATCGCCCTGTCGCAGAGCGTGGCGTCCTGTTTGCGCCAGCCGTTGAGGAACAGGTTGACGCTCGCGCTGCTGCCCTGGACCAGAGCCTTGAATGTGTCGTCCGCCAGCGCCTGGCTTCGCGACAGCACATCTTCAGCGGCCTCAAGGCAGGCGTGGCGATCCACGCGCAAGCAGAGGCTGCTCACAGCCGTAAGGCCGTTGAGCTGTTGCTTGATCTCGCCCGCTTGTTCGGCGCCGGCAATCATGTCTCGCAGATCACGGATGGAGCCGGCGAGGTCGCCGCACGAGCGAAGAGCCCAGCTTCGCTCCCGCAGAAGAGCGACGCGGGTCGAGAATTTGTCGGCAGCATCGAAACGATCGAGTATGCCAAGCGCGCGGGTGAGATAGCTTGCGGCCTCCGCGTGGCCGAGGCGTTTCGTCGAGTTCTTTGCCGCTTCCCGGAGGTAACGCAACGCGCTCGGAAAGTCGCGACCCTGCTCAAAGTGAAGTGCGAGCGCAGGCGCTATTTCAGGGGTGCGGCCGGCATAGGCCTCCTCCAGCCTCTTGCCCAGGCGCTTGTGCGTTTGTGCGCGGCGCCCCGGCGGCAGATTCTGGTAGATGATGTTCTGATAGAGAATGTGACGGAAAGCGTAGCAGCCCGAATATGTGCCATCGGGCCACTCGGAAACCCCTGACCGAGCGAGGATTTGATCCTTCCGGATCGACGCTTCGATGTCCCTTTCGACGTCGATCGCATCGTCGGACAGACCGGCCGCAACGAGGGCCGCAGAAAATTCCTCGCCGGCAACGCTGGCGACGTCGAGCAGACGCCGCTCGTTGTCGGTGAGGCGATCGAGCTCGTGGCCGATCATGTTCACGAGGCTGTCCGGAATGCGGTCTTGCGCAAATGCCGCCTGTGAGGACAGGCGCCATCCGTCGTCAATTTCGATGATCGACTCCTGGTCGATCAAGTGCTTGAGCAGCGTGGCAACAAACAACGGATGTCCCAGCGTTCGCTCGAATACCGGCTTTGACAGGCTGGAGGCAAGCTGCTCGTCGCCGAAGCGCAATGCCAGGTAACGCTCGACCTCCGGACGCGACAACCGATCGAGGCGCAATTCGCTGCAGTATCCGTGAATCTCGAGGTCCCGGTGCAGGCGAGGGATGGGATGCCCGCCGACGGAACTGTCGGCCGGACGATAGGAGCAGAGGACCAGCACGCGCGCGTTGCCGTTCCCGCGTGCGAACCGAGACAGGACGTCGAGTGTCGCGAAGTCGCTCCAGTGCAGATCTTCGAGAACAAGAACCCAGGGGCGGTCGAGGCTCAGCGCTTCCAGAAGATCGCAGAATTCGCGCAGCATCCGTTCGCGCGTCGCGCCGAACACTTCGTCCTGGAAAGCCGCGCGTTCCGATGCGTCGATGACGCCTGGCAATTGCAGGATCCAGGTGGGTGCGTGGGCGCGAACTGCCGAAATCAGTTCCGGGCCGTTTGCGCGATAGCGGCTCACCAGCGCATCGATGAGTGGAAGAAAGACTTCGTCGGTTCCGAACCGTTCGGTGCAGCGCCCATAGAGCTGATCGAAGCCCTGTTCCGTCAGCTGCTCGAGCGCCTTGGCGATGAAGGCCGTCTTGCCGATCCCGGCTTCTCCGGTGACAAAAGCCATCTGCCGTTTGCCGGACAGGACGTGCCGCGTCATCTGGTCGATCGTCTCGAAGGAGGGGGTCCGGCCGACCACCGGGGTGGAGATTTCGGTTTTCAGAGGTACGACCGCGTTCTCGACCTCCCTGGCCGCTTCCCGCACCGTGCCGATAAAGCGGACGCCTTTGCGCGGCAAAGTCTTGATCAGCCGCTGCGCCTCGCCGGAATCGCCTATTCCGGTACGGGCTGCGTTGATGCGGGTGGTGAGCGCCGACTCCGAGACGATGCGCCCGCCCCAGATTGCACTGATCAGATCGTCCTTGGTCACCACCCGGGCGCGGTGGCGGATCAGATATTCGAGGACGTCAAAAACCTGGGGCTGCAACGGGATCGTACGTCCGTCACGGCGCAATTCCCGCCGGTCGGTGTCGAGGACAAACTCGTCAAATAGGTACAGCAAAACAATGCCTTCGGAGGTGTGCGCAAGGCGGATATTCAACCGGTACGCGGGCCCGAAAGCAAGCACACCCTTCAGAATCAAGGAAACGATAAGAACAAATTAAGCTCGCCTTAAAGCGTGGCCCCGCGTCCCGCTCGATACTTCCAGCCGTATCCGGTCACTCACACAAGGTGTTCGTGTCATGCGCTTGGAAGATAAGGCACGGCGTCTCACCCGCGTGTTCTATGGGTTGTTGCTTCACAAGATGTTTCAGTCGCTCGTGGCATCCTCCGTACCATTGTTTAACGGCAGAGCTTCACCCAGAGGCGATGCGTCAATTTCAGCGAGTTCGTTTGTCGCCTCCACGGGGTCTTCCCGAAAGGAAGGCTGGTTTGGGCGCCTCCTTCAAGCGCTCCACCATGCGCGACGGCTGCAGGCAGAGCGCACCCTTCGGCAGAACTACCACCTGATCGACAATGCGTGGCCCCAGTTTGCCTCTCGGTCAGATGTTGGAGGGCGAGACAATGCCGGTCAGTGAAAAGCCGTCCGAACGCAAGCTTCGGATTTCGGCGCCGGGCGAGAATACGCTGCTCGCAACGATCGCCATCGGCGTTGTCATTTTTCACATTCTTGCAGCCACGATGTTGACGTCGACCCGCCAGAGCGATGCTGGGGCACCGCCCGAGCCGCCCGGACTGTCGTCCGGGGACTGATCGCCAGCTCGCTATTCCAGGATTTGACAGACACGAAGGGTTAGCTCATGGGCGACATGGCGTCGTTTTGCCTGCTCAGCATCGCCGTGTTTTGCGGCGCTTTCGTCTCGGGCCTCGCGGGCTTTGCCTTTTCGGCGGTGGCCGGCGCGATTCTCCTTCACGTTCTCCCGCCACGGGAGGCGGTCCCGCTGATGATGGCCTGCAGCATCACCGTGCAAGCCGCGGGTCTTTGGGCCTTGAGAAAAAGCATCCGCTGGAAGCAGAGCTCGGGACTGGTCGTCGGCGGATTGCTTGGCGTTCCGATCGCCGTGTGGTTGCTGCAAGCTGCAGACGCCCGGATCTTCAGGGAGAGCTTTGGTCTCGCCGTCGCCTGCTACGCGGCCTACACGTTGTTCCGGCCGGCGCTTTCTCATCGCCTGCAGATGAATGCGGGACGTAATGCATTGATCGGCTTCGGCGGAGGCTTTGTCGGCGGGTTGACGGCAATGCCGGGTGCAATACCGACCATATGGTGTGACATCCACGGCGTGCCGAAAACCGAACAGCGCGGAATGGTTCAACCCTTCATCGCCGCCATGCAGATATTCGCACTTGTTCTCATGCTGATCCGAGGAGATCTGTCGACAAAGGTCCTGGTTGACTTCGCCGTCGGCATCCCGGCGCTCGTTGCAGGAACGGCGCTCGGGATTTTTGTCTTTCGCTGCGTCGATGACGCGCTGTTCCGGCGAATTATCCTCAGCATCTTGCTGGTTTCGGGACTGTTGCTGGTATTGTAGTTACGTCGGTCGCGCCTCCAGTTACAATTTCAGCCATTCGAGTACGGCGCGCAGTAGCACTGTCGCCGTAATCCCTTAAGCGTGAGCCGAACCATTCGGTGGGCGGTGCTGCTGCCCCAGCCGAGGTATCCTTCGCTTGCCGGAGGCTGCTGCTGGTCAAAACGCGTGACCTCGCGGGTGCAGCTACGTTGGGCGGGTGTTGACGGCGTCCGCTTCCTCCAAGTCAGGCACTACCTAAAATTCGATCGATCTGATTAGGCGAATCTTATGCCCGATCCGAGGCGGCGGGAATGATTTTACGGCGTGTTCAGGTCTGGAGTGGTGTCATCGCCCATTCGTTTGAAATCCGCTTTTGTCGTTCGATTATTTTCAAACCGCGAGCGCATCAATGGCTGCTATCACGTCATTCTTGGCCGAGTTGGACGAAGCAGTTGCGAGAGGAAATCCCGAGAGTTGTCTGCGGGCGCTCTGGCATGCGGCGGACATCCTGATCGCCGGCACTTATTCCGAGGAGCAGATCTGGACGTTCGGTGAGGTCATCGGTCGTCTCGCGCAAGAGATTGAAACGAGCGCGCGGGCGAAGCTCGCGGGAAAGCTCGCATGCAGCTCAAACGCGCCCTATGCGTTGACCCGGCAGATGGCAAGCGACGACTGCATCGATGTCGCATGGCCGGTTCTCAGTCAGTCGGAGCGCCTCGACACCGAGACATTGATTGCGTGTGCCAAGAACAAGAGCCAGCAACATTTGCTTGCAATCTCCAAGCGGCAAACGGTCCCGGAAACGGTCACCGATGTCCTGGTGGTGCGCGGATCTCCCGAGGTCGTAACCTCGGTCGCTTCAAATGCCGGGGCGAACCTCTCCAAATCCGGATTTCTGCACCTGGTGCGGCGGTCGGAAGGGGATTCGATCCTCGCTGAATCGGTAGGACTTCGAAAGGATATTCCTCGACATCTCTTCCACCAGTTGATCGCCAAAGCCTCTGAAGAGGTGCGGCAAAAGCTGAAGAGGGAGCGTCCGGATATCGAAAATCAGGTCCATCGCGTCGTCGTCGATGTCACCGGCGCCATTCACGCCAGGTTTGGCCCGGCGTCGAAGGATTACTTCACGGCGAAACGCACGGTGGCAAAACTGCACGAGAGAGGCGAATTGACGGAAGACAAGGTCTTCGAGCTTGCTCACTCTCTCAAGTTCAACGAGACCACCGTTGCCCTGTCGTTGCTCTGTGGGCTTCCAATAGACGTCGCGGAACGGGCATTGATCGAGAAGGATCGCGAGCCGGTGTTGATCCTGGCCAAGTCTCTCGATTTCTCATGGCCCACCACAATGGCGCTGCTGTTCCTGGGCGCGGCCAACTACCGGATAACCGTTGGCGAGCTGGATCAATTGAAGATCGATTTCCACCGGTTGAATGTCAAAGCGTGCCGGGAGGTCGTCACCATCTACCGAACGCGAAAGGAGGAGGTTTTTGGCGGCTCCTTTCAACAGCCTCGGCGCATGATCTAGGACCGCAATCCCGACGTCAGACATCCGTGGATGTGGGGGCGGCTCACGCAATGGTGAGCGTGCCGATTTGCCGTTCGCGCAGCTGTGATTTTCCACTGCGTGTCTTTTCCCAAGCGCATACCTAGCTAATCCTTGTCAAAAAAATTCGCAGGAAACGCTTTCAACAGAGCAGCCGATTCTAGCCAGCGCGAACGCTCCGCACGAAAACAACAACCGTTCGGAGTACGATTATGATTGGATTCAGGACTTCCATTATTGCAGCGATGATGTCGATTGGCGCGATAACCTCTGCAAGTGCCCAGTGCCCGACGTGGGCGACTCAAAATCCAGCTTCGTTTCAGGCGCAATATCCCAATAGGGATATATTGAACGACTGCGAGTTAACGCCAGCAGGCAGAATGGGCCTCGAACTCCCTGGCGGCGCGGCTCCCTGGTATGGGGCCAACAGGGCTTATGGGGCAATGCCTGGCGTTGCTCAACACCACAGCTTTCAGCACCGATAGCGGTGAGTAGTGGCCGTTCTTTTCGGGACGGTTGCGTTGCAGGCCCAGAAATCGGGAGACAAGTCGATGACATCACAAACCGACGAGGCCGCGCAGTCCAGGCTTATGGCGGACATCCCGTACGATCAGCAGACGAAGATCACCATCGAGCGCAGAGGCCAAATTGTACTGATTGGCATCAATCGGCCTTACATCGACAACCGGCTGGATCCGGATGCGACAGAAAGCGTGGCGAGAGCATACTACGAGTATGATCGGGACCCCTCGCTCCGTGCGGCGGTTCTGTTCGGCTATGGCGACCGCTTCTCCAGAGGTGTCGATGTCGATGCCTACAAGGCATTCGCTCAGTCGGGAAAAAAGATGATGGATGGGCCCGGCTTCATCGACCCTCTGGGGCGGACCGGGCCAGCGCTCACGAAGCCTCTGGTTGTCGCGGTGCATGGCGACACCTGGAATATGGCGCACGAGCTTTTCCTTGTAGCGGACATACGCGTAGCGTCGGAAGACACGGAGTTCGGTCAGGATGAGAATACGCACGGCCGTTTTCCCGGAGGCGGTGCAACGGTTCGTTTCCCCAGAGAAGCCGGATGGGGAAATGCCATGCGGTTCATTCTAACAGGCGATCATTGGGGTGCGAAGGAAGCCCTCCGGATGGGAACGGTTCAGGAAGTGGCCCCAAACCGAGATGCGGCTCTCGCGAAGGCTGTCGAGATCGCCAACAAGATCGCCGCATGCGGCCCTCTCGGGATTAAGACGTCCCTGGCCTCCTCCCATATGGCGCTCGAAGACTCTCAGACGGCGCTCGCTAAGCTCGGCGACCAATATAGTGCGCTGCTCACGACCAGGGATTTCCAGGAAGGCCGTGATGCCGAGGCACAAAAGCGTCCACCCGTTTACGATGGACGGTGACAACAAGCTCGCGGACGGTCGTGTTGCGTTCGCGTATCGCCAGCGTATTTCGTTCTACCAAGTCTCGCCGAAGGGCAGGCGCTCTTCGACTGTTGGGCGACGTGCCACGCCTCATTGGGATGGCGGCGGGCTGGATAAAGAAGTCGTTGGGTGCATCGGGACGGGGTTGGCAGTCAACCTCAAAACGGCAAAGGCTCTCGACGTGGCTGTACCGCCAGGGCTCCTCGCCCGCACCGACGAAGTGATCGAGTGAGGACGGCTTACTTCTCCTGATGGCCCCAATGCGAACTGCAAGCGAACTGCGAAGTGGTCCGCTTATCGGGGCGGACCGGAAGTGACCGGCCGACTTCCCAAGCGCCGTTTTTGACCCTGGCTGTGTGAAAAGCCACGAGTCGGTTACGATTCCTCCGTTTCCTGATGGGGGATATGGATGGGACGCTTCGTTGAAGGCGCGGACAGATCC
>NZ_SPVJ01000022.1:0-117539 GCF_004634465.1 Bradyrhizobium sp. MOS001
GAGGGCTCCGCGCCGGCTCCCGCCGCTGCCACCGTCCAACCGGGCAAATCCAACAGCCGGGGCGAACTCAGGACTGGATAAAACTTGGGGGCAAGGTCACCTGCGCCGTTGTGACCTTCAACTTGCCGATGTGCCCTCGCACCTGCAGGAGTTCGTCGACCGCCACGCCGTCCAGGACATTCGGCAGCTTACCCTGCGGCTTGTCTAAGCATGCCGTTTCAGCGCAAGAAGCCAGCGATCGGCATTCCTCGCTTCGGCTTAATGAAGGAGGGCCTAGTGCTTTGAACACCAGGCCCTAAGTTAGCTGCTTCACGCATCGTGACTCGCGGAAGGTTGGATTAACACTAAAAATCTAACGACGTTCCAACTGTCCTACGCTCGTCTGTTCACCTCACAAACCTGCTCTCTTGAAGAAAAACAGGCGACTCCGCGAAGAAAGCCTGTAGGGATGCAACTCACGACGCTAGCGAAGGCGCTCGGGACTTGGAGCATCGCTTGGCTTGGGCGCTTCCCTCTCTGTGGCCCTGCGCTGCCCACGGAAACCCTCCGGATCGTCGCGGCATGATCCAAAAGCCGGCCTAGTGCCGGGCTTTTTCGTTGAGTAGCCTATTTAGCATCCACGAGTGGCCAGCGCCTAACCGGCGGGTTTTTCTTTGTCCTCGTGCGGCTGCTCGCCACGGTTTTCGGCAGTCTGCTCCGAATCCCCCGGCTTCTTTCCGGCCATGTTCCCAGGGTTGTAATGGTACTTGCCGTCCGGATTCTCGCCCGGCTGCTTCTCATTGGGATTTCTGTTGTTGTCATCGGCCATTGGCTGTTCCTTAGAGGGAGGAACAACATGCAACAGGGCGGGCAATCCCTTAGTTCCTACCGGTGGCCTAATTCGGCCAGTACCCCAAATTAGGACCCCCCCTTCTCTGCGTCCTGGGGTGGGCAACGGCCGCATCCGTTGCCGCGATGAGAAAAACCGTTTGGGTTTCACTGATCTGGTCGAAGCTCGGAGCGCTTCTGCAGGTTGCGTTCGGTTGTTCTGACGGTGTACTCAAAGCGGGTCGAGATCAGCTCCCTCTCGACGCTTACTACTAGTGCCCACGCATTCTTTGCACGCTGTATGTGGGCGGAGATCACGTCTCACCTTCCGCAAGAGCGCGAATCCGCTGAATCGCAATAAACTCCACGGGCGTTCCTATCTCCGCAGTAATACGGTGCCGACCGTGTTCCCCGCTGTGCTTCTTGTCACTGTGGGTTGAGCATGGCAGCATAGCTTTCCGCCGTCATTTTAATCTGCGGTGCGCCTAGAACATTACAAATTGTATTGTTGATTTGAGACCTAAATCATGTGGTTCTATTTCGGGTTAGCGTTCAGCTCATTTTTCTTTGGCGCGGCTGCATTCATCCTGTACGCCGCATTCGATCTCCCGGCCGAGATCTATTTTGATGAGAACTAAGAAAGACCAAGCCTCACATTTTTTTTGCAGGAAACCTGAAACTTCCCCCGTTGGATGCACGTACCTCCCGTTGATTGATTCAACATGCGATGGCGTGAAATCCGTTTGGTTAAGTTCGCTTATCAAGAGCGTTTTAGGAATATTCGATGGACAATGATCGCGTGGATGTTTTTGCTCGTCGCGTGGCCGAGCTCGCTTCACAATTATCGGAACTGGAAATACTCAGAGACAAAGTTGCCGAGGCGCAGCGACGCGTCCTCGGTCGTACCATTCCCTCATCAGGCGCGTTGATGAAGGGACGAAACCGATTGACTTGCTTGTTATAGGAACTCGAGACGCACAGGGTTTCTTAAATGATGCTGAGCTTGTCCCTCAGCTGGCGGAGCGGCCCCGGCATTACATCAAAGCGCCTCTCGGCTGGGGCCGTCTCCCTAAAGAGCTGTTCCAGCGCGAATGGCATCAGGCATCTCAGTGAAGCCCGATCCTTGATGGGCGGCGGCTTCCGACCAAGCGACCATGTTCAATTCGCGTGCCTACTACGCGACCAATACAACCCGTCATAAGTTTCTACCGTCGCTTCGGTTGCTAGCTTCACCATCACTCGGTAAGCGGCGTCATTCGCTTGAGTGAAGCTATCACGGATAGCTGTCGCGAGCTCATTCTCGCTAACCTCCAAGCGTGAAGCCCATCGCAATTCGGCAATTGCAAACATGAGGCGTGAGACACACGCGCACAACCAGGGCTGTCCAAATTCACAAGGTGTAAAGCACGTGCAACAACAACGCTGCGGCATCGTTCACAAGTGGACACTCCATGGGGATAAATGCGGCCTACCCTCGTCTGGCGCCGGTTGGATTCGCCTCCGTTCCGAAGTGCAGGCGGCCTCAGCTCGTCACCCTTCCAAAGCTGAGGTCGCTTGCTCCAAATGGGTGGCTCACCTTAATTCAGAAGCTTCGGGTCGAAATCGATTTCGACGATGACACCTTCGATATCGGGCGTATCTACGCCGAAAATAGACGTGCAGACACGACAAGGCCTTGCGCTCATCGCCGTCGATGTGGAGCTGGATGCGGTAGCCGTCGTACTTGATCTCATGACTCCAATCGACGCCCGACGGGGCTTTCATCCTGAGACTGGCGAGCTGAGGCTTGATGAAGCCCGGCATCGCCGGGCTTGATGAAGCCCGGCATCGCCGGTCGGGTACGCCGCATACGCAACTCACAAAAATAACCCGCCGTCGGGGGGCCAACGACGGGCAGTCTACCTTCCTTCTTCAACGAATCTCCAACTACGGAAGCCTGAGATGTGTTCCATCCGTGAATGCACTCCAACGTCTCCCACAACCGCAAACGCCTTCCCGGATATTTTTGAAGCGCTTCTCGAAGAGCGCACGACGGGATGCGATAAAGAGAACAGCCTATGGGATGTCGGTCTGGCTTGGGATGCTCGGGCCGATGCTGTGCGGTTTGTTCAGGAAGAACTCGCGGTTGCCGAAAGCCGCCTCCGCATACTGGTCAATCGCAACCTGGATGGCGTCGATGTGCCTATGGCACCAGCCCTCACGGGTACCGAGCCTTCTGACAAGCTAACGATCCGCAGCGCGTCATCCGGTAATGGCCGCTGCAATGCCTTGGCCTCGTCCCACGGCGCGTGCATCCACAGGTTCCCGCTCCTCCACCCTGGGAACCGCTCCAGCAACCGAGAAGGCGGCTTGATCAAGATCAACGCCGCCGCTCGACTGCCGTAAAAAGTGGTGCATGGCATCAAGACGACTTTTCACCATCGAACTGACCGCGATTGCGGTCATCGTTCTCAGCATGGCCGTACTCGCGTACATCGGGTTCGCCATTTGGTCAGAACTATGAAGACCGAGGTGCGCCGAGGCCGCCGCTTACTGTTTGGTGATCTGGAGCATGGCATCAATGAAACACTGTCTCGCTGCTTTCGCAATCGCCGCCAGCCTGTGCGCACCAGTTGCGCGCGCCAACGATGCCCTGGAAGCCGAGGTGCGGGCCTACGCCCCGGTCTTCTCCCTCGCCAAAGCATGTGACATCAGGATCAGTGAGGCCACTTCGAGTGACCACCGCGCCATGCTCGAAGCGGTGAAATCCGACCCGAACGCCGACAAACTCGCCTACCGCCTCCATTACGAAGCGCAGACGGCCTACATCAAGGCCCGCGATGGAGGTCAACGGGTCACCTTCTGCAAGGACTTTATCACGGCCAACAGCCAATACGCCAAGGCGCGCTTCACTGCCGTCGTCGAGGACCTCATGAGCGACGTTAGCACAAGTGTACAGAAAGCGATTGCCCACAACGTCTGCGGTGCACCCCCCGTCAAGCTATCCAAGGCCGACTGGAAGCCGTACGCGCAAATCAAACAGATGCTCCAGAACGAGCAAAAGTTGGCCAGGAAAAACGCCGAGGCGAACGGCTGGAACGTCACCGAGGAAACAACGGCGGTCACGGAACAGTTCTGCGCGGCGGTAAAAACCCGATGAGCATCCCGGCGCATCAGCCGGTAGCCCTCGTGCTTGATTTCGTGGACCCAGTCCGGGCCAGACGGCGGCTCGGCCACCTTCGACGGTAGACACGGTTCGTTGAAGCCGGAGGGACGCCGCTGAATCAAAATTCTTCATTCCTTCGAGGCCGTCAAGGAAAGGGTTGTTGAGTTGCGCTCGCGCCGCGCAATCCTCTTTGTCGGCCCCGCGCATGACGATACTGAGTGCGTCATCCGGCAGCGGTGGTTGCAGCGCCTTGGCTCCATCCCACGGTAGGACAGGCAACAGTTTAATAAAATTCGCCACTTAACTCTAAATCAGGTTCCAGATTTTCAGTCCAGTTGAAGGGCGTATGGTTGCTTTCATTAAACCATGCGCTTCCGTTACGTACCTAAAGCCAGCGCGGCCAACGTACCGAGGACTGCACATGAACAAGCATCCTACCGAAGGGCTGCTCTTTTTTGATGGCAGCCAGGATTTGCGGATCATTGCTTACGATGTCAGCCGAACCGGCGCCGTCGTCCACTCAGACCGGCTCGGCCTGCTACCGATCGATTTCTACATCACGTTCGACGACTTTCTGACGGTGGCAAAATGCCGACTCACATGGCGCTATCGCGACGATTTCGGCGTCGTTATCGACCGCTGGCTAGATCTGCGTCAGCGGATCGCGGGCAACCAAGCAGGATAAGGCAGATCGCATCGGCCCCGGCGGACAACCATGAAAACAACGCCGCGCGATTATGTTCGAGCCTCGATCAGAAGCGCTGATGCGCTGGTGTGCCAGCCGTGCTCGCACGGCGACGAGCGAGGGCCGTCAGTGGTTGGTTATGCATCCACCGACGGCCATTTTCTGATGGGCATTTCGTTGTAGCGCGCGTGGTTCAGCTCTTCGGCGGTGAACAAATCGCATGTCCAAGCGCCGCCCATCCATGGGCTGTTGGCTCCATACCCTGCGGTCACTGATTTTCCGTCCGTACTCGATCAACCCGGCGCCAAAGCCACCACACCGACCGTGTACTGCGGCCCTCCCGATTCACGAAGCCGAACGAGAACACGTGGGGGTCATGCGTGACTTCGCCTCGCGCGGCGGCTTCCAGTGCGCTTCGCTGCGATTTGGTCAGTCCTATGTCGTCTGGAGGTTCCTGCGCCATCGCCCAACATTGCCGTCCCGAAGGAAACTATGTCGCGAACCATAGCTGATGATGGTCCACTTTTGAGCGTAGGAACTCCGGGCAAAAGTTGGCCCGCCGGGGCTGGGGGCTGGAAGGCGCCGGAGAGATCTTTGGAGGAGGACATCCGTCAAGGGCGGGGCCGTTGAAGCGCTGAGATAAGTAGCCGTCGTCAGCAAGTGCAATTTGTGCCATTCGGCTTATCAACAACGGAAAGGCCATTGCCGCTGATGGATACACGGGAACCGGTGTTGCGAAGCGAGATTTCGACCATAGTATGTGCGAGCGAATTGGCCGCTTTTTGAAGGATAACTCGAGACCCATGGGGCGCTGGAAAGTAAGTTGGACCGAGCAAGAGGTCGAAAAGCTCAAATTGCTGGCGGGCACCATGCCGCTCTCGCTGATCGCCAAGGAACTTAATCGCACCACAGGCGCCGTGCTGGCGAAGGCGATGGGAGAAAAGCTCACGATAATCGTGCACACACATAGCGGTCGGGCCTGAGCCCAGGCGCCGCAGATTTCGTTTGGCCGGGGGCGGTATGGGCGTGGATCGGGAACGTCAGCGCGGATTGGACGCAGGCCGGCGTTGGGCCAAGGTTGCGACCGCGCATGAGATTGCCACCGTAGTCAGCGGATCATTCGACGACGTTTGCCGCATCATGCCGCCCGATGTATCGGACCACTTCGTTGGCGGCTTCCGTGAGGGGGTGCTCCACGTCTGGCGCGGTGCGTGATTTACCTGCAAGCAATTGGAGTGCGGTATCAAAAGACAAATCTGACGCCGCACGTAGTCCCGTGCCGCCACACTACATGGCAACGCCTCGTCGTCTTGAAGCCATCCAGCGACAGATCGAAATCGCGAGAAAACACGTAGAACGGGCAGTGAAACTTCGCCCCCTGATCGTTCACGTCCTTCACCACGCAGCCATGAACGCCGTCAATTTCGTCAAAGTGAATCATCGCGGGTTGGTTGATTTCAATGCGCGCCAATGCTCGCCGCTCAATCATCGGACCAACTCCAAAAGTCATTGGATCAAAAAACTAACGCGATAATCGGCGCAGACTATCGCGACGATTTGGATTTAAAAGTAAGAGACCATAACTTTTTAAAATTGTACGAGGTTGAAATCTTTCCAAACGTGTGCGCGCGTGGTCCCCGCGCGATCTTGTGCATGTTTCGCGCCCGGCAAACCAATCCAGCCGAGACGACGGGTGGCGCGACGGCGTAGGTAGTCAGCGCGAGATCAAACGATTGGATGCCGTCAAAACGGCGCCAGCAATGCCGCCTTAGCCACTCTTACCGGTGAGGACCTGATCTTGAAACGTAGAAGAGCACGTCATGCCGCCGACCGATCAGTCGCGAAATCATGTTGGCGAACTGAACGAGAGAAAAAATTGCGAGGAATTCCAAAATCATTTCGAAAAGCCTCCGGGTTCGAAAATTCACTATCGTAAAACACGCCCCAGCCCGGAGACCGCAAATCTAAAACTGTTTGCTGCGGCGAAAACGCAAAATGGAACAGTTCCACGAAGAAACAATGAAACAGCTGCTTTTCGGCAACAGCATGAGGAGATTGCAGCGTTCTCGAAAACACGCTGTCATTGCCGCGACGTGCGCAGCATCGGCTTCAGTGCGCGCGGCGATTGCTGTCGCTCACGCCGCAAGTACCGCAGGTAGGCAACGCGGCTTTGACCGAGCCGGAAGCCGCCGCCTTGCCGTTGGATCACGCCTTCGGCTTGGAGCTTGTCGATGTACGTCCGGCTGCAATCGAGGTGGAGCGCCAAGGCAGACGCGCTGACGGTCGCGGGTTTGTCGGATCGCGGTCGGGCGACAGGCTTGGCGACGGGCGCGACGGTTTCGGACATCAGCGTCATTCCTGTTGCGTCGCGGCAGGATAGCTCACGTCCCGTTTCGGCGGCCATAGCAAACCTTGGCCAGCCCGGTCGCGGGTGACCCTACTAGGCGACATCACCCCTCTGGCACCCCCGCCATGCGCAGGCCTTCGTGGATGCGCTCGCGCGCAGTAAGGAAAATCGGATTATCGCTAGGTGCTTCGAGGCGGAACCGACGAAGAGTGAAACTTGGAATGAGTGCAAGTCCAGTTCTTGCAGAAACCCGCGCTTCATCGGCTGCGCCTAGCAGGGCCAAGACTGCGGCGAGGTTGAAATGGTCAGGTGGAAAACTGCGGTTGGCCTCTATGCTCTGTCGCAGCCAATCGACGGCCTCAGCATCAGAACCGAGATGCACTTTGGCTACACCTATAAAAAACATCCATTGATACGCGCTAAGATCGCGAGGGGAGAGACGGAGGGCCCTGAGTTCATGTCCTTCCGTCTCAGCGGCGCGTCCCAGATAGAGCTTTCCCAAACCAATTCCGCCGTGCGCGAAAGCCAAGTTGCGATCAATTGCTAACGCACGCTCGCATTCAGAAATGCCGTGTGCGGCACGGTTCGTCATCAAATAGACGCCGCCCAACGTCAGGTGGGCCAAGGCGTGGTCCGGCGCAAGGGACAGCGCCCTCTCAGATAACACTTCGGCTGCTGCGAGTTGCGCATCGCGGTCATCGTTCACGAAAATTGCTGACATTGCGACGTGGACACCGGCGACGCCGAGCATTGCCGAAATGCTCTCGGGGTCGAGAGCTATTGCTCGCTCAAAAAAGCCGCGCGCTTGGGTCAAATTCTTGGGCGTCCACCCCTTGTATAAGGAGGCAAGGCCCTGGAAAACTAAGTCCCTCGCATCTGGATGCAACGAACGCTCCGCTCGGCGGGCCTCGGCGGCAATGAGTTCGGCATCGAGCGCGTTGGCGAGCCGCGCTATGATTTCGTCTTGCATCTCGAACAAGTCGGCGATGGGTTTGTCGAACCGCTCGGCCCATAGGTGGCTCGCGGTTTCGGCATCGACAAGCTGCACGTTAACGCGAAGCTGGTTGTCAGACCGCTGTACAGAGCCTTCCAGAACATAGCGCACGTTTAGCTCGCGACCTACCTGCTTCAGATCGACTGCCTTGCCCTTGTAGGTGAATGCGGTGTGTCGTCCGATTACCAACGAACCTCTTATTCGTGACAAGTCCGTAGTCAGGCTCTCGGTCACGCCATCTACAAAGTAGTCTTGCTCCGGATCACCGCTGAGATTGGCGAAGGGTAGCACCACGATGGACAGTCGGGGCGTCGAGGGCTGGCTTGGCAGCCTGTCGCTGCTATGCGCTGCCGAGCCAACCGGGACAACCGCAGGCCTCTGGGCGTCGCGCACTGCACCAACGAAGCGGAAGCCCTTGCGCGACAGTGTTCTGATTAGGCGCTGTCTCTCACCCGTGTCGCCGATTGCGTTTCGAGCAGCATTTAGGCGGGTCGTAAGTGCGGCATCGGATACGATGCGTCCTTTCCAGATGGCGCTGATGAGTTCTTCCTTGGTAACGACGCGCTCCCTGTTGCGGATCAGGTATTCGATCAGGTCGAACACCTGTGGCGTGACAGGAACCATGACCTGACCGCGATGCAGTTCCCGCCGATCAACGTCCAACGCATAATCATCAAAGAGGTAGCGCAACTCACAAATCCTCGGGGGCCTGCCGTGAAATCTGGAGACCAAGAGTAAGCCAGAGAGGAGCAAAAGATAAGCTACACGTTTAGCGCGCGTTGTCACGTCCGGCAGGCTCGCTTGGTGCCGTGTTGTGCCCCCTGCAACTGCAACCACGGATTTTCTCACACCAGATTTCCGCGATGGGCGTGGTCGCGCGGTCCCCCCGGAGGGTCGCGGCCTCCACAGTACCTTGGCGACCGTTGAGCCGGTGCGGAGGGGTCGCCATCGTCAGACGGTCCCCGCCCGCGCTCTCCCTACGTTGATTTAGTCAATGTCAGCGATCCCTTAGCGCTCAAGCCATGTTCAGCCGCACCTGAGGGGCTCCCGTCACTTTCAGTGACGCAAGCGCAAAGAGGGAGGTCTGCCATGCATCCGAAGCAGCGTCTTTCGATCAAGTCAGCGACTGTTACCGGGATTGCTGCTAGCGCCTTGTTGGGGCTCGCAGGTCTCACTCTCAATCCAACCCCAGCCAACGCGGTAATTTACTGCACGTATGTTGGCTATCCTGCCGGTTGCGTTGCTCGGGCGGGCGTCGTGCTGAGGCCCCGTCCGGTGGCGCGTGCTGCGGTCCGTCATAACGTTGGTGGCAACGCAAATGGCGGCGTCAATCGCATTGGGGCGGGGCGGTAAAGCCTTCTCGCTGGCGACGTGCGAGAAAGGAGCCGTCCCCGCTTCGTCCCGGTGGCGGCATTTATTGTCCCGGTGCGGAGGACAGGCGACCGAGACTGCGCTGCGGCATCGCGGAATGAAGCACACGTGGTATGTCACTTTTGAAGTTCCGACAGATGGCACGCTGTTGAGGCGGCGACATCCGCGCTTAACCAAAACGTTCGCAACAGAGGCAGAAGCTAAGGAATTTGCGCAAACCAAATTCACCAGTGGATTGATCGTCACTGCCGGAACCATCATCCCTCACCTGCCGAGAAGGGCAATTCCGTCGGTGGAAATTCCAACTAGGCTTGAACTGCACGGCCAAGTTGATCCAGATCAATAGCTCGGTTCTCGACGTTAGTGACATGCTCTGACAGGGCAGCAAATCGGGAGCCTGAAAATGAGAAGCGTTCAGAGGCGAAACTGTTCAGTCGTCGCAGCGCACTCGCTTTCCTCGGATGCGCCGCTGCACTAGGACTTGCCGCTCCGTCTGCAGTTTTGACGGTCTCGCAGGCTGATGCCCAAACCACCACTACGCCCGCCACGCCCACGACGCCGCCCACAGACACACCGAAGTCGGGGACAGAGCGCCGGCAGGAACGGCGAAGCGGGCGAACAGAACGGCGCCAGGAACGCCGCACCGGACTCACAGAGCGACGCCAAGAGCGGCGCACAGGACACGAAGAGCGCCGAGACACCCGCGACGGCACCACCAGCACCGAGCAAAAAAAGTAATTGGTCCAACTACGGCAACCGAGCCGCCCTTCGCGCATGCTGCAGGTAGGTCGTGCGCCCGGCGCCGCCGCGCGCGGCGCACGCCAGCGCATCGGCGACCAAAAGCAGCCGGACCGCGAAACTAGGGCCTATTAGGGCCCGGCACGTTAGGGCGGACCTCACTGCGACCCGGAAGCAGTCGGAATATCCTACGTTTTTCAGGCACTTCCGCCGACTTCAACAGACCCAAAATACTGCTTGCAGCAAGGACCACACGGTTTTGCCGTACGCGCGGCTCGCCATGTTCGCTGCAGATTTTCCAGCCCTGTCGACGGAGCCCGAAAACTACTGGCGAGACGGGCCTGTCAGCGCCGTTCGTCCGCACGAAGCCTCGGGCTCACGCAGAGCAATCCGGCCCGCCCTCTGCCATTCGCACCCGACGCTGCCGCGTCCACCGCAAGCCCGGCTCGCGACACTGACGACCACATGATCATCCCTCAAGGATGAACCTGGATGGGCGACACATACGCCATTTTCTGAATTTCGGCAACGTGGAATATTTTGTACGATGGGATTTGACATGTTTGCGGTGTTGTGCGCGATGGACGAGTCCAAGTCGAGTGAGCGCAAGTGAAATCGTCTCACCGGTCTCGGTGGACAACCGACGTGCTCGCGAAAGCGACTCCTGACAGATGCGCAGCATCGACCAAGATAGAAATAGGATCTAGTGACTGTCCGCTCACGTCGGCAGCTGACATCGCCCTTCACGCAGAAACTCGACGTGATTTCCTAGCTGAATTCTCCTTCAGATGCAACCTTTGCTAGTCATAGGCTTGCGGATATTGCGCATCCAAGGTTTGGAACGTCGCCCCGGAAATCGGCGATAGTGATCACTCCAATCGGTAGCACCTCGAGTGCGCGAACACGGAACGAATCTGAACCTAGCCGACTCTTCTGCGTAGGTGGGCCCTTGCATACCTCGCCCACGCTCGTTCGTTGAATCAAAACGGACCCTTGAAAAAATCAGTTGCTCAAATGGTTGTCGCCGCTGGCCATTGATTGGTGGACGCACCAGGGCTCGAACCTGCGACCGCTGACTAGAGGCAGTTCGCCTATCTCGGTGCGACGCGTCCATATTGGATAGGTCGCAGGCGCAGCTACGCGATGAGCAACGAAGACAGACACTTTTCCGCTACCGACCTGCCGCTTCAGAGAACCCTTGCTCACGCTGGCGGTCGCGCGATTTTTTTTGATCTCCCGGTGCACACGTCGCGCACACGCCGCCATCTAACCAATTGAAAAACCTGAACTCTCGCTCCAATCCATCATGGGTGCCACGGAAAATTTCCAACGCAAGTCATTCATTTTATTGAACTATTTTATCTAGGATCGACCCCGTATGTGACTGGATCGACTGAGAAATTTGGCACGACGAGGCTTTCGCAGATTGCTCCTTCTAGGCTCATCCATGTCCGAATTGGAAGCGAAAATCTGGCCTTCGGATTCTCACCACGCACACGAAAACCCCATGTACACGTCACTCGCGCAGCGCTCGCCCTTTACGCGGGTCACATTGAAGGCGAATTCGCGCAAACCGGGTCGACATTTGGCCGGCACGTTTTGCGGGAGATCACAAGTGGGAAGAGGTGGTACGCAGCGCTCACGGCGATCTTGTGTTGGTGGCAGATGTCTACGAGTCGCGAGCTCTCCGAATTTCCACAACTGAGCTTTGCCGCGGTGCGATCTATGAAATGGCCCAACTCGGCAAATGCGACGAGCCACTAGCGTCAGAGCCATCGAGCGCGCTTGAAACGCAGGTAAAGCACACCGCACAATACGACGATAATGCCAACGACGACAAAGTAGCCGTATTGCGTCTTCAGCTCGGGCATGTTTTCAAAGTTCATGCCGTAAATTCCGGCAATCGCGGTCGGTACGGCCAGTATGGCGGCCCAGGCGGCCAACTGCCGCGTGATCACGCCCTGACGCTGCTGCTCCAACAGATTGCTCACCTCAAAAACCGAAGTCAGAACATCTCGCAGGGAGTTCACCATCGCTTCGACGCGCCGCACATGGTCCAGGACGTCTTGAAAATAAGGCCGAGCGTTGGCGTCAAGACACGGCGTCTCGAGGTGAACGAGCCGGCCGCAGACCTCCGTCATCGGGCCGATAATTCGCTGGAAGCGGATCAGTTCTTGGCGAAGCCCGAAGAGCCGCTTGACGTCCGCGCGGCTAAGAAAGCTGTCGAGAGCGCTTTGCTCCATGGTGAGAACGCGTTCCTCGATCGTCTCGACCACCGGAAGATAGCCGTCGACGATAAAGTCGAGGATGGCATGGAGAACGTAGTCGGGGCCATAGCCCAGCAGGCTGGGGGCTGCTTCGAGCTGGGCGCGGAGATTGCTATGCGCGCGCGCCGAGCCATGGCGAACCGTGATGATGAAATTCTTCCCGACGAAAATTGCGGTTTCACCATAGGCGATGCGGTCGTGCTCGAGATGGGCGGTGCGCGTCATCACGAACAGCTGGTCGCCATAAACGTCGACCTTCGGCAATTGGTTCGCTTTCAGCGCATCTTCAATCGCAAGAGGATGAAGCCCATAGTTCTTCTCGAGCTGTTCAAGCTCTCGTTCCGGAGGCTCGAATAACCCGATCCAGACAAACTCGGATTTGCCCTTGCAATCGATAGGCTCGTCCAATGAAACGGCTTTTGCCTTCTTGCCATGACGATACAAATGGGCTGCTACGACGCTCACAACGAGCTTCCTCCAAACCTGTCGAGCGGTGTGCACCACCCCGTTACCTTAAATCGCCTGCCTTCATTTTGTTGCAGGCTTGGAGCGCGGGATGGTTCGGATTCAATCTGACGGTCGGGCATCGCGTTTGACCCGCGCATGTTGACGGTCAAGCACCAAGGCTAGGATGCGCACGACGACGTCGATCTGCGCATCCGGTGAGGAAGGGCGTTCATCAGGGTCGAATGCGAGTCCAACCACGGCATTCCGGCCTTCGTCGGTCTCCACGGGCCAGAAATCAAAGCGGGAGGCCAGATTGGGATAGATGCCACTGCGTATGACAGTTCCAGTCGCCAGGGACGATCGTGCCGCCTCCAACTCGGCCTCCTGCGGCTCCACGTCTCCGACTTGCTCGAGGGAAACCACCCTGCCCTCCGTAACGAGCATCACGATGACGGGAACCTGGAAGAGCGTTGCCAGTGCCCGGGACGTAACCGAGACGATCGCCTTCGTATTGTCGGCCGCGACGACATCACGGCAATAGCCTTGCAGCAAGGTCGCGCGCCTTCTTGACAGCCTCGCTTCGGTCGCCCTCTGCCGGGAGGTGAAGGCAACTGCACTCACGATGACCCCGACCACGAACAGCAGTCCAATCGCCCAGATGTTCGCGGGGTCATCGACCGCCAATGAGTAGCGTGGCTCGGTCAGGAAGAAATTGAATGCCAGAGCACCTGATATCGCCGAACAGAGTGACGGACCGAGGCCGAGACTCACCCCTGCGATGATCACTGGAAGCACGAAAATAAGCGACAGGTTGGGGATAGTGACGCTGCTGTCAATACCGACAGCGACGACCGTCGCGGCGGCGGTCATGGCGATTGAAGCAACGTAGCGCGCCAGTTCCGATGCTACCGGACCCAGAAGGGGCTCGGCATCAGGCGCCGGCGCGATGTCCTGCGGCAGCTTCGATTCAACATCCGTCACCACTTGAACTCCCGCCTGGCAGGCGACACACGTCGGCCGAAAAGCAAGCCCGTCAGCGTGTGCTTGCGGCGCTGATAGCTAACCGAGCATACAACAACTCCATCCACATGTGAGCCGCATCAAAGGCAAATTCAACGTCGCGCGAAGCGCGCCGTCGCCCGGACTGTCAGGTATTTGATCTTCCGGCTGGCTGAGGCAGCGCCGCGGGTCAGCCATGAGCGCGCGATCATTCCTGTCGAGGACGCGAAGAGGTGATCGACCGCGTGGGGGGAGAGACAGACTCGGCCAGATATTTCGCACGCCATTTCGGCCCTGGGCCGCGCATGTAATGATTTTCCGGCCGGTATCTGGCGGACGGTCCGTACCAGGCCGGGAACAGGAACGTCATCAGCACCTCAAGGGCGCGATAAGTGAGGAGCATCAGCCTAGCGAACGATTCCCTTGCCATATTGCCCCCGAAGCCAGACGCCGCCGATACCCGCGTTCGCACTCTTGGTTCGCACTCTTGGGAGTGAGATCGCGGTCAATCCGGAATGAATTGGTTCGATCCTCGAGGGCAAACCGGCTGCGATGTGATCGCCGCCTAGGCACCCTGGCCTCCACGAACGGATATCGCATGGAAGCATGATGTGGGTGATCGGATAGGAAATCGAGATAGCCCGGCGTCCGCTCATATAGGCGCCGCATAGTGGGCACGACTGCCCGAGAACCGAAGTTCATCAGTCGCCGTCGCGAGCAACGGCAGACATTTGGCGGCCATGACGGTCGTCGCAATGCTGGCGAACGGTCGTCGGCCGGCGGTGCGCTAGTTCTTCTTCTTGGACGCCTTTGCCGCATCAGTGGCGCGGGCGCCACCCCAGGGATCGTACTTCTCGTCAGGCACCGGAATCCTGTCCAGCGCGGCCTTGTAAGCCTTCTCGTCGACCTTTGGCCGGCTTTCGACGGGCGGACCTGAGTTGCCGCGGCCTCGGCCAAAACCCTGTGCGTTGGCTACGAAAGTGGAGGCCAGCACGGCCGCGACGGCAACAACGAGAGCCGGGAGTGCGCGCCTTCCGCCGATCATGCTCATTCCTCCTGCGGCGCGAACGCCTATTGTCCGGATGGTGTGCGTACGCCGTGCCAAGCGTCGCGCACCTGGTGATAGTGGGCCTCCGGCAGATAATCCGGCGTATCGAGATTGAGCGTGCGGACATCCAGCCGGCCGACGGCGCTGAGCAGCGTGTAGGAAGCGATCACCCGGTCGCGCTGCGCCTGGATCTGACGCGAACGGGCCGCGGTGAGGTCCTGCTGGGCGTTGAGCACGTCGATCGTGGTGCGCTGGCCACCGGCCGCCTCGCGGCGGACGCCCTGCAATGCGACGTCTGCCGCCTTCGCCTCCGACTCGGCCGCTGTCAGTGCGACCTTGGTGCCCTCATTGGACACCCACGCGCCGACAACCGCCGTCCGCGACTGGCTCCTGACCTGCTCAAGCACCAGACGGCTTTGCGAGGCGAGTTCCTTGGCCTGGCGCGTCTGGGAGGCCGCGGTACCGCCGTCATAGATTGGTACGTTGATCTGGCCGAGGATCGAGGCCTGATTGGTCGCAAACGTGCTCAGCGTGGAATCCGAATCCTTGGAGCGGCTGGCGTTCGCCTGTACGGCAACCGTCGGGAGCAGACTGCCTTCTGCGACCTCGATCGTGGTCTGCGCGACGTCGACATCGTAGCCCGCACCGAGCACCGCCGGATGCTCGTGATTGGCGGTCTCGATCGATGCCGGCATCGTCACTGGCGATAACCGATCGACCGGCGTGGCCGGCGTCAACTGACCGGGCGGCCCGCCGATCACCTGGACGTAGGTCGCTTTGCTGATGGCAAGCGTCACCTCAGCGGCATTGAGATCGGCAAGGCCCCGACTGAGGCGCGCCTCGGCCTGGGCCGTATCGGTCGGCGTCACATCGCCCGCATCGAGACGCTTCTTCGTCGTCGCCTGGATCTCACGCAGCACTGCGACGTTGGTGCGCTGCGCCTCAACCAGGGCCTGATTGGCCAATACGTTCATATAGGCCGTGACGGCGTCGAGCAGCACGCCCTGCCCGGTGTTACGCAGCGCCTCGCGCCCCGACAGAACCTGATACTCGGCGACGCGCACGCTGTTGGCGGTCTTGAAGCCGTTGAACAGAACCTGGCTGACGGTCACGCCAATCGTCCACGGACGCAGCGTCGCGCCCTGGATCGTATTGTCGGGCAGCGTATTCCTGACCGCCTGCAAACCCGCGCTGAGGCTCGCGACCACCTGCGGCCGGTAGCCGGCGAGCGCCTGCGGCACGTTCTCGTCCGTGCCGCGCTGCCGGGCACGATCGGCGTTGAGCTGCGGGCTCGACTGATAGGCCCGGACCAACGCCTCGGACAGCGTTTCCGCGCGCGATGGCACGCAAACCGTCATCGCCGCCCCGGCAAGGAAAAGTACCAGTGTCCGGCCGGACGCTCGCACAGCCCCCCTGACGATCTTGTTACGCACGCCCCACCTCATTCTGCCGGCGCCAACTGAGGCTGCGCCGCCAGGCCCGGCCGGGTCCGCCGCGAGAACATCGAGATCAGTGCTGGCAGCGTGACCAGAATGACGATCGGCGCCAGCATCATTCCGGCGACAACCACGACCGCAAGCGGCTTCTGCACCTGCGAGCCGATGCCGCTGGAGAGCGCCGCGGGCAAGAGCCCAATGCCCGCGACCACGCAGGTCATCAGCACCGGACGAAGCTGAAGCTCGCCGGTGCGGAGGATCGCGGCACCGCGTTCCATACCCTCGTCGATCAGCGCGTTGTACTGGGACAGGATGATGATTCCGTCCATCACCGAGATGCCGAACAGTGCAATGAAGCCGATTGCCGCCGAGACGCTGAAGGGAATGCCGGTCACGAGCAGGCCCAGGATGCCGCCGAGCACGGCCATCGGGATCACACTCATGGTCAGGACGGTGTCGATGATCGAGCCGAAATTGAACCAGATCAGCATGGCGATCAGCGCGAGGCTGATCGGCACCACGATCGACAGCCGCCGGATCGCATCCTGTAAATTGCCGAATTCGCCGACCCATTCGAGATGCGAGCCCGCCGGCAATTGCACGTTGGCCGCGACCTTCTCCTGCGCCTCCTGGATGGCGCTGCCGAGATCGCGCTCGCGCACCGAGAATTTGATCGGCAGATAGCGTTCCTGCTGCTCACGATAGATATAGGCGGCGCCGGACAGGACCTTGACTGTCGCGACTTCGCTCAGCGGCACCTGCGTGACGCCGTTCGGCCCCTGCGCCCCAATTCGCAAATTCTGGATTGCCTCGGCGCTCTTTCGGAACTGTGGTGCAAGGCGGACGATGATCGGGAAATGCCGGTCGGAGCCCGGCTCGTAGAGGTCCCCGGCGCTGTCGCCACCGATCGCGGTCTTGATCGTCGCATTGATATCGCCCGGCGACAGCCCGTACCGCGCGGCGCGGGCACGGTCGACATCGATCTGGATGGTCGGTTGGCCGAGCGAGGTGAAGACCGCAAGGTCAGTGATCCCCAGAACGGTGGCGAGCTGCGCCTTGATCTTGTTTGCGGTGTCCGTCAACGCCTGGAGGTCACTGCCATACAGCTTGATCGAGTTTTCGCCCTTCACGCCCGACACGGCCTCCGAGACATTGTCCTGGAGATATTGCGAGAAGTTGAACTCGACGCCCGGAAACTTTTCCTGAAGCTGCCCCAGCAGCATGGCGGTCAGCGCGTCCTTGTCCTCGCCCTCAGGCCATTCCTTGGCGGGCTTGAGCGGCGCAAAGAATTCTGCGTTGAAGAAGCCGGCGGCGTCGGTACCGTCGTCTGGCCGGCCATGTTGCGATACCACCGACTCGACCTCTGGCCGGGCAGCGATCACCTTGCGCATCTGGTTGACGTAGGAGTTACCCTCCTGGAGCGAGATGGTCGGCGGCAAGGTTGCGCGGATCCAGAGATTGCCCTCCTCCAGCTTGGGCAGAAACTCGAGCCCGAGCAATCGCACGGCGACGACCGTGATCAGGACCAGGACGGCGCCGCCCGCCAGCACGACGCGGCGATGTGCGAGCGATCGCGCCAGCACTGGCATATAGAGCCGATGCACCCAACGCATCAGAAACGTCTCGGTCTCCTCGACATGGGCCGGAAGGATAATGGCGCTCAGCGCCGGCGTGACCGTGAAGGTTGCAAGCAGGCCGCCTGCGAGGGCATAAGCATAAGTCCGTGCCATCGGACCAAAAATATTGCCTTCGACGCCGCTCAAGGTGAACAGCGGCAAAAAGGCCGCGATTATGATGGCTGCGGCGAAGAAGATCGAGCGCGACACGTCGGAGCCAGCCGTCAGGATGGCATGATGCTTCATGTCCATGACGGTGCGCGACGAGATCGTCGCCCGCTCGCCCGGCGTCAGCCGCTCGGTATGCGACAGGCGCCGGAAGATCGCCTCCACCATGATCACGGTCGCATCCACGATCAGCCCGAAATCGATCGCCCCGACCGATAGCAGATTGGCGGATTCGCCTCGCAGCACGAGGATGGTGACCGCGAAAAACAATGCAAACGGAATCGTTGCGCCGACGATCATCGCGCTGCGCAGGTCCCCAAGGAAGATCCACTGCAACAGCACGATCAGGCCGATTCCGACCACCATGTTCTCCAGCACGGTGTGGGTCGTGGTCTGGATCAGGTCCTTGCGGTCATAGATGCGCTCGATGCGCACGCCAGGGGGCAGGATCGACGAATTGTTGATGCTGGCGACGAGCTCTTCGACGCGCGAAATGGTCGGCGAGCTCTGCTCTCCGCGGCGCATCAGGACGATGCCCTGAACGATGTCGTCGTCCTGATCCTGGCCGGCGATCCCGAGCCGCGGTTGCTCGCCGACGGTGACAGTCGCGACGTCGCGGACCAGCACCGGCGTGCCGCCATTGGAGGCCACCATCGTATTTTCGAGCGCGTGGATCGAACGGATCAGGCCGACGCCGCGAACAACGGCGGATTGCGGGCCGATATTGACGGTGTTGCCGCCAACGTTGACGTTGGCGTTGTTGATGGCCTGTTGAAGTTGCGGGAGCGTCAAGCCGTTCGCCACGAGCTTGTTGAAATCAGCCTCAACCTCGTAGGTTTTGGTCTTGCCACCCCAGCCAGTTACATCGATCACGCCCGGGACGGTGCGGAAACGCCGTTGCAGGACCCAATCCTGCAACGTCTTCAGATCGAGCACGGAGTAGTTGGGCGGCCCCACCAGCCGGTAGCGATAGATTTCTCCGATCGGACTCAGCGGCGAGATCTGCGGCTGCGCATTGTTCGGCAACGGCGGTAATTGCGAGAGGCGGTTCAGAACCTGCTGGAGGGCCTGCTCGTAGGTGTAGTCGAATGAGAACTGCAGCTTGACGTCGGACAAGCCGTACAACGAGATGGTCCGGATCACCTTCATGTTCTTGATGCCGGCAACCTGAGTCTCCAGCGGGATCGTGATGTAGCGCTCGATCTCCTCGGCCGACAGCCCCGGACTTTGCGTCACGATGTCGACCATCGGCGGCGTCGGATCGGGATACGCTTCGATGTTGAGCTGCTGAAACGCGATCAGGCCGCCGGCCAGCATGGCGGCGAACAGGCCGACCATGAGGAAGCGGCGACTGACTGCGAAGGCGACGAGACGTTCCATGTGAACCGGCTTGCCTTGAGTTAGCTGCCGGAAGCGGCACGGTCGATGAACAGGCTTCCGCGCGTGACGATCTTTTCGCCGGCCTTCAGGTTGCCGCGCACCTCAACGAGGTCGCCATTGGTCAACCCGATCTGGATTTCGCGCAGCTCGACGGAACCGTCGTCGCGCGAAACCCAAACCCGGACACGATCGCCCTCGAAGATTAGAGCCTGCTTCGGCACGCCGACTGAGGGACGGTTTTCGCCGGCATAGACCGTAACGTTGGCGAACATTTCCGGCTTGAGCGATCCGTCCCTGTTGTCGATGGTGGCGCGGACCATGAGACGCCGCGTTGACGGATCGATCGCGGCGGCGACGTAATCCACACGCGCCTTGAACTCGCGACCGGGAAGCGCCAGCACCGTAAAGGCGATATCCTGTCCGATGGCGATGTCCGCAGCCTCGCTCTCGCGCACGAAGGCCGTGAGCCAGACCGTCGAGAGGTCCCCGATCACGAACACCGGATCGCTGGCACTGCTGCTGATGAACTGGCCGGGACCGATCTTGCGCTGCACGACCGTCCCGCCGATTGGCGAAGTGATCGGCGTCTCGGCGCTGATCTGGCGCGTCTCCTGGAATTTGATGATCTGATCCTCGGACCGCCCCAGGATGCGCAGCCGATTGTGCGCCGCCTCGAGTGCGGTCTCCGCCGAGCGCATGTCATTCTGCGCTGTGATGAGATCGGCCTGCGCCTGCTGCCAGTCCTTGAGAGGCACCGCTTTGCCGGCATAGAGATCGTTGGCGCGCTTCTCGACGATCTGCGCGAGGTTGAGCTTGGAGCGCGCAGTATTGAGGCTACCGAGCGCCGTCACGAAATCGTTCAGGCCCTGCACGGTGTCGGTGGCTTCGACCACGAACAGCGGCTGCCCGCGCTCGACGACATCGCTGGGCTTCACCAGAAGTTTCACGACACGGCCCGCATAGGGCGAGAAGATCGGCGTGGACCTGTCTTCGTTAACGGCGATCTTGCCCTCCGTGACGTGCTCCGCACGAAACACCCGCTCCGTCACCGGCGCAATCGAGAGCGTGGCCAGCTCGGATGCGGTCGGAACGTAGCGCGGCGGCTTTACCTTGGCCTGGCTCGACATCTCCATGGATTTGCCATGTGACGCGAGCAACCGCGTCGCGCCGACGGCCCCAATGGCAAGCGCGATCGCCGCAGCCGCAAGCGTAACGACTCTTTTCCGGCTAAGGCTCGAACCGGCGTTCATGATGCAAACGTGCGCATTGACTCATGCACTCCCGTGCCTCCTGCGAGGCCTTGGCTTACTTGCCCAAACGGGGCTCAATTCTGAACGCGGCCGCGCCACATTGGAGATCTCGACCCGCGGTCGTACCGCATCGGACCGTGATTGCCGGACATGCCGTCGGCGATCCGCCGTGATGCTCCCAGGCTGTCAAGGCGTCGGCAGCGCGTAGCATGGTTCGCTTGCACAGAACTGACAGCACGTCCTCTCAGCATCACGCTCGCGGCAACAGAGATCACGATCCGCACGGCGCGTCCGCTCACAGGGCACGCCGTGCCGATCGATCTCATTGGCTCGGCCACATCGGATATTTGGGCCCGCCATAGTAGCGCATCTGGTGAGTACCCGGCGCATCTGTTGCAGTGGCACCGAGATCGCTCACGCATCCGGCAAGGCAAGCGCCAAGCCCAACGAGAGCGATCATCGCCGCAACTTTCAGTCTTCGTCTCGAGCCGATCATGCAGTCCCCCTGCCTCCTGGCGTCAATACTTCGCGACCACCGCGTTGCCGCCGAACTTGAAGTCGAGCCCGACCATCACGGTCGAATAGGTGTTCGCCACCGTGTACGGCAGCACACCGTTGGTCGGCGCATCGCGATGGAACGTGCCGTAGTCGAAATAGCGATACTCGAACTTTCCGATCAGATTGTTGGTGAACGCATAAGCGATGCCACCGCCGGCGGTCAGGCCGCTCCGTGTGGCCTTGAACGTGTCCACGCCGACGCCGGGATTGGTGTTGGTGTGCGTCAGCTCGCCATAAGCCCAACCGCCCGTGAAGAACAGCAACAGGCGGTCGACCGCGATGCCGCCGCGCCCCCGGAGCGTGGCACCCCAGCCCAGCTTTGTCGCGTCATTCCAGCCGAGCGCGAAATTGTCGTTGCCCTTGATGTCAGCGCCAAAGCCGTCTGCTTCGATACCGACGACGATGTTGCCGCTCTGCCAGTTGGCGCCGATCTCGCCGCCGCCGAAGCCACCCGTCGATTCGTAGTTCGCCGTGAAGTTGGCGAAGCCCACCGGTCCGGTGGCGTTGTTCACGTTGTGATTGCCGAGCCCCCAGCCGCCGAAGACGCCGACATAGAAGCCGGACCAGTCATAGGCCGGCGCGGCGACTGGCGGAGCCTTGCCGTAGATCGGGAGATCGGCGCCAAACGCCGGCGACATCGCCGTCAATGCGCCCAATGCAACCGTTGTGAGAAGAATCTTTTTCATTGTTAGCCCCTGTCGAATGTCTCTTCCGAAGTGGGTGGCGCTCGCGGCGCCACCCGTCCGCAGAATCAGAAGTGGATGATGATGTCCGCCGAACCGATGACGGCCGTCTTCTTGTTCGGGGGAATGCCGAAGTTGGCGTTACCGTTGAACGCCGGCGCGTCCAGCGCGTGATACACCGACACTTCGGGCCGGATCTCGATCTGCGGCGAGAACCAGTGCTGCCAGCCGATCCCGGTCTCGACGTAGCGCGTCTTCACGCCGGTACGCTGTCCCTGCTTGTCGTCGAACCACTCGAGACGATAGGAGATGTTGTCCATCTTCGTCGGGCTGTAGTTCACGTAGGTCAGGAAGGTCTGGACCGACGCCGTGCACGAGAGCTGGGTTGCGTTGCCGCAATGCGCGCCGAATGGTGCGTTCCAGGGCATGACGTCGAGCGAGAACGGTGTACCGCTGGCCACGAGCGCGACCGAGGCCGGATTGTCGAGGTTGAGCACGTTGTTCTGGTGCTCGTTGTAGGTCTCGAACGAGATGTGCCACTGATCGTTGAACTTGTGATAATAGGTCAACCCGTACCACTGGAGATTGTTGTAGCCCCAGGTGCCGTTGTTGATGCCGTTGGCGATCACGTAGACGCCGTCATTGCCGCTATCGGTGACGTAGCGGACGGCCGCGCTGAAGGTGGGCTGCGCGCCGGGATCTTTCAGCATGGTGCTGTCCGGGAACAGCGGATTTGGATTCGCGTTGGCGATCTTGGCGCCGACATGCCAGGGCATCGCTTCGGTGCCGACTGAGAATCCTCCCTGGATCATCCAGTTCTTGTTCAGCGCGAGCGAGGCGTTAATTCCGGTGTTCGTATAGTTGTCGAACGTGTACGTCATCGAATGCGTATACATGTAGTTGTTCGGCGCGAGCTGCGCCTCGATGTCCGGGATCGAGATGTAGCGGCCGAACCTCAGCAGAAGGCCGTCGGCCAGATAGGGAATGAAGACCTCGCCATAGGCCATCGGCATGTCATAGCCGTAGTTCCTGTTCTGCTGGAGGAGCTGATTGCTCCACAAGCCGTAAGCCGTGGTGTAGCGATAGTTCTCGCCATAGATCGGCGCGATGCGGAAGCCCCAGTCGATGTGGTCCTTCTGGACTGTGTCGGGCAGTCGCTCGATATAGACCACGGCCTGATCGAGCTGAACCGTGTTCGGATTGTAGTCGTATGCTGCCGGCGAATTGCCGCCGCGGACGGTGTTGTTGCTGAGGTTGCCGCCGGCGTTGACCCAGCCATAGACCTGAATGTGCGCGTCGTTCATCCACTGCCCGACCGCCGTGTTGCTCATCGCGTTCATCAGCGGGCTGTCGACCGAGTTCGGACGCGTGACGCCGATTGCAGTCGCACCGCCATAGGGCCATTCGGTGAACGGCATCGGCGGAATGCTCTGCGGTGTCGCAGGCCATCCGTCGCGGCGCGACGCCGCCGCCTTCGGATCGGACGGCGCGGCCTCATGGCCCCATTCGAGCCGATAGTAGTTGATGAAGCGGGTCATGAAGTCCTGACCCAGATAAGAATCCATGCACGCATAGTTCTTGTAGGGATCGCAGAACGTCTTCCCCACGGGCGGAAGCGTGTCCGCTGCATTGGCAGCGCCGCCAATCCCCATCGCGACCAGCGATACGCCCGCCAAAAGATAGTTTCTCATCATATTGCCCCAAGCTGTTGGACCGACGCCTTCCAGGCGCTCTTTCGGTTTGGTTAAGCTTCAGGTGCAATCTTTCGTGAGGCAGGCAAAAAAAAGCGATGCGGTTTCCGGCGCGCGTTCGTTAAAATAAAATAGCGCGAGACGCCTCGCGGGCGTCATTTGCATTCGTAAGCATCAGATGCTCACCGCGTTTGCTCAAATCGTCAGCGAAAAAGTGGTCTTTTGCCGTTAGAACGATGATGCAGCGCAAAAGTTCACTTCGCGCTGTGTCATTTTCGTCATAGTGCGCGACGCGCTGTGCTCGACTTACTCGCAACCAAGCGCCGTTTGCTTGCCACAGCTATTATTTTGCTACGTATGTGCGCCAGATTGTCGATCGAAGATATATGCCTGGACTCGCTAAGCTCGCCACGTAGGCAAATTTGCTTCGCGAGGTTTGATCATGGAAGCCGTGACTTGTGCAGCGCGCGCCAGCGACAACACAACGGCGGACGGTGTCGCGTTCGACCTCGGCTTCCTGCCGAAGGACCTGACGCGGCAATGTTGCAGCTTGATCGAATCGTATCACGAGGTTCACGGCTTCGCCTCGTTGCCCAATATGCTTTGGCACTTTCGCTTGGGCCCGCTGATCGAACGGCACACTGAGCTTCGCCGAATCCTGCGCCGAGCCTCGACGACCCGCAGCTCGAAGAAGGCCAATGACGGCTTCGTGCAGATCGCGACCACGATTCTCTCCCTGGAGATTCTGGCGAGCAGCTTCGCCGGATGGAGCGCGATCTATCCGGTCGCCGGCGAGACCGCGCGTGACGTCCTGAAACAGAGTGCGCACGGGCCGCATATGCCGCTGATGGACTTCTATCTCTATCCGCCCAAGCAGATCAGCGCCGCGGCGGTCGCGGCCCTTGCGCTGCCTCAGACCCGCTCGGCCGACGAAGCCGGCCTTTACCGGGCATCTAGGCCGGAGCTTCTCGGCGAGAAGCGCGCCCTGCAATATGCGAGCTTGGTCCGGCAGGCATAAGACGCCTCACCGCCACGAATCGCGGCGTTGCCCTGAGGCCCGGTACGATCGTTGAGGGAATCAGAACCCGACTTCGCCTGACGCGGAGTCTGGAGCGAACCTTTTCCGTAGAACTACGGAGGCTGCGGCTATTTCTTTTTTATGTTGAACCACTCCCAACATCATAGATTTTCTACGTCGATCTGGAACATCGTTCCTTCGCCGGGTAGTTGACGACATCGAAGAGTCTGCATCACGACATTGAACGGGTTCTGGTGCGCGCCGTTGGTCGACGCATGCCGATAACCATCGAATTTCCGAACATTGTCCGATCGGGTCTTGTTTGACCATTGATCCGTTGCGGCCGACGCGGCCGGAGCCGGATCTTTCGATGTCGCCGTCGGCAAGGGCATGTACGTACTTTGATTCTTCATCCACCTCTGGGCCGCATGTTTTCGATGACGAGCGTGCGGCAGACCGATTCCAAATTGCCATCCTCGGGGATACCGGCCCTGGATGAGGTCGCGTCGCTGCGTGTCGTCGTGTGGCGCAACGTGATCCCGGTGTTGCTGTCGGTTCTGAGCATCGGACTGGTCACCACCGCGCTGTTCGCACTCAGCACGACCTTGGCGTCAAGCCTGGTCCCGATCGCCTACCTCGTTCCAGTCATGTATGCTGCGACTCGATGGGGCGTCTGGCCGGCAATGACGGCATCGATCACGGGCACGGCAGCCGCGGATTTCTTCTTCTTCGAACCTCTTTACAGCTTTCGCGTCGACAACCCGCAGGAGGCGGTCGATCTCCTGCTGTTCCTGATCGTTGCGCTGGTCAGCAGCAATCTGGCCTCGCGGCTGCGCAAGGAAACGGACACGTTGCGACAGCGCGAGAAGGAGATGCATGCGCTCTATGACTTCTCGCGTCGTCTCGCCTCCTGTTTTACGGTCGCGGACTTGATTTCCGCCATCCGTCAACATTTCGAGGTCGCCTTCGGTCACGCGGCAACTCTGTTCGTGACGACCGCGGACGGGCATTTCGAACCGCCTGAGTCCCGCTTCGCGCCACTTTCAGTGCAGGCAACTGCGGCAGCGATGAATTCCGGAGCGGGTCCAGGGTTGCGGACCATCGTCGACGAGCAGCGCGGCGAGATCTGGCTGCTCAGGGCGATCTCGTCAGATTCCGCTATTCACGGCGTGATCGCGGTCAATATCGGTCTGGGTTCCCAGCCAGCGATTGAACGGCGGACTCGACGGATCCAATCAATCCTCGACGAGACCGCGCTGACGCTGCAGCGCCTCGACATCGGCAAGGTGATGGAGAGCGCGCGATTGCGCCTGCAGGCGCAAATGTTACGCGACGCCTTCCATGGAACACTGTCGCACGAGCTTTGCACGCCGCTCGCGGCGATCCAGGGTTCGGCGAGCGTGCTGGAGACCATTCCAGCCATATGTGGGGACGCGCGCATACAAGCGCTGGTCGAGGCGATCTCTGACGAGGCGAGCCATCTCGACGGCTATATCAGCAACCTGCTCAGCGCGACTCGCGTCGCCGCGGGCGGACTGAGTCCGCGCCGCGAATGGGCGGACCCGAGGGATATCGTCCACGGCGCCATCACGCGCCGCGCGCGACGGCTTTCGGCGCATCGGATAGAGGCAACTTTCGCAGATGATCTTCCGCTGCTCCACGTCGACTCGGGCCTGGTGGAGGAGGCTTGCGGGCAGATCCTGGAGAACGCCGCGAAATACTCGCCGTCCGGTTCGACGATCACCGTGGACGTGCGTTGCGAGCCCCATCGCGTGCACGTCGTCGTGTCCGATCAGGGCGTTGGTATCACCGCCGATGAACAGCAAAAGCTTGGGCAGCGATCCTTTCGAAGCGCGCGACATCAGGCATCGGTGCCGGGGTCGGGCCTCGGCTTCTGGATCGCCTCGACCTTCATCCAGGCCAATGAGGGCATGATCACGGTTCATAGCCGCGGCCAAGGACAGGGAACAACAGTATCGATCTCCCTGCCCGCGCTCGAGCCATCCACCTCCGAACCGATCACGCTGACAGATGAGTAAGCCCGCAAACGTCGTTCTCCTGATCGACGACGAACCGAAGATCAGGCGCTTCCTCCGCGCCGGCTTCGAGCTCAACAGCTTCGCCGTGCTCGAGGCCGAAAACGCCACCGAGGCGTTGAAGCTCGCGACCTTCAGTTCACCTGACCTCATCGTTCTCGATCTGGCGCTACCCGATCTTCACGGCGCGGAGGTGCTGGAGCGGATCCGCGCGTGGTCCAACGTGCCGATCATCATCCTTTCCGTCGCTGCCGGCGAGGACGAGAAGGTACGTCTGCTCCAGGCCGGCGCCGACGATTACGTCGTCAAGCCGTTCGGCATGGCCGAACTGCTGGCGCGAAGCGAGGCCGCCTTGCGGCGGTACTTCAAGTCGGCGACGGAAAATCCGGTCGTGGTCGCAGGCCCGCTGTCTGTCGATCTCGTGACCCGTACGGTCTCGCTGAACAACAACCTGGTTCGCCTGACGCGCAAGGAATATCGGCTGCTGCACGTTCTCGCCATGCATGTCGGCCTCGTCGTCACCCACGATCAGCTCCTGAAGGATATCTGGAACGGCAATCAGCGCGACAACATCCAGTACCTTCGGATCCTCGTGCGCAAGCTTCGCCAGAAGATCGAGGCCGACCCCAACCAGCCACGTCTCCTGGTGACCGAGTCGGGTGTCGGCTATCGCCTTCAGAACCGTCTGGACGCCGCGCCGGTGGCGGCACGGGTGAGTTGATGCTTCGCCCTTCTCCAAGACGATCCTTTCACGTCGTCGTGTCCTGGTCCGGCGATGCATGTAAGGATTGGTCCTGGGAAATCCGGCGCAAGCGCAAGCCGATGGGCATCAGGCTTCGTGAAGCCGGGTTTCGCTCGCACCGGGCCGCACACGAGGCCGGACGCATCGCGCTCGAAGATTTCCTCAACGGACTGGTCATCGAGCGCGCCTCGCGATCCGCGCTCTGACCAGGGCTGACCCATACCTTGCGCCGTTCGCGAGTGCTGGCATGCCTGCGCACGACGCGCAGAACACCCATCGTATAAAAATAATATATTTCCATCCCCGAACCGCGTAGCTTGCCCAACAAAAGGGCGAGTGCCGTGGACTTCCTCATTCAAACATTTAGCGTTTTTGGCATTGACGCCCAGTACTGGATGCTTGCGGGCGCGGCCGTTGTCGCAATCTTCATCATCTTCGCCTGGCGAACGCGCGACAGGGATTGACGGGATTGCGCACCGGACCACCGGCACAAACACAGTGATACAATCTCAGGCGACCTTCGACGTATCGCGCGGCCATGTCCGGCGTCTCAATTTACCGAAACCACTCCGCGAGTCCGGAAGCTATTTTTCCTTAATTCTTTTCGGCATTTTGCGATGTCGCGAGCGTACAACGCGCGCGCAAAAAGCGACCTCCGCGCGCTCAAGCAGCCCTTTCGGCATCGCGGAATCCGTGCGCTGTCCCTAACATCATCTCCGAAGGTGAATTGGCCTCATGGCCATGCAGGGGGCTCGAATGTACGGACGATTGAAATCTCTTGTTGTCGCAAGTGTGCTGATCGGGCTCGGCGCGGCGAGCGCCGCAGTCGCTGCCGATCTGCCGTTGAAGGCGCGGCCAATGGCTGCCGCTCCGCTCTACAACTGGACCGGCTGCTACCTCGGCGCCAATGTCGGTGGCGGCTGGACACGGCTGAATACGGCCCGCGCGCTCGACGTCGGCGGCGTGGCTGCACCGAACGACTACGGCCGCGAGAAGGACAGCGGCGTGATCGGCGGCGGCCAGGTCGGTTGCGATTTCCAGACCGGCAATCTGGTGTTCGGCGTCGGCGGCAGCTTCGATTTCGGCAATATCAAGGGCAGCCACGCCTTGACCGACTTCCCCGCCTTCTCCGAAGCGAACAACCTGAAAGAGATCTACACCGCGACCGGCCGCATCGGCTATCTCTGGACGCCGCAATTCCTCGGCTATCTCAAGGGCGGTGCGGCCTTCATTCGGGAACGCAACCAGGTCTTTGCGCCTGGCGGCGCGCTGATCGAGTCCGCAAGCTTCATGCAGCCCGGCATGACCATCGGTATCGGCGCCGAATGGATGTTCGCGCCGAACTGGTCGGTCTTCGCCGAGTATAACTACATGTGGTTCCTCGACGACAGCGCGCGGGCGTTCACACTGGCCGGCGGCGGCGCGGGTGAAGTCATCAACGTCCAGCAGCGTGCCTCGACCGCGCTGGTCGGCCTAAACTACAAATTCCATTGGGATGCCCCTGTCGTCGCCAAATACTGAAGTCTCTCGGCAAACCTCCAACCCCTTGAGCCCCGATACGTCCGGGGCTCCTTTTTTGAGCGAGGCTCCGGTTCAGGCCAGCCCTCCATTGTCCGATCTGTGCAACGCCACCAGGGATGGGGAAGTCTCATGGATTTGCGCTCTTGGCTTCTCATCCTGGTGACGGCCGCCGTCGCGCACGTCATTCTTCATGCCTTGGATCGCCAGATCGACGCCGGCATCCATCGCCTGTCGGAGGCAACGATCAACCATCCTGGTGCAGGCAGCAGGGCGGAGCCCGACATGAGATCGGTGACGGCACGAAGCGCCTACATGCGCAACGAACGTTGAACGCACCTCAACCTCGTCCCGATCCTATGCCGTTCCTATGAGATAAGCCTGCCTGTCCCCTCGAAATCATACTGGCCGCGAACGATATTGGTCGCGCCATTCAGGGCAAACTCTCGTTCCAGTGCGCCCGCGCACCTACTGTAAGGAGTATCTTCGTGCTCCACCCCGCTCCCTTCACCGATCGCGACCAGGTGGTCGAGACCATGATCTCGCTCACCCATCTGTCGAATCTCAATCGCGCGATCGTCGCGGGCCGTGGTAGCGCCGAACTCTATCAGGCGCTGCGCCAGCGCGGCTTCACCCGAATTGGACTGCCCTCCATCTTCTTGCGCAAGCCGGCCTTTTCCGTCGGCCTCATCACCGTGCAAGACATGTTCAGTGAGTTCGAGATGGCGCTGTCCCAGATCGCACCATCTCTCGGCACGACCGCTGCAATCGCGGTGCTGATCAAGTCGAACGAGGCGGGCTTCGCGCTCAAGGTCCGCAAGAAGCTCGAACAGCTCGGCTTCCGAATCGAGGCCGGGGTCAGATGCCGTCAGGGCTTCGTGATGTCCGCCTACCGGCAGGATTCTGCCCAGATGAAACGGGCGGCCTGAAACGCGGAGCTGCGGCTGATTCCGTCTATATGAGTTTCCTATGCGGCGGCGCCGCAGGCGCTCTCGCTTTCCTACGTCCCGCACGTCATCATGCCGCTGCAGGCACGTTGCGGCGAACGATCGCGATGTTTTGGGAGCTTCATGACGTCGCCCTACTACCTCGCCATGGCCGCCTTGTTGGGCCTGGTGACAACGTCCTCCTCCCTGATCGGCGCCGCGATCGGACTTCACGCCCCCTTTTCAAAGCGTCCCCAGGCGCCGCACCTCAATCTGTATTGCCAGCCCTGGAAACGACGCCAGCAACCCCTCAATCGCATTGCAGTGCGAGCAGACGAAGAAGCGGCCCGGCTGCTCCGGATCCTCAAATCCGGGCTTCAACAGGAACAGGCGATCTCCAGTCATGTCCTATCTCCCGAAGTCGATGTAAGCTTCAATGGCCGAACAGCCGGTAGCTCCGATCCGCATCGCGCAAGTGCCGGCTCTCATTGGTCCAGCCTACTGCACGCCGATAGCTGCCGAGCACTGCGGCTTCCTTCAACGCGGCGACGTCGACCTGTTGCGGCGCGTCGGCGAATGGCGAGACGAACAGCGCATCCTCGGGGCAGTAGAGCTCGCACAGGAAGCAGGTTTGGCAATCGCTCTGGCGCGCGATCCTAGGGATGTCGTCGGTCTTGTCGAAGACATTGGTGGGGCACACGTTGACGCAGATGTCGCACGCCGTGCAGCGCTCGACATCGATGACCTCGATCATTCCGCGGCCTCCGCGTACTGAGAGGAACGCAGCGGGCGCGCCGAGGTCCAGACGTCGTCGAGCCCTCCGGTCGTCACGTAGTGGCGATAGCGGTCGTCCTGCTCGGGATAGTCGTCGCGGCGATGCATACCCCGGCTCTCCTGACGCGCCAGCGCGCTCCGATACATCCAGCGCGCCGTTGCGAGCATGGCCGTGGCCTCACGTGCGCGAAGCAGATCCTGCTCGTCTGACGCGCCGGCATTCGATGCCTCAGACCAGAAGCCGTCCAGACGCCATAACGCCTCGCTGAGGCGCCCGGCTTCGCGGAAATAGTTCAGCTCGTACGGAAACACCTCGTTCTGAACGTTCCGGGCGAGCTTGTCAGCCTGAAGCGGTCGCCCGCTGCCGGAGCGAAGCGCAACGCTGCCGCGCCGAAATGCCTGACGCCCGCTTGTGCTGCCCAGTTGATGCGCGAATTCGGCGGCGCCCTGACCGGCCCAATACCCCGACGACATTGCCCAGGCCGCATTGTGGCTACCGCCCCCGGTGAAACCACCGCAGATCAGCTCGCGGGTTGCCGCGTCGCCCGCAGCGTAGAGACCTGGAACGGTAGTCGCGCAGCTGTCGTCAACGATCCGCAGGCCCCCCGTGCCGCGGACGGTCCCCTCGAGGCGAAGCGTGATCGGAAAACGCTGCGTGAACGGATCGAGGCCGGTCCGGTCGAACGGCAGGAAGAAGTTCGGCTGAGATACCCTCATATGCCGCTGGGTCTCGGCGTCGGCCTCGTCGAGCCGGGCGTACACCGGGCCCTTGCGCAACGCCCGAGCAATAATCGACCGGCCGCCCTTGGATGACGCCCCCGGGATCACACTGCCTTCCTCGTCGGTGAAGTTTGCCCAGCTGTAGAACAGGGTCTTGGTCACGGAGCCGAATGCCGGCGAGATAGCATAGGCGTTGGAGAACTCCATGCTGGTGAATTCCGCGCCGGCCTCGGCCGCCAGGAGATAGCCATCGCCGGTCAGAACGTTCGAGCCCAACGTCTTGCTAAGGAACGCGCATCCGCCGGTGGCGATCACCACAGCCTTCGCATTGACCACCCAACGGTCGCCTTTCTGCCGTCGCAGGCCTGCGGTGCCGGCCACCACGCCGTTCTCGTCCACCAAAAGCTCGAGCGCTGGCGAGTGATCCAGAATGGTGACGCCGGCTTGCTTCGTTCGCTTGCGCATCAGCCGCATGTATTCCGGACCCTGGAGCGAATTCCGCTGCGGCTTGCCGTCGTCGTCCGAAGGATAAGGATAGCCCCAGTCGGCGAGCTGGTTGCTCTGGGCGTAGGTCCGGTCCAGCACGCGCGCCATCCAGCGACGGTCCTGGAGGTGGCCACCGAGTTTCTCACGGCTGGCCATCGCGGCCTCGCGGCGTTCCGGAGCGGGGTCGACGTACCAGACACCGGTGCCGGCCGCCGCGGTCGCGCCTGAGGTGCCGCAAAACCCCTTATCCGTCAGCACGACGCGCGCACCACGCTCGGCGGCGCTTATTGCGGCCCATGTGCCCGCGGGACCGCCACCGAGCACCAGCACATCCGCATCGAACACGACGGATCCTGCCGAACTCGATAGCTTCTCGGCACGGCCAGGTGGGTTTGTCATCGCTCGTCTCCGGATTGAATCTGTTCAGAACGCGGGTATCTGACCCGGCAGTTTGTCCTTGATGGTCTGGCGGACCGTATCGTTCTGATAGGCACGCACCAGCTTCGCGACCCAGGGCGCATCCTTGTCCTTCTCGCGAACGGCGATGAAGTTGTTGTAGGGATTGTTGACCGAGGATTCGATTGCGATGGAGTCCTTGCCGGGAATGAGGCCGGCGGGGACGGCGTAATTGGTGTTGATGACCGCAGCATCGACGTCGTCCAGGCTGCGCGGCAGTTGGGCGGCGTCGATTTCACGGATCCTGAGCTTCTTTGGATTTGCGGCCACATCGAGCGCGGTCGGCAGGATCCCCACGCCGTCCTTGAGCTCGATCAGCTTTTCGGCCTGAAGTAGCCGCAGGGCCCGGCCACCGTTCGACGGATCGTTGGGGATGCCGATCGACGCCCCCTCCTTGATCTCGGCAACCGACTTCGCCTTGCGGGAATAGAGCCCGATCGGTGCGACGATCGTCTCTCCGACGGCGACGATCTTGTATCCCCTGGTCTTGATCTGGTTGTCGAGGAACGGCTTGTGCTGGAAGGCATTCGCATCGAGATCGCCGACATCCAGCACGGCATTGGGCAACAGATAATCGTTGAAGACGACGACCTGCACATCGAGGCCGTCCTTGGCCGCGATCTCCTTCACCTTCGCCCAGATGATTTCGGCATCGCCGCCCGATATCCCGACCTTGATCTTCTGATCCGCGGAGGCCGGCGCGGTGAATAGTGCAAAGGCGGCCATCACGAGCAACAAGCGACGTCTCATGGTCTACGATCTCCTTATCGAGCGATAATCTGTTCCGACGTCTAGCCGACGCGGGCAACCAGGACGTCCGCCGTGGCATCCGCGAACTCAGACGACATGTCGTTGAAGAGAGCAAGCTCCTGAACCGTCGCAGCACGCGGACGATGGCTCGAACCGTTGGAGCCTTGAAGGAAGAAACGATCCAGAGCCTGCACAAACCCCGGCGAGCCTGCAATCTCCGATGCGTGCCTCTCGCTTCCCGCCACGAAGGCAAAGCTCATCTGATTGACGTCGACGACATAGATCATGGTGCAGTTTCCCAACGGACGGCGCCCTCCTAGCTGCTGAACCCCGCCGGGATGAAGGCCGGGATCTTCTCTTCGATGAACTGCTTCACTTCCGGCGAGTTGAACACCTGGATAAATGCCTTCAGGCGCGGATCGTCCTTCTTGTCGGGCCGGGCCGTGAAGCGCAGCACGAGCCCGTCATCAACGGTGCGGTCGATGATGAGCGCAGATTTGGGATCCCCGCCGGCCGGAATGAGGTAGGTGATGTTGACGAGCGCCAATGTTACGTCGTCGAGCGACCGATAGGTTTGGGCGGGGTCGAGCTCGACGATCTTGAGGTTCTTTGGATTCTCGATGATGTCGAACTTGCTGACCGAGAAGCCCTTACCGGGCGCCAGCTTGATCAGCTCGGCCCGCTCGAGCAGGATCAGCCCGCGTGCGCCGTTGAGCGGCTCGTTCGGAATGGCGACGCTGTCGCCGGACTTGATGTCGTCGAGCTTCTTGATCTTCTTCGAGAACAGGCCGACCGGCGCAATGACGCCGACCTTGTCGACCTGCACAAGGTTGAAGCCGCGTTGCCTATTCTGAAGCGCGAGATAGGTTGCATGCTGGAACAGATTGGCGTCGACATCGCCGCTGTTCACGACCTCGTTCAATGCCACCCAGTCCGACAGCTCGACGATCTTGACGTCCTGCCCTTTCTCCTTGGCCAGCTTGGCGGCAAAGGACGCCAATTGCCCAACCGGGCCGGCGCTGGTCGCGATCTTCAGCGGCTCGCCGGCGAAGGCGGCCGCCGTGAGAGCAAGCCAGAGACCTGCGGCCTGGGCGGTGCGACGAAGAATTTTCATGATCTCAAGTCCCATTACGATTCAGATGATGTGCCTTACGCAGCCTTGCGCGCCCCAACGTCGGCCTGTGCGAGCGCCTGACCGAGATCCGCCAAGATGTCGTCGGGATGCTCGATCCCCACCGACAGGCGTACGTAGCCGGGCGTGACCCCGGCGGCGAGCTGCTCGGCTGCGGTCAGTTGCTGATGCGTCGTCGATGCAGGATGAATGGCTAACGACCTGGCATCGCCGATATTGGCGACGTGATAGAACAGCTTGAGCGCGTCGACGAAGCGACGGCCGGCCTCGACGCCCCCTTTCAGCTCGAAGCCGACCAGCCCGCCATAGCCGCCCTTCAGATAGGCGTCCGCCCTGCGCCGGTTCTCTCCGTTTTGCAGACCGGGGAAGATCACGTTCGAGACCGAGGCGTGCTTGGCGAGGAAGTTCGCGACCTTCACCGCATTCTCGTTGTGCTGGCGGATGCGCAGCGGCAGGGTTTCGAGGCCCTGGATGAACTGGAAGGCATTCTGCGGCGCGATCGATGCGCCGAGGTCGCGCAGCAGCTTGACGCGGGCTCGCAAGATGTAGGCGATCGGGCCAAGCGGCTTCGCGGCCTCAGTCCAGATCGCGCCGTGGTAGGCCTCGTCGGGCGTGTTCAGAAGCGGAAAGCGATCGGCATGCGCGGCCCAGTCGAAGTTGCCGCCGTCGACGATGGCGCCACCGATCGCGGTGCCGTGGCCTCCGATATACTTCGTGGTCGAATAGACCACCACCGCAGCGCCATGCTCAAACGGGCGTGCGATCAGCGGCGACGCCGTGTTGTCGAGGATCAGCGGCACGCCAAGCGAGCGGCCAATGTCCGCGACCTCCTTGATCGGGAATACGTGCAGCTTGGGATTCGGAAGCGTCTCGCCGAAATAGACGCGCGTCTTGGCGTCGGTCGCGCGACGGAAGTTTTCGGGATCGGCGGGATCGACAAAGCGCACTTCGATGCCGAACTGCTTCAGGGTCTGCGATAGCAGTGTCCAGGTGCCGCCGTAGAGATCGGTCGAGGACACGATATTGTCGCCGGCCTGGGCAATGTTGAAGATCGCGAAGGCGGAAGCCGTCTGTCCAGAGGCAACTGCGAGGGCGGCCGCCCCGCCCTCGAGTGCAGCAAGTCGATCCTCAAAGGCCTGCTGGGTAGGATTGCCGATACGGGTGTAGATCGGTCCGAGCTGCTCGAGTGCGAACAGGCGCGAGGCGTGATCGGCGTTCTCGAACTGGAACGACGTGGTCTGATAGATCGGAACCGCGACCGCGCCGGTGGCGGGGTCGGAGCGGTAGGATCCGCCATGCAACGCCAGCGTCTCGAAGTTCCGGGTCTCCAAGGTCATCTGCAATTCCCTTTCGATCTCGAGAGCGCGCCATGCGCGGCAAGCCGTGCTTGTCGACGAAAATGATGCGGTCGGATTCTGCTGCTGTCGAGCGTGTCTGAAAAATAGCGATGCGCGTGCTGCGTCATTGCAGCTTCGCAACGCGTTTGTTCCCGGTCTTTCGCTGAATTGGAAACAAACTCGCTCGCGCAAAATGTTAAAAATGCTCACGCGAAGAGATGTTCTTTGCAATTGGCGATTGGGCCCGACCATGACGAGACCGCGCGAGCTGCGCTTTAACGCTTTCAACATGACTGCGCCCAGCCACAATTGGGCGGGCCTGTGGTCTCATCCGCGCGATGCGTCCATCGACTACAACACGCTCGATTATTGGGTCGACTACGCCAGGACCGCGGAACGCGGACTGCTCGATGGCATCTTCCTGGCAGATGTGTTCGGCGTTTACGACGTCTATGGCGGCACGGCCGATACCGCCGCCCTGCATGCGGTGCAGCTTCCGAACGCGGATCCGACGCTGCTCGTATCCGCCATGGCGCTCGTCACCAGCCATCTCGGCTTCGGCATCACATCGAACCTGACCTTCGAGCATCCCTATCAACTCGCACGTACGTTTTCGACGCTCGACCATCTCACCAAGGGCAGGATCGGTTGGAACATCGTCACGGGTTATCTCGACAGCGGCGCGCGTGGGATGGGCCTTCCGGCTGGCCGCGCCCATGACGAGCGCTATGACGCGGCCGAGGACTTTCTGACCGCGGCTTACAAGCTATGGGAGGGAAGCTGGGAGGACGATGCGGTTCGCCGCGACCGCGGCAGCCGCGTCTTCACGGATCCCGCTAAGCTCCACCGGGTTCTGCATGATGGTCGCTACTTCAAGGTTGACGGCATCCATCTCGCCGAGCCCTCGCCGCAGCGAACGCCGTTGCTGTATCAGGCCGGCACCTCGAAGCGCGGCCGCGCCTTCGCCGCCCGGCACTCGGAAGCGATCTTTCTCAACGGTCAGACCAAGCCAATCCTCGCACGCGCTGTCCGCGAGATTCGAGAAGCGGCCAAGACCTATGGCCGCGATCCCTACGACATCCGCCTGTTTGCCGGCGCGACCGTGATCGTGGCGCCGACGCGGTCCGAGGCGAATGATCTGCTCGAGGACTACGCACGGCATGTCGATCAAACCGGCCAGCTCGCCTTGTTGTCGGGCTGGACCGGCATCGACTTCTCGACCTACCGGCCCGACCAGCCGATCGAATATGTCGAGAGCAACGCCATCCAGTCGATGGTCGAGAATTTCACGGTCCGGAGCGACCGGCCGGTCAATGTCGGCGACCTCGCCAGATTGAGCCGCGCCGGCGCCCGCTCGCCCTTCGTGGTCGGCTCGCCGCAGGACGTCGCCGACGAGCTGATCGCTTGGGCTGACGAGACCGACGTCGACGGGTTCAACCTGTTCCGCCTGGTCGCGCCGGAGTCGCTGAACGCCTTCGTCGACCTCGTGGTGCCGGAGCTGCAATCGCGCGGCGTCTACAAGACCGCATATCGCGACGGCGCGCTACGCGAAAAGCTGTTCCCGGGACGCGGCCCGCGGTTGCACACGACACATCCCGGCGCGAGCTTCCGGCGCGCGCCTTCGACGACTGCGCTCCAATCCGACGCCGCCGAATAGCAAGGACGGAGCTCACGCCTGCGTGCGATGCTCGCGGAACGCGGCTGCCAGCGCCCCCAAGGCGGCCCGTGACCGCCGATCGGTCAAGGACGAATGAAGCACGATCTCGGACGGCGGCAGCTTGGGAAGCCCAAGCTTCTCGCCGATGTCGATCGTGCCACTCGGCGCGATCCGATACGACAGCGGCGCGATGGCGAGCCCCGCCACGACGGCGGCGTGAACCGCCGAAGAGCCGCCTCCCAGGAACACCTCGATCCATTTGATGCCGACCGCATCCAGCGCCTGCGTGGCTACGTTGCGCACGCCGCAGGTCGGAGCCAGCGCAGCCAGACGTAAGGGCTCTCCCGGCCTGTGCTCGAACCCCTGCGCCGCAAACCAGCCGAAGCGCTCACGCGCCAGCGTCTCGCCATCACGACGATCGTCCTCGCGCTGGACGATGGCCGCATCGAGCCGTCCCTGGTCGAACAGGTCGAGGAGGTTGCGCGAATTGTCGAGCTGGACCTCGATGGTCAAATTTGGATCGTGCGCGTGGAGACGTGACAGCAGGGCTGGGACTTCCGGCCCGGCGACATGCGCAGCGATACCAAGTCCGAAGTGACGCGGAGACGCATTGAGCCCCGCGATCGCGCGTTCGTGAGCAACGATCAGCTCCCGCGCGCCCTGCAGAAAGGCCGTCCCTTGCGCAGACAGCCGGACCGATCGCGGTGTCCGCTCGAGCAACCGATGCCCGATGCGATCCTCGAGCCGCTTCAGCTTGACGCTGATCGCGCCCTGCGTCGTCCCCAAAGCCTTGGCGGCACGCGTGAAGCTGTGAAGGTCGGCCACCATCACAAAGGCTCTGACGGCATCGACATCGAGCGAGAGCATTCCATCATCCGGCTTTGTTGTCTCTGAAATCTATATCGATCGGATTTTGTTGTGGTCAAGGGCCCCCTATGTTCGCTCAGCCTGAAGCGGGCCTAAGCGCACGGGACACCAATCCCTCCCGGAGCGAGCGATGGCGCATGCGTGCTGGCAATCGACACCATGTTTGGAGGTCACGGCCTTGACGGTCTTATCATCACGACGAAACACGATCGCCCTTGCCGCAGCCTGCCTCGCGTCCCTCATGTTCGGCCTGGAGATATCCAGCGTACCGACGATCCTGCCGACGCTCGAGACGGTGCTGCACGCCAGCTTCCAGCAGCTGCAATGGATCATGAATGCCTACACGATCGCGGTCACGACGGTGCTGATGGCAACCGGCACGCTGGCAGATCGCTATGGCAGAAAGCTTGTATTCGTGGTCAGCATCGCCGTGTTCGGCCTCGCCTCCCTGATCTGCGGTCTGGCGGAAGACGCGCTCCTCCTCATCGTCAGCCGCTTCCTCCAGGGCATGAGCGGTGGTGCGATGCTGATCTGTCAGGTCGCGGTTCTCTCCCATCAATTCCGGGAAGGCCCCGAGCGCGCCCGCGCCTTCGCCGCCTGGGGGATCATCTTCGGCATCGGTCTTGGTTTCGGACCGATCATCGGCGCGACGATCGTCGCGGTCTCCGGCTGGCAGTGGGTGTTCCTGATCCACGCATTCATCGCAATCGTCACGATCGCGCTCGCCGTGACCGGCGTGCGGGAGTCGCGCGATCCCGAGGCAAAGCACCTCGACATCGCAGGCATTGCGACGCTCTCGACGTCGGTGTTCTGCGTCGCCTTCTATATCACGGAAGGCCCCGACTTCGGCTTCACTGGCCCAACCGGCCTTACGGTCGCCGCGACGGCCGTTCTGAGCTTCATCGCCTTCGTGTTGGCGGAGTTGCATAGCGCCCGCCCGATGTTCGACTTCTCCGTGTTCCGGATACGCGCCTTTTCGGGCGCGCTGCTCGGATCGGCCGGCATGAATTTCAGCTTCTGGCCCTTCATGATCTACCTACCGATCTTCTATCGCAGCGCCCTTGGTTACGACAACGTCGCAGCTGGCCTTGCGCTTCTCACCTACACGCTTCCGACGCTTGTGATTCCGCCGCTCGGCGAACGGATATTGCTGAGGTTCGGCGGCGGCATCGCCATTCCGGTCGGCCTGTTCGTCATCGGACTTGGCTTCATGCTGATGTGGGCCGGTAGCGGCGTTGAGCATGTTACCTGGTTGACACTGGCACCAGGATGTCTGCTTGCGGGCGCTGGCCTTGCCCTCACCAACACACCGGTGACCAACGTCACGACGGGAGCGGTGTCGAGCACGCGAGCCGGCATGGCATCGGGCATCGACATGAGCGCCCGCATGATCGCGCTCGCCATCAACATCGCCTTGATGGGCTTCATCCTGATCGCCGGCATTTCCTCCCGGCTGAGCAGCGCGCTTCCCGGTGCGCTCGATGCCAGCCATCTGCAACACCTTGCGGAGCGGATCGCCGGCGGCACCGCAGGCATGTCCGACTTCCCCGAGCTGAGCCTCCTGCCGGCAGCGGAAACTGCCGTGCAAGATGCGCTGATCCACGGCTTCAGGCTGATGATGCTCTATGGCGGACTGTCCGTCTGGATCATGGCGCTGGTAAGCTTCGCGATTTCCGGCGAGAGCTATGCCGCACGGAAGCGCTCCGCGCAGAACAGCGATGAGCCAAGCTGTGTTCCCCGCTCATCGCCCTGCTCGGATGCGTCCAGGCAGTGCGCTACGACAACATCCTTTCCGCGCCGATAACTCCATTCTCAATTCCGAACGCACGAGAGAATGTTCGTTCCCTTCTGCGCCCGACTGCGAAATTGCCACGCGGACCCGTTTGCCGGCAAAGTGAGCCGTCCAGTCTCCCCAAACAGAGGTCGAGACGGCAAGGCAGTTTCGTTGAACAGGATACCCGAAATGCATCATCTCACGTTCCGCCTGCGAGCCCTTGCCGCGGTTGCGCTCGGCTTCTTGGCCGTGGCGTCCGTTCAGCCCGCGAGATCCGATGAGATCCGCATCGGCTATCAAAAGTCCTCGACACTAACGGCGATCCTGAAGACCAACGGGGGGCTGGAGAAGGCGCTGGCTCCGCTCGGCGTCACCATCTCCTGGCACGAATTCACCAGCGGCCTGCCGCTGCTGGAAGCCATCAACATCGGCAGCATCGACTTCGGCGCCGACGTCGCCGACACCGTGCCGATCTTCGCGCAAGCCGCGGGCGCCAAGCTCGCCTATGTCGCGGAGGAAGCAGCCTCGCCGGCGGCGCAGGCGATCGTCGTTCCACAGTCTTCAACTATCAAGACCATTGCTGAGCTCAAGGGCAAGAAGATCGCCGTCACCAAGGGTGCCGGCAGCCACTATCTGCTGCTTGCGGCGCTGGCGAAATCCGGGCTCAACTTCAAGGACATCACGCCCGCTTATCTGACACCCGCCGACGGCCGCGCTGCGTTCGTTAGCAACAACGTCGATGCCTGGGTGGCCTGGGATCCGTTCCTGACCAGCGCCTTGCACCAGACGAAGGGCAGCATCCTGACGGACGGTAGCAACGGTCTCGCGAGCTACAAGCGCTACTATCTCGCCTCGGCCGCTTATGCGGACAAGCATGCCGAAGTCCTCGACGTGATCTTCGCCAAGCTCTCGGTGACCGGCAAATGGGTGAAGGCGCAGCCGAAAGACGCGGCCACGTTGCTGGCGGGCCTCTGGGGGATTGACGCGGCGACCGTCGAAGAGGCCAACAGCCACCGCTCCTATCAGGTGGGCGCGGTGACCGGCCCGGGCCTGTCCGAGCAGCAGCGCATTGCGGACGCGTTCCACGCCGAGGGCCTGATCCCCGTGAAGATCGATACCACGGCGATCAAGATCTGGGCGCCGAAGGGGTCCTGACTTCCGGCTTAGGCCGCGCTCAAGCCACGCTGGATGTCCGGCACGGATGCCAGCAGGCTCTTTGTGTAGGCGTGCTGCGGTTGCCTGAGCACGGCCTCGGCGCCACCCTGCTCGACGATGCGGCCGTTCTGGAAGACGAGCACGCGGTCGCACAGATGCTCGATGACGCCGAGATCATGCGAGATGAACAGCAGCGCCGTTCCGAGCCGCGACTGCAGCTCGGCCAGGAGGTCAAGCACTTGGGCCTGGATGCAGATGTCGAGCGCCGAGACCGGCTCGTCGCAGACGATGATGGCGGGTTCAGCCGCTAGCGCCCGCGCGATCGACACCCGCTGACGCTGGCCGCCGGACAATGATCGCGGCACCCGATCGAGATGATCGACACTCAGGCCGACCAGTTCGAGCAGCGACACGATCCGGTCCAGGCGCGCGATGCGGCCATCGGCGCCCGGAAGATTTTCCGCAATGATGTCCCTGACGCGGTAGCGCGGATCGAAGCTGCTAAGTGCGTCCTGCGGGATGTATTGCAGCTTGCGACGAAGCCGGCGGCGCCCGGCTTCCGCGACCGAGGACCAGGGCTCTCCGAGCAATGTTACCTCACCGTCATCCGGGTGAAGCAGCCCGAGCACGATCTTGGCACAGGTGGATTTTCCCGAGCCGGATTCGCCGACGATGCCGACGACCTCGGCGGCCCTGACATCGAAGCTGATGTCCTGCAGGACCACCGACTTCGCCCGCCCGGCGGCTTTCGGCGCAATGAAACTCTTCGAGATCTCCTTGACTTCGAGCACGACCTCGCCTGCCGCCTGTCGCTGCGGCAAGGGCTCCCGCACGATGGAGACCGCCGTCGCGTCGCTCGCACCGGGCTCGAACCTCGCCGACGCGAGCCTGGACCCGCGCGACCGCCCCGACGGAATCGCCGCGATCAACTGCCGCGTATAGGGATGGCGCGGATGGGTAAGGACATCGCGAGTCGACCCACTGTCGACCACCCGGCCGTCGCGCATCACGATGACACGGTCGGCGATGCCGGCGACCACCGCGAGATCGTGACTGATGAGCAGGAGACCCGCCCCCTCCCGGATTCGCTCCGCCAAGACCTGGAGCACCTGCGCCTGGACGGTGACGTCGAGCGAGGTCGTCGGCTCGTCCGCGATAATGAGATCGGGATCAGCCGCGATCGCCGACGCGATCAGCGCGCGCTGGCGCAGGCCACCGGACAATTGATGCGCATATTGCAGAGCACGATCAGCGGGGTTGGGAATGCCGACCTTGCCGAGCGTCTGCAGCGTCCGATCCCGGATAGCGCCTGCATCGGTCAGAATGCGATGGCTCGAAATGACCTCGGCAACCTCCTGGCCGATCGTGCGCAAGGGATCGAGCGAGACCAGGGCATCCTGCATGACGAGCCCGGTCACGGTCCCGCGCAGCTTGCGCCAGTCGGCTTCGCCGAAGCTGCGAGCGTCACGTCCCTTGATCTCGAACCGGTGCGCGGCGGTCCTCGCACCGTCGCCGGCGAGATTGAGCAGGCTTCGCGCGGTGATGCTCTTGCCCGAGCCGGATTCACCGACCAGGGCAACGCATTCGCCGGGCCTGATCGTCAGATCGAAATCAACAACGATCGGCTTGCCACCATTGGCGCCGGCAAAGCCGATGCTCAGTCCCTGCACCTCGACGACCGGCGCTGCCCGATCTATCTGCGAACCTACGCTGCTCATGCAAGCCGCCCTTCAAATCTCTGCTGTAGGTGATTGCCGATCACGCTGAAGGCGATCACCGTCGCGGTGATGGCGAGGCCCGGGAAGACTCCAGGCCACCAGGCGACGCGCAGCACATCCCGGCTCTCCGCCAGCATCACGCCCCATTCCGGCGTCGGCGGCTGCGGTCCGAGCCCGAGGAAGCTCAGGCCGGATACGATCAGGATCGTCGAGCCGATATAGACGGTGGCGATGATCGGGATGGCAACAAGGACGTTGGGCAGGACGTGCCGGATGAACACTTGCCAGCGGCTCAACCCGTAGATCGCGGCCTGCGTCACGTAATCGGCATCACGTATCAGCTGAGTCTGCGCCCGCACCACGCGACCAAATTTCGGGATGCCGGCGATGCCGACCGCGATGGCGATGTTGAGCATGCCTTGGCCGAGGAAGGTCACGATCAGCATGGCGAGCAGCACGCCGGGAAATGACGACAGCATATCGAACAGGCGCGACACGGCCTCATCCAGAATGCGATTGCGCTGGCCCGCGATGATGCCGAGGACAATGCCTGCTCCGAGTCCGACCGCAACACCGCCGAACCCGATCAGGAGCGAGTAGCGCGTGCCGAAGACGGTCCGCGCGAAGACGTCGCGGCCGAGCCGATCGGTCCCGAACAGATGCGCCCAGCCCGGCGGCTTCAGGCCCTCGCTGAAATCGCCGACGAGCGGATCGAAGTGCGTGAACAGCGAAGGCGCGATCGACGCCGCGATCAGGAGCGCGACGAAGACGAAGGACAGGACGAGCCCGAACGGCAGACGGCGCCGAACAGCGATTGCAGCCAGATGTGACGCCTCGAAGCCAACGAGGTCTTGCGGGGCCTCGAGCGGTACGGCCGTGTCGAAGGAGCGATGCGACGGCGCGGTCATTGGGCCCTCAATCTCGGGTCGATCAGCACATAGAGGATGTCGAGCAGCGTGGACGCGGCAACGTGGATGAAGGCTGCGAGCAGCACGACGGTGAGCACGACCGGTACGTCGTGGGTCAGCACCGCGCCCAACGTTACCGTGCCGAGGCCTGGCCGGCCGAACACCTTCTCGGTGATGACCGCACCGCCGAGCAGACCGCCGATCAGCCAACCGCCTAGCGTCACCGCCGGCAAAAGAGCGTGCCGCAACACGTGACGCCAGCGAATGACGAGTTCGCCGACGCCGCGCGACCGCACGGTCGTCACGAAGGGCTGGTCGAGCGTCTTCTCCATGGCTTCACGCAGAACCTGCGTCAGCAGGCCGGCGGTCGGCAATGCCAGGGTGATCGCCGGCAGCACGAGGGAATTCCACCCCTCCGCGCCCGATACTGGAAACCAGCGCAGATTGAACGAGAATGCCATCAGCAGGAGGATGCCGAGCCAGAAGACGGGCGTCGAGGCGAACACCAGTTCGACGAACGAGGCCAGCTCGCGCGAGAACCGCCCTCGCCCCGCAGTCAGCAGCGCGATGAAGCCGGCAATCAAGATCGCAAGCACGCCGGCCGTGAGCGCAAGCTCGACGGTCGGCAGAAGCTGCGATCCGACGACCTCGATCACCGGCTGGCGCAGCACATAGGACGTGCCGAAATCGCCGCGGAGGATGCGCGACAAGAACTCGACGTATTGCTCGGGCAACGAGCGATCGAGGCCCCATTCGGCTGCGATCGCCTCACGGAGGCCGGGATATTCGACGTCACCGGCGAGGATGTCCTGAATGCGGCCGGGCAGCGCATGCAACGCGAGAAACGTTGCTGTCACGCTCGCCCAGGCCACCACCAGGCTGGTGAACAGCCTGGAGACGATGCGGGACCACATGGCCTACTTCTTCGCGATCCAGAAATCGTAGGCGCTGGACGGCGAGTCGAGGCCGGCCTCGAAGCCCAGACCGTTGACGTTGCTCTTCGCCGCCAGGAACCAGCTCGGCGCGAACAACGGCACGATGAAGGCCTGGTCCACACCCCGCTTCTGAATCGCGTCGGTGAGCTGCCGCTTGCGGACAGGATCGGTCGTCCGCAACGACTCGTCGATCTGGCTCGTGATCTCCTGGTCTGGATTGGGAATGTTGGAATAGAGGAAGCCCTTCGATCCCAGCATGTCCCAGAGCTCGCGGGCAGGATCGGACGGATTGTCCGTATTGGGATAGATCACCCAGGTGCCGTTGGCGTTGTTCTTGGCGTATTCGCCCGCCGTGATCAGGCGCAGGTTGAGATCGAGGCCGACATTCTTGCGCAACGCCGCCTGGACGCCCTGGATAAGGATGTCGCGATTGTCGCGCACATAGGGCTGCGGATAGCCGACCTCGATCGAGAGGCGCTTGCCGTCCTTGGTGCGGAAGCCTTCGGAATCGCGGCCAGTCCAGCCGGCTTCGTCGAGCAGCTTGTTGGCGCCAGCAATGTCGTTGCCCCAGGAACCGACCAGTGCCTTGTTATAGGCGGGATTGGCCGGGCCGATGATCGACCAGGCGCGCGGCACGGTGCCGAGATAGACCTGCTTCACGATCGGCTCCAGATCGAAACCGTCGCGCAGCGCGCGGCGCACGCGAACATCGTCCGCCGGCGGGCGCGTGTAGTTGATGTTGAAGGTGAAGGACGTGCTGGCGCCGGACGGGCCGGTCAGCAGCTTGAAGCCCGGCTGCTCCGCGAACAGCGGCGCATCGGTCGGCTGCACGCCCTCGATCAGATCCACCTGCCCCGAGGTCAATGCGCCCGTGCGAACGGCATATTCGGGGAGGAAGCGGAAAGTGACGCGGTCCAGATGAGCAGGTCCGTTATGCGCGGCATTGCCAGGCGCCCAGTTATAGGCCGCGTTGCGCGCGAACACCGCGGACTGGCCGCGCGTGTAGCTCTCGAACACGAACGGTCCCGTGCCGGCCAACCCGCGTCCACCTCCGCAGAGATCACCCTTCGCCAGCGATTTCGGCGAGATCAGGCCGAGCTTCACATTCGAGGTCGACTCCAGGAAACTCGAATCCGGCGTCGACAACACCAGTTTGACCACATAGGGCGAGACCACTTCGGCACGATCGTAGGCCTGGAGCAGCGAGACCGCGGTGACCGCGTTCTCGGGCTTCTTGACGAAATCGTAGTTGGCCTTGACCGCTGCAGCGTCGAACTTCTCCCCGTCGTGGAAGACGACGTCTTCCCTCAGTCTGTATGTGTATTCCTTGCCGTCGGTCGAAATCGACCACTCGGTCGCAAGCCAGGGTGCGAACGTGCCATCCGCCTTCTTCGCGATCAGCGAGTCGATGTAATTGCGGGCCACGAAGAACGCGGCCTGCTGTGACGAATAATGCGGATCGAAGCATGATGGCTCGGTCGTCACGCCCCACCGCAACGCGCCTCCGGAAACCGGCTTGTCTTCGGCATACGCTACATTCGACGCAAGCAAGGCAATCGCCACGCCGCTCACCAGCAAATTATTCTTCTTCATCCGCGTCACTCGCAATCGTTTCTGCTGCTGCCCCTGCAATCGGCGCATCGAACATCATCAATTGAAGGATGACGTTCGTTTACGCTTCATCCGATCTGCACGAGGCGTTATCTCTTGTTGCATCGCGATGTAATTCGTCGTCGCGCGCAAACGCAACATGCAAACGGTCGCGACCGCGGCTGCACATGAAGTTTGAAAAATTATTCGAGCACTCACGCCGACGGTGGATGAAATCGACGACGTCGAACGCCAATCCGACAATTCGATGCTGCGCGATCGTTGCGTATCGTGACCCGACAACCAGCTGACCTTTGGAATCCCCATGTCGCCACGCCAATTGCACCTGAACGTCAACCTGCTTCACTCCGGCGTATATCCGTCAGCCTGGCGACTGCCCGACAGCGATCCACGCGCCTTCTTCGATCTCGGTCATTATGTGCGCGTGGCTCAGATTGCCGAGCGCGGCAAGTTTGACGCAATCTTTCTGGCGGACTCGCCAGCCGTGAACGACCGCATCGACTGCCGGTCGTTCACGTCGATGGAGCCAACCATCGTGCTGGCAACAGTTGCCGCAACGACCAGGCACGTCGGTCTGATTGGAACGGTGTCGACGACCTACAACGAGCCCTACAACATCGCACGCCGTTTCGTGACGCTCGATCACGCCAGCGGCGGCCGCTCGGGATGGAACGCGGTCACCACGGCAGATGCCGCTTCAGGCCGCAATTTCGGTCTGTCGTCGGTGACGGAACACAAGGCCCGCTACGAGCGCGCCAAGGAGTTCACGGAAGTCGTCCACGCATTGTTCGACAGCTGGGAGGACGACGCCTTTGTGGGCGACAAGGCGAGCGCGCGATTTGTTGATACGTCGAAAGTGCACCCGATCGCGCACCGCGGCCCGCATTACTCGGTGGCCGGACCTCTGAACGTCCCACGCTCGCCGCAGGGGCGACCGGTCACGGTGCAGGCGGGTGGCTCGAATGACGGGCGCGATTTCGCGGCAGCTTATGCAGAAGCCGTATTCACGCTGGCGCAAAGCATCGAGGAAGGCGTCGCGTATGCGCGCGATCTGCGCGCACGCGCCGCGTCCTATCGTCGTTCCGGCGATTCCATCGTCATTCTGCCCGGGCTCGCCACCGTCATCGGCAGCACCGAGGCCGAAGCCAAGCGGCGACAGGACGAGCTCTGGGAACTGGTGCCGATCGAATACAGCCTGGCGCGGTTGGCCGGCACGCTTCAGATCGACCCTACCCTCCTCGAGCTCGACAAGCCCCTGCCGGATCCCCTGCCGCTTCCGGTCAATGCCAACCACACCATGTTCCAAGGCACCGTGAATATCGCACGGCGTGGCAATCTCACAGTCCGACAGCTGATCCGCGCGCTCGGAGGCGGCGTCGGACATCGCATCATCGTCGGCACGCCGGAGCAGATCGCCGACGACATCGAGGCTTGGTTCAAGGCGGGTGCCGCCGACGGTTTCAACCTCATGCCAGACGTACTGCCGTCCGGTCTGGAGACCTTCGTCGATACCGTCGTGCCCATCCTACAGAGTCGCGGGCTGTTCCGCACCGAGTACGCCGGCTCGACGCTGCGCGATCATTTTGGCCTGCAGCGACCAGTGAGCCGATATGCGAAGCGGTCGCCGGAGGTCGCATCAGCCTAGCTGTCCCGACTATCTATCCCAGAGATCGAGCCCGCCCGTCGGCGGGCTTGGCCGATCGCCTGGCCCGCACGCGCGGAATTACCTCGAGTGCAAATCGCCGCATCTCGGCCTCGAACGGCTGGAATTGCAGCATGAAGAGCTCGATGCCGGCCGCATGGAACGCCTCGATGCGCTCCGCCACCTCGTCATAGCTCCCGACCAGCCCCGCGGCAGTACCGCCATTGCTGCCAACGCGCGGGGTCTTCTGCATGGTCTGCATCATCACGACCTTGGGGTCGGTGTTCTGCTTCAGGATCGCCTTCATCGGCGCGTCCTTCGCGGCGAGGCTCAGCAACCGCTCATGGGCGGATTGCGCCTGCTCCCTGGTTTCGCGGGCGACGACGAAGGCCGACAGACCAAAACGCAGCGGCGGCGTGTCACCGCGCGGACGTGCCGCGACATCGGCGATCAGGCCGGCGACATCCTCCAGCGGTTGGCCATTGATGAACCAGACGTCGCCATGGCCGGCGACCAGATCGCGCGCCGGCTCCGACTCGCCGCCGACATAAATGGCCGGCCGCTTGCGGTACAAGCTGGTCGGACGCAGCGCATAGTCGGTGACGTTGAAATGCTCGCCCGCATAATTGAGGCGCTCGCCTTCCATGAGGCGCGAGACGACCGATATCCACTCGCGGCCGTAGGCGTAGCGTGCATCGTGTTCCGGGAAGCCGATCCCCGCCTTCTCCAGTTCCGGGCGGTTCCAGGCATTGACGAGATTGAGCGCGAACCGGCCACGGCTGATGTTCTCGATCCCCAGCGCCAGCTTCGCTAGCACCACGGGGTGATAGAGATAGGGCTTGATCGCGGCGATGATCTCGATGCGCTTAGTCAGCGCCGCGATCGCTGCCGCGGCGCTCCAGGCCTCGAGCTGATCGAGGTCCTCCTGATGCGGATTGATCGTGTGCTGCGCGATCAGCGTGGAATCGTAGCCGAGCTCTTCGGCTGCGAGAATGAGATCGCGATTGCGCTCCCAGGATGCATCATAGGGCTCTTCCGGATCCTGATGCGCCGCGCGCGGCCCGTGCACCAGGGCCCAGATGCCGAAGCGAAGAGGTGCAGTCGCCATCGTGCTCTCCTGTGACTTTCTCTCGTCAAGTTCTCGATCGTCGCCTGTTCTCGCCAAGGCCTGACGCAAGATCAAGCACATCCGCCTCAAAAGATTTTCTTTGTCGCGCAGCGGCACCGTGGCGACAGCAGATCACTCCGGAGCGAACGACAATTGAAATAGCGCTCTATTTCTGTCGGCACGATTTCATGGGACATTTTGCGCTGAACAAGGTTTCACGTCTTGAGCAATATCGAACTGAGCCAAATCGACCGCACGACAATCGTCGCTGACAACGCGCCGTCATCGCAAGGCAGCATGAAATCGCCTGCGGCGGCAAGCAAGCTTGGCGCTCGCGGCCTCCAGCTCCTGTCCTGGGTTGCACCCCTGCTGCTCGTTGTCGTTTGGGAGGCACTTGCACAGGCGGGATGGCTTTCGCCGCAGGTGCTGCCTGCACCAAGCAAGGTGATCCGAACGGCGTACAAGCTCGTAACCACCGGGACCCTGTTGAACGATCTCGGCGTCAGCCTGCTGCGTGCCGCGGCGGGCTTTGCGATCGGGTCTGCGGTCGGCGCCACGCTTGGCATCCTTGTCGGCTTCTCGCGGGTAGCGGAAGCCGCGATCGACCGCAGCGTGCAGATGATCAGGGCCATCCCTTTCCTCGCCGCGCTCCCCCTCGTCATCGTCTGGCTGGGCGTCGGCGAAGCGGAAAAGATCTTCCTTGTCGCACTTGGCGTCACGTTCCCGATCTACATCAATACGGTGCTCGGTATCCGCCAGGTCGATCCCAAGCTGCTCGAGTTGGGGCGCGTCCAGGGCCTGAGGTCGCTTCAACTGATCCGCCGGATCATCCTTCCCGGCGCGCTGCCGTCGATCCTGACCGGTGTTCGTTACGCTCTCGCCACGGCGTGGCTCGCGCTGGTCGTGGCTGAAACCATCGGCGCGCAGTCGGGGATCGGCTTTCTCGCGATGGATGCGCGCGAATTCCTGCGCACCGATGTGATCGTCCTGACGATCGTGATCTACGCGCTGATCGGCGTCGCGGCCGACGCCATGGCGCGCTTTCTCGAACAGCGTCTCCTCGCCTGGCATCCGAATTACGGAGCAGCGAGATGAACGTGCACGTCGCTCCGCAGCCCTCCGCGCCGTTCGAATCCGGACCGGCCGTCGTTGTCAGCAACCTCGTCCGCAGCTACGGCAGCCGCGTCGTGATCGAGAAGCTGAACCTACGCATCGATCGTGGCGAATTCGTCGCCCTGCTCGGCGAGAGCGGGTGCGGCAAGACAACATTGTTGCGGGCGCTGGCCGGGCTCGACCCCATCCAGGGGGGCCGTATCGTGGCGCCCCGCCGGCCGGCCGTGGTGTTTCAGGAGCATCGGCTGCTGCCCTGGGACAATCTCTGGCGCAATGTGGCGCTCGGCTTGCAGGTTCCGGATCCTCGCGAACGCGCCGCCGAAGCGCTCACCGAGGTCGGCCTCGGCGACAGGCTCGACGACTGGCCGCGCAATCTTTCAGGCGGACAAGCCCAGCGCGTTGCCCTCGCCCGCGCGCTGGTGCAGCAGCCCGAGCTTCTGCTGCTCGACGAGCCGTTTGCCGCGCTCGATGCGCTCACCCGTATCCGCATGCACGAGCTGGTCCGCGAGCTGGTGGCCAATCATCAGCCCGGCGTCCTGCTCGTCACCCACGATGTCGACGAAGCCATCGCGCTGGCCGATCGCATCCTCGTGATGCGCAACGGCGCAATCGCCTACGAGCATCGCGCCGGGCGTGGAAGCTCGGCATCCATCTCGCGCGCCGAACTCCTTAGCGAGCTTGGCGTGGTCTCCCATTCTCCCAGCTAGGTCATCCGGAAGGCAAAAATGTCCGACTCATCGATCGCCAAACCATCCCGGCGCAGCTTCCTCGGCTCCGCAGCCTTTGGCATTGGCGCGCTCGCCGGCATGAATATCAGCGAATTCGCCCAGGCCGCGCCTGGCCGTACCACCGACACGGTCCGCCTGACCTGGGGCCTGAGCGGCCTCAATCTGATCGCCAAGGAGCGCGGCGAGTTCGAGAAGGTGCTGGCCAAGGATGGCATCAAGGTCGAGTGGCTCGGCCCCTTCCCGAATCATGCGCCGACCTTGCAGGCGGTGACGGGCGGCAGCGCGGATTTCAGCTTTGGCGGCAGCACCACGCCTGCGCTCGCCGCTATCATCGCCGGCTCGCCGCTGGTGTTCACCCAGTTCGTGGTCTACGAGCCCCGCACCACGGCGATCATCGCCAAAGACGGCTCCGGCATCGACAAGGTCGAAGACCTCGTCGGCAAGTCGGTCGCGGTCAATCGCTCAGGCCTCGGCGAGTTCCTGCTGGTCGCGGCGCTCGAGAAACACAAGGTCGACCGCTCCGCGGTGAAGTTCGTCTATCTCAATCCTCCTGATGCGGCGCCGGCGCTCGCCTCCGGCAAGGTCGACGCCTGGTCGATGTGGAGCCCTGGCGTCGACATCGCCCGGCTCGAATACAAGGCGCACGACATCTTTCTGGAAGGCCGCGATCTCGAATTCCAGATCGACTACACGTCCTATCTGACCACCCGCAAGTTCGCGACCGACAATCCCGCGCTCGTCCGCGCCGTGAATGACGCGTTCCGCGCCGAGGGCAAGTGGATCTCGGAGAACTGCAAGGATGCCGAGTACATCGCGCAGAAGGCCGGGAAATACAGCGATCAGGTCCGCGACCAGTTCATCGCGATGAACCGCAAATACCGCTACTTCGCGGTCAACGACGAGCGCTTCATCAGCGAGCTGCAAAAGGCCGCCGACTGGCTCGTGGCCCGCAAGGTTCTGCCGGAGCCGGTCAAGGTGACCGATCATCTCGCCCAGCTCTGAAAACGCTACCAACAGGCCAAGACAATGAACAAGACTGTATCCGCCCCCTCTCTCGGCACATCCGAGCCGATCAAGGCTGGCTCGCCGGAGCTGGAGGCTCTGCTCAACCAGATCGCCGAGGGGGCCAGCGACCGCGAGCGCGACCGCGTCCTGCCCTTCGAGGTTATCGATCTCATCCGGCGGGCACGCCTTGGCGCGTTGCGGCTGCCGTTGGACGCCGGTGGCGCCGGCAGCACGATCCGCGATCTCTTCGCCTTCGTCATTCGCCTCGGCGAGGCCGACGCCAATGTCGCGCATATCCTGCGCAACCATTTCAGCGTGGTCGAGCGCCTGGTGCGTTCCCCCAAGGACGAGCAGAGCCGGCAATGGCAGAAGGCGGTCGCCGAGGGCGCCATCATCGGACTTGCGACGACCGAGCTTGAAAGCCCGCGCGTCGGCAATGTCACGCCCGGGACGACGTTCACGCCCGACGGGAACGGCGATTATCTGCTGAACGGCACCAAATACTACAGCACAGGCACGTTGTACTCGGATTATGTGCTGGTGCGCGCGGCCGATCCGTCCGGAGCGACGGGCGCCACGATCGTGCCGATCAAGCGCGAGGGAATCGAGCTGGTCGACGACTGGGACGGGCTCGGGCAGCGACTTACCGCAACCGGCACGACGCACTTCCGTAACGTCAAGGTCAGGCGCGAGGAAGTGGTGTTCGATACGCCGGACGGCGGTTATGGCGTGCCCTATTCCAACACGTTTGCACAGCTCTTCCTGACGGCGGTCGTTGCCGGCATTGCACGCGCGACGCTGCGCGATGCGACAGCCCTGGTCCGCTCGCGCAAGCGTACGTTTTACTACGCGCCCACCGAGATCCCGACCGACGATCCGCTCCTGCAACAGACGGTCGGCCAGATCGCCAGCGGCGCTTTTGCGGCCGAGACGGTGGTGCTGGCGGCCGCCGAGGCGCTCGACATTGCAACCGATGCGTTCGACGCCGGCGCGGCGAACGCTACAGAGGCGGCGCACACCGCCGCGCTGCTCTCGGCAAAGGCCAAGATCATCACCGATGATTTCGCCATCCGAGGTGGCAGCCTGCTGTTCGATGTCGGCGGCGCATCGGCGACCAAGAAGGTCACCAACTTCGACCGTCACTGGCGCAATGCGCGCACGCTCTCTTCGCACAATCCGACCACCTACAAGGCGCGTTCGATCGGTGAACACGAGATCAACGGCACGCCGTTGCCCGCGAAGGGCTTTTTCTGAGAGCGAACAGGCCGATCCACGGCGTCCGATGCGAGGAGCGACAGATGGGAAAGTCCGACATTCATCTGGTCAGCGGCGATGACGAGGTCGAGCATCAGTTTCGAGCCGTGATGCGGCGCCTGGCCGGCGGCGTCACCATCATCACGGCCGGCCGCGACGAGGACATCACCGGCATGACGGTGACGTCCCTGACATCGCTCAGCGCCAGTCCGCCCCGGCTACTAGTCAGCGTCAACCGGCAGGCCTCGTCCTTTGCTCGAATCGCGCGCTACGGCGTATTCGGCGTCAACATTCTGGGATCGGATCAGCAGGCCCTCGCCGGGCGCTTCAGCGACGGAAGCTTGAAGGGCCACGAGCGCTTCGACGGGATCAGATGGTCCGCGGGGGCGGCCGGCGTGCCGCTGCTTGGCGACACTCTCGCAACCATCGAATGCAAGGTCGAGGAAATCATCGAACGGCACTCGCATGGCATCATCATCGGCAGCCTGTTGAGCTTCGAGCTGTCCCGCGAACTGTCGGGCCTGGTGTACTGGAACGGCCAGTACATCAGGATCACCCATGACTTCGACCTCGACCTCCTCGCCGAGATCAGCATTCCGTTGGCCCATGTCAGATAACCCGCCGGAATCGCCCAGCGGCGGGCGCTGGCAGCTTGACAGGATTGTCGCCGAGCTTCGCCTCTCGCGCGAAGAAACACACAGCATAAGGCGCGACGGAGAGGCGCGACGCGCTCCCTCGCGCGAGGCGCTTCAGGCCATTCTGGATGGCCTCACCGAGGCGCTGTTTCCGAGGCATTACGGTCAGTTCGACCTCGACGGCGAGAATATCGACTATTTCGTCGGCAATCGCCTGAGCATCGCCCTCGACGGCCTTTGCGACCAGATCCACCGCGGCGCACGATTCGTCGGTGACGAGCTGATCCCGGGCTACCGGCGTGAGGACGCGGTCGAGCTGACGCGGCAGTTCGGCGAGCGCCTGCCGGTGGTGCGTGGACTCCTGATCTCCGATCTGAGAGCCGCCTTCGTCGGCGATCCCGCAGCCAGGAACTTTCCGGAGATCCTGATCGGATATCCGGGCATGACGGCGATCATCCATCACCGGCTGGCACATATCCTTGATGGGCTCAATGCGCGCTTGATCGCCCGACTTGTCGCGGAGATCGCTCATACGAGAACCGGGATCGACATTCACCCCGGCGCCAGCATCGGATCCGGCTTCTTCATTGATCACGGGACCGGTGTGGTCATCGGGGAGACCGCAATCATCGGCGACAATGTCCGGATCTATCAGGCCGTGACGCTCGGCGCGCGCCATTTTCCAACCGACGACGATGGCCATTTGATCAAGGGCGATGCACGGCATCCGATCGTCGAGGACGACGTCGTGATTTATGCCGGCGCAACCATCTTCGGTCGGATCACGATCGGCCGGGGCGCGACGATCGGCGGCAACGTCTGGGTCACCCAGGACGTGCCGCCGAACAGCATCGTGACGCAGGCCACCGCCCGCAACAAGCAGGGTTAGGCGGCCGGCGCCTTCCAGCGCATCAGGCGGCGCTCCAGCGTCTCGAGGATCGCGTTGAAGACGAGGCCGATCACGGTAATGCCCAGGATGCCAAAATACATCTGTGGGATCAGGAAGCTGTATTGGCTGTTGATGATGAGATAGCCGAGCCCCGATTTCGCGCCGACCATTTCTGACGCCACCAGGACCAGCATCGCGGATGCGCTCGCTAGACGGATGCCGACGAAGATTGTCGGCAATGATGCCGGCAGGATCACCTTCCGGAACAACTGGCTCGGTGTCGCGCCCATCGTCCGCGCTGACTTGACCAGCAGCGGATCGACCTGGCGTACGGCCGCGATCGTATTGAGCAGCAGCGGCCAGGCGCAGCTATAAACCACCATGGTGACCTTCGAGAGCTCTCCGATCCCGAGGAGCAGGATAAACACCGGCAGCAGAGCCAGCGGCGCCGTGTTACGGGCGATCTCGATGATCTGGTTCAGGAAGTCGCCCAGCCGGGCGTACCATCCCGTCAGCACACCCAATGGCACGAACAGGACAATGGCGATCAGGAAGCCGCTCAGGGCTCGCAGCAGGCTTGCACCGACGTCGTCATAGAGTTCACCGCTCTGCGCGAGCTGCCAGCCCGCGGCGATCACCTCGGAGAACGGCGGCAGGAACGTCACGTCGATCAACCCGAGGCGCGGCGTCGTCTCCCAGACAGCCAGGAACACCAGCAGCAGCAGGGATCGTTGCCCGATGATGCCGAACCATCGCACCAGGCTGCCCGTCGCGGCGGCAACCGCGCCGGCGCGTGGTCTGGCCCGATCCTTCGGACTCCCCTCGGCGAGTTCCAGCAGCGTCAGGATCTCCAGATTAGACATGGGCCAACTCCTTCTTTCCTGCACGCTCGCCGTCCGGCGCGGGCACCTGGGAGCCCCGCGCCTTCAACACTTCGTCGCGCAGCAAGGACCACACCTCGTGCCTGACCTGCCCGAACTGGGGCAGCGAGCGGACGTCCTCGGTCTCGCTGTGCAGCTCGGCGGGAATATCGACAATCTGCTTGATCCGGCCGGGGCGCGAGGTCATCACGGCCACGCGCTGGCCGAGCACGACGGCCTCGTCGATGCCGTGCGTGATGAACAGGATGGTTTTCCCGGTCCTGCGCCAGATCCGCAGCAGCTCGCCTTGCAGCGTCTCACGCGTCTGTGCGTCGAGCGCGGCAAAGGGCTCGTCCATCAGCAGCACCTCCGGATCGTAGGCAAGGCTTCGCGCGATCGCGACGCGCTGCTTCATACCGCCGGAGAGTTCGTGCGGATAGCGATCGGCAAAGCCGGACAGTCCGACTAAATCGAGATAATGCAGAGCCCGCTCGCGCCGCTCCCTGGCTTTGAGACCCGCAATATCGAGCCCGAACTCGACGTTCTGCGCGGCTGTACGCCAGGGGAACAGCGCGTACTGCTGGAACACAATGCCGCGGTCGCGCGCCGGGCCCTCGATGACCTTGCCATCGAGCAGGATGCGTCCGCTGCTCGGCGCCGTCAGTCCGCCGAGCAGATCCAGCAAGGTCGACTTGCCGCAGCCGCTCGGCCCGACCAGCGCCAGGAATTCGCCGGCACGAACATCCAGCGTGATATCATCGAGCGCGGTGAAGCTCTGCGCCGGCCCGCCATCCTTGCCGCGGACCAGGAACTCCTTGCGGACGTGCTCGAAGCGGATCTTGGCCATGGTCATTTGGCCTCCGCGGTCTTGCCGGGGCGGAAATGGTTGAACTCGTTGGTATAGATGTCCGATGGCTTGAGCTGGTCCTGCTTCAACAGACCGTCCTTGACCAGCCAGTCGATCCACACCTGGAGCTCAGCATCGCCGATCACCCCGCCCCTGGTCGCGACACCCGTGCTCTTCCAGTATTTGATGGGTGTTGCGTCCTCGTTGCGCTTGCGATCGGCAATGATGCGTTCGAAGCGGGCGCGGACCTCCTCGGGCGGCGTTGTCTGCGCCCAGGCGATGGCACGGGACACGCCCTCGATCAGCTTGCGGGACGCGTTGGGATTGTCCTTGATGAACTTGTCTCGCAAGACATAGGAGCCGCCAGTGAAGTTTCCGAAGATGTCAGAGTCCGCGAACAGCCTACGGATGCCGCCGCGCTCCAGCGCCTTGTCGCGCAGCACGCCGTTCAGCGTGCTGACCTCGACCTGCCCCTGCCGCAGAGCCTGCTCACCGGTGACCGGCGGGATCGCAACCAGCGCCACTTGCTTCGCCTCCGCCGGCGTCAGGCCATTGCGGGCCAGATACTCGCGCAGCACGAATTCGAGATGCGCCCCCAGCGTGTTCACCGCGACCTTCTTGCCGATCAGGTCGCGCGCGGACTTGATCGGACTGTCCTCCTTCACGTAGTAGCCGTTGTAGGTGTTGTCGTCCGAGCCGTAATAGCCGACAACAGCCTTGATCGGCGCCCTGGCTGCGATCAGCTTGATGATCGCGCCATAGAACGCGCCGCCGATATCGATGTCGCCGGTGACGACGGTCTGGATGTCCTGCGGACCGCTGATGGTGTTGCCGACCCATTTGAGCTTGAGCGGCGCGAGATAGCCGAGATCGTCGGCCAGTTCGATGAACGTCACCTGCCCGGCCCAGCCCTGGTAACGAATCTCGGTCTTTTCGAGCTGCGCCTCGGCCATGGCACTGCTGGCGAGAGCCGTCAGGCCGAGGCCGGCCAGACCTAGTTGCCGCCCTCTTGCCCGCAGGCCGGCAACCAGACGACGCAACGCAGAGATAGCGATCTTCATTGTGTTCACTCCATTGCTCGGTTCAGGCGGCCTTCGCCTGGGGCTTCGCCGCCTTGACGCGGGTCACGCTGCTGCGGCCGTCGATGCTGACCGGCACCTCGCCATCGATGGTGGCACGCCGGACCACGCGGTGCTGGTCGCCATAATCGTTGACCGCGTAGTGCTGGGTCGCGCGATTGTCCCAGATCACCACGTCACCTTGCCGCCAGCTCCAGCGCACGGTGTTCTCGGGTGCGGTGATGTGCGACTGGAACAGGTCGAACAGTTTCTGGCTGTCGTAATTCGAAAGGCCGACAAAGCGCTGGACGAAATTGCCGAGCACCAGCGTCCGTTCCCCGGTTTCGGGATGGACGCGAACGACGGGATGCTCGGTCTCGTAGACGGTCGCCGTGAAGACCTCCTCGAATTGCTTCCGGTCAGCCTCGCTCGCACGGGTCTTGACTGCGTAGTCGTAGGCATTGCTGTGCACCGCCCACAGCTCGTCCGCGAGCTTGCGCAGCGGAGCCGGCAGATCCAGATAGGACGCCGCCGTGTTCGACCAGATCGTGTCGCCGCCGAACTCGGGGATCACGACGCCGCGCAAGACTGAGATCTTCGGATAAGCGTCGACGAATGTGACGTCGGTGTGCCACTGGTCGGCGCGCCCGCCTCCGCGCGCGGAGTCAAGTTCGAGGATCGAGGCCGTTCCCGTGGTGGCGCCGACCGTGGGATGTGGCACCAGCTTGCCGAGCCGATGGGCAAAACGCTCCTGCTCGGCATCGTCGAGATGATTCTGGTCACGGAAGAAGATGACTTTGTGCTCGAGCAGCACCTGGTTGATCGCCGCAATCGTGCGATCCGGAAGATCGCCCGAAAGCTTGATGTTCCTGATTTCGGCGCCGATACGGGCCGATCGCTTGACGATATCCGAACGCGGAATGACGTTGTCGATGGTGATTCCGTCTGTCATGTCATCTTCCCCGAGACCGCGATCCATTTGGACAAGGCTCCGCCGTTCGCCGATCGCTGCTGCGATGGCGGAGTGAAAGGCAGTGATGTTGCGATCGATCCTCTTGCGAGACCGCCGTCTGCTCTGGCAACAATCGCGTCTGGCGGGATCTTCCCCAGGGGCTGCATCGATGCAGCCCCTTGTTCAGTCACAGGATGCTAACTCAAGGACTTCGGAAATAGCTTCCAAAGTTCGAGGCCGTTAAGAAACAGACGCATCCACGATCATGGCGTGTCCAGTTGCTACTTGCACTCTGCTCTATTCTGCCGCGACGATATTCGGCGACCGCCAGACGGCCGACGCGTAAAGGGCCGGCTCGAAGTCGTCGGCGATCGGCCCGTTGATCCGCGCCTCGTGCGCCGGAAGGTCGTCAAGGAACAGATCCCTGCTGATCCGCGCCACGACGCCCGGAATATCGCGCTTGAAGCTCGGCACGTCCCCAATCGGCAGGCCGAAGCTGACGAATGCCGCGGGGTTGAACACGTGGATGTTCCGCAAGTAAGGCGCGCGGCCGGGCTCCTTCTCCAGGAATTCATGGCCCGCACCGAGATAAGGGTGTGCGCCCAGGGCCTCGTCCTGCTCGTCCGCGGCCGGAGAATAGCGGTCGCGCCATAGCAGGATCTCGTCGGAAAAGGCGACGAGCTCAGGCCGCTTCGCTAGATCGACCTGGTAGCCCGTACCGGCGATGACGAAATCGAATGCGATGTCGCCCTCCGTCGTGGTCGCGAGCAGCCGCCGTCCGAACGGCTTGGCTGACGTCCACGACGCTGCCAGATGAAGGTGGAAGTTGGGAAACTTGACCGCACGCGCGATTGCATCGGGCGGCGGCGTCGATCCCGCGCGACGGAAGCGAATGGCCTGATGCCAGCGCACCGCGTCCGGGAGCACCCCGTAATTGTCGTATGCGCCCGGATATCCACGCGTCCTGATCACAGGCTCCGAGGCCACCCTGCCGCGTCGCGCAAAGAGATGCACCTCCCTCGCCCCTGCTTCGAGCGCAACTGCCGCGGCATCGAACGCAGAGGCCGCACTGCCCAGCACCGCAACCGACTTGTTTCGCAGCTTGGCGAAATCGATCGCCTCCAACGTATGCGCGTAAAGCTCCTTTGACAGATTGCGGGAGAGCACGTCGGGGACGGACGGACCGCCGTTGCTTGGGAAACCGCTGGCAAGGATGATCTTGCGGGCCGTTTCCGTCTTCGCTTCGCCCGCTATATCGAGATGAAGCCGCAGGTGGTCCTGCGCCGGTTCGATACGAACAAGCTTGGTACGATAGCGCACCTCGATGCCGAGCGTGTTGCGATACCAGTCGAGGTAGGCGGCCCAATCCACGCGAGCAATACGATCGATCGCTTCATATGCGACCGCGCCATGGCGGGCTTCATACCAAGCCTGAAAACTCAGCCCCGGCAGACCAAGCTCCGGTCCGGGCAGCCCCTTCGGCGTGCGCAGCTTGTGCATGCGCGCGCTGCTCAGCCATGGACCGGACGACGCCGCGTCATGTGATGCATCGATCACCGTGACCCTGCCGATGCCGGCACGGCGCAATGCAAAGGCGAAAGCGCTTCCGGATTGCCCGCCCCCGATGATGGCGACGTTGTGGTCGCCCCCATGACGATCCGGAACCCAGTTCTGCGGATCTGGACCAATCAGACGCAAGGTCTCGCGAGCCGCCTCGTCGACATCAGACTGAAACATGTTGCACCCGGATTTGTCTGCATCAGATGCGACCAAATCGTAGAAGCCAACGACACTCAGTCAATGAAATGGAATCGGTTTTGTTTGGCGGCCCGAACAACGAACCCACCGCGAGGGCACAGCGTGTTGAAAGATTTGCGCCGACAGCGCGGAGCAAGCCAGGAAGGGCGACGGGACATTCGCTCGCACGTCGGCTTTCAGTTGAAGCGATCGGTTCGTGACATCATCTACATAATTCGTTCCCGCCGCTAGATTCATGCTCGCGTCGCACCGAACAACGCAAATCCATTTCATCGACTTTTCTTAGCCTGGCAACATAGAGTTCGTCCCGATCAAGCCGTCTCGACGGCTGTTGGAGATTTTGGACAGCACGATGTCGACCCACGGCGTCATCAGCCTCGAACAGGACACGCTCGAGCTTGCACGGACCTACGAGCAAGCCGGCATCCTCCAGTTTCACCATGGCAAATTTCTCATTGGACCGCTGGCTTTGAAGTCAGGGGATCGCGTGCTCGATATCGGTGCCGGCACCGGCCGCCTGAGCGAATTCGTCGCGGGACTTGTCGGCCCGACCGGGCGCGTGATCGGCATCGATCCCCTGGAGAACCGGGTCGCCATCGCGCGTCTGCGCGCCTCGGGGACGCTGACCTTCGATGTCGGCCGTGCCGAGGACCTTTCGCGCTTTGGACCCGCGGAATTCGACGCCGTCTACCTCAACAGCGTCTTCCACTGGATCGCGGACAAGCGGCAGGCGCTGCGCGAGATCGAACGCGTCCTCAGGCCGGGCGGCCGGATCGGGCTGAACGTTCAGGATCCGACCAAACCTCACGAGTCGCGAACCCTGCTCCGCCAGGCGATCGAACAGGCCGGCTTCGGCGAGAGAAGCAGCGAGTCGCATCGCGTGCTCGGATCGACTGAGGACGAGCTAAAGGCTCTGTTTGCCGAGGCGGGCTTCGTCGATTACCGAAGCGATCTGCGCTCGCTCATCGATCTCCACGACGACGTGGACTCGGTGCTCGGATGGTCCGAAGCCAGCGCATTCGGCAACTTCCTTGGCAGCTTCTCCTCGGAAGAACGGGCAGCGATTGACGCTGCCTTTGCCGCGCTCGTCGAGGCGAAGCGCACTCCGGAGGGCCTTCGCCTGGAGCGATATCTGCGTTTCGCCTTCGCGCGAAAGCCGAGGTCACGCACCGTCACTTCCGTCTCGTAGCCGCTCCGCCTCTTCTCGCATCTGGACATTCGAACCATGGGCAATCAACGGCAGCTTGTTCTCAACCTCTTCATCTATCCCGGCGGCCATCACGAAGCCGCGTGGCGCTACAAGGGATCTGAACCAGATCGCATTCTCGACATCACCCACTATCAAGAGCTTGCGCAGCGCGCCGAAGCCAGCAAGTTCGACGCCATCTTCTTTGCCGACGGACCGGCGCTGGCGGACAATGTCCGTTACGCCCAGCGCTTTCGCTTCGAGCCGATCACATGGCTCGCGGCTATCGCCGCGGTGACCAAGCGCATCGGCCTGATCGCAACGGCATCGACGACCTATACCGAGCCTTACAACCTCGCGCGCCTGTTCGCCTCGCTCGACCATCTGAGCCAGGGCCGCGCCGGCTGGAATATCGTGACGACCAGTGCGCCACAAGCAGCGCAGAACTTTGGCCTGCCCGAACACCCCCCGCATCACGAACGCTACGAGCGCGCCCGCGAATATCTCGACGTGATCTCGCGGCTCTGGGACAGCTGGGAGGATGACGCGCTCGTCAACGACCCCATCTCGGGCATTTTTGCCGATACCAGCAAGATCCACACGCTCGACCATGTCGGCAAACACTTTCGCGTGCGCGGCCCGCTCAACATTTCGCGCGTGCCGCAAGGCCGGCCGGTCTATGTGCAGGCCGGCGCCTCCGACGACGGTCGTGCCTTCGCCGCCCGTTTCGCGGAGGCAATCTTCACCGCGCACCAGACCCTGGACTCGGCTCAGGCTTTCTATGCGGACATCAAGCGCCAGGCCCGCTCCTTCGACCGTAGTCCTGACGAGATCAGAATCCTGCCCGGTATCAGTCCCTTCATCGGCAGCACGCAAAAGGAGGCGGATCGCCTCCAGGACGAATTCAACGCGCTGATCCAACCGGAATATTCCCTGACCCAGCTGCGCCAAATGATCGGCGTCGATCTCTCCGGCTATGATCTCGACGGCCCCGTCCCGCGCCATCTCATCGACACCGCGAGCGCGCGCGGCGTTGCAAGCCGCTTCAAGCTGGTGGTCGACATCGTCGACCGCGAGAAGCCGACCATCCGCCAGCTGGTGCAGCGCCTCGCCGGCGCGCGCGGCCATTGGGTCATTGCGGGCACGCCGGAAAAGATCGCCGACAACATCCAGAGCTGGTTCGAGGGCGGTGCGGCGGACGGATTCAACGTGATGCCACCCTGGCTGCCCGGCGGCTTCGACGTCTTCGCCGAGCAGGTCGTCCCGATCCTGCGCAAGCGCGGCCTGTTCCGCGAGGACTACACCGGAACGACCCTGCGCGAGCATTACGGCCTGGCGCGTCCCGCCAGCATCTACTCCAACGCGGTCAAGGCGATCGCCTGACACCGCTTCCGCACTGACATCCCAACTCGAGACCAGTAAGAAGACATGAAGACAGCGTTGTTTCTCCTCTCCGGCCTTTTGGCTCTTTCCCCTTTCGCCGCCGAAGACGCCTTGGCACAGCAGCCCGCGAAGCCGGAGCTCCGGGTCGGCTTCGTGCCGGGACCGTATATCGACGAGTTCAAGATCGGCGTCGAGCCCGAGCTGAAGAAGAAGGGCTACAAGATCCGCTATGTCGAGTTCTCGACCGGCCTTGAAGCCAACAATGCGGTATTCAAATCCGAGATCGACGCCAATGTGATGCAACACACGATCTTTCTCGATTCCTACAACGAGCGGCAGACGACCGATCTCGTCGGCATCGTCCACGTCCCCACCCCGCCGATGGGCCTCTATTCGAAGAAGCATCCGCTGGGCACGCCGATCAAGCCGGGCTCGAGCGTCGCCGTGCCGAACGATCCGGTCAATCTGCAGCGCGCGCTGTGGGTGCTGCGTGACCTCGGCCTGATCGAGATCCGTGATAGCAAGTCGGTCGACGTCACCGAGCTCGATGTCATCAAAAATCCCGGCGGCATCAAGATCGTGCCGCTCGAGGCCGCACAGGCGCCACGGGCGCTCGACGACGTCGATTTCGCCGCCGTACAGGGCAATTTCGCGATCTTCAGCGGGCTGAAGCTGACCAATGCCTTTGCGCTGGAGAAGATGACCACGCCCTACATCAACGTGCTCGCGGTGAAGAAGGCTAACGCCAATGCCGAATGGGCCCAGGACATCGTCGCCGGTTACAAGTCGCCGACGTTCAAGACGGCAATCCGGGCCGACCGGTTCTATGACGGGTTCACTTTGCCCGATTACATGAAGTGAGGGAATCGCATGTTCGATTTCACGCTTGAATGGGCCAGCCGCCGTTCCACCGCCGAGCGCGCGATCGACGCGCGAGCGATGACCAGTAAGCTTCGTTTCCAGGAGGCTTTCGTCCTCCCGCTGGTCTTGCTGATCATCTTCCTGTTCGCACTGGGCATCATGACAGGAGCTCATTTGAACAGACGAGCAAACCACGCTTTGCCGTATCTCGTGTCGGGGGGCATGGGTATGCCCATGCTCTATCCCGCATCGGAGTCCTGTCGCAGGCCATCGAACCTCGGTTCCCTGCCGCGGCTCCGGCAGGCTGAAGTGCTTGCGCTACTGACGGCCGACTAGCGGCAAGACTATGCCTTCCATGCTTTCGGCGCGGCGATGGATATCAAAATCATCCATCTCAGCCGAGCATCGTGGAATTTTCCAGCCGCGCTCGCGACGACGCCAGCATGATTCAACCAAACTGATTCCGACGAGTGTGTAGCAATGTTCAATTCCACCCCCGCCGTGATAGCTTTTCCGGGTTCTCGTCCTACACCGTCGTCCGGAGTGAACATGAGCTACGTCATCTCGCTGCATTCAGGCTTCGCTCGTTTGATCGAACAGGCACGTGGATGGTTCCGGCGCTCGCTGCGGCCACGGACAGGCGGCTCGGACAACACGCAGGACGATCTCTACGAGATCTTCCTGTTTGGGCCCCACGGCTGACGCCCGGCAACGCGTCCAACTTTTCATCACACTGAGGTTTATGACATGACCGACGCTGCGTTGCAGCTCGCCGAGACTGGACGCCGCCTCGACGCCATCGACCGCAAGATCCTGACGGTGCTTCAGGAGGATGCTTCGCTCTCGGTGGCCGAAATCGGCGACCGGGTCGGCCTGTCGTCCACGCCCTGCTGGAAGCGCATTCAGCGGCTCGAAGCCGACGGTGTCATCCTCAAGCGCGTTGCGCTGGTGGACCAGAACAAGATCGGCCTCGGCCTTTCGGTGTTCGTCTCGGTGGAGAGCGCGGATCACTCCGACGTCTGGCTGAAGCGTTTCGCCTCAGCAGTCAGCGCAATGCCAGAGGTGATGGAATTTTACCGGATGGCCGGCGACGTCGACTACATGCTGCGCGTCGTCATTCCGGACATGCCGAGCTACGACGTGTTCTACAAGAAGCTGATCCACGCCGTCCCGCTCAAGAACGTCACCTCGCGCTTCGCGATGGAGAAGATCAAGTCGATCACGGCGCTGCCAGTGCCGCCGATTGCCGTGGAATAAGAGCCAACAAAAGACGAGCCAATTCCACGCGACGAATTGACAGATCGCGAACCGAGGCATCCTTAGACGACGGCGCCGCAAATCCTCTCGTTTCTGGTTGGATTGGAGTGCGTGGTGAGATTTGGCGCTACTATCTGCGCACTACTGCAATCGCCCGCCGCTACGCCACATGTACCCGATCTCAGACATTCGTATCGTAGCGCCTGCTGAGCGCTTCGATCCACCTTTGGACGCCTGCTCACACTGGCTTTGATGGGATTTTTCTTGATCCCCCGGTGCACACGTCGTGCACACGCCACTATCTAACCTATTGAAGGACTTTAATTCTCGCTCCGGTCCATCATGGGCGCCACGGAAAAATTCCAGTAATTACAAGCGCTTATCTCAGCCAATGAATGTATTCCTGAAGTCGCAAGGCCCTGATCCGCAACGCTTTTATTTGCGGCGGAGATAGTTGGCCGCCAGCGGTACAACATGAGGTGCCGCATGCGCAAATGTTGTACCGCACATCTAAGCGATTGGCCGCGTTTTGCTTTCTTTTTCGCGGTCGTAATGCCAGTCCGTCGGCCGGAAGTGCCGTGATTCTCTCTGGGTCGTACAACAAACTCACACTACTTGAGCGCGACAATATCCATCTCGGCGTGAATATTTGAATCGGAAAGTAAACAGGAAAATCGACGATGGATCGTGATCGCCTGCTGAATGATCTGCTTCCGCATCGGATGCAGGCAGTTGCCACGCTCAATCTCGCGCTAAAGCTCTACGCTACGTATGGCGTAGCGCCGATGAATCTCCTATGCAGGCGATAAGCTGGTAGTCGAAGGAAACCTGCTCGCCTTCATCAACCCAGCAATCGAAGCCGGAATAATGCACTGTCGTGCGCTGCTGGAGTTTCTTGGGCTATGCAACGACAACGGGCGGCTCGGTAACATCAGCCGACCACGTCGCCCCACCGACGTTGGAATTGAGCACTTCAGCACATCAGAAGGGTCGCTGGAGAAAGTCACGCCAGATAAGGTGCTGCGCCTGTACCCAGGGCCGAGCGATGAAGCGGAAAACGCATTGCTCGCTGTATTTCACGTGACGAACAAAGGACTCGCTCACGTCACCAAGGATCTGAGCGAAAACCCTGGGTACGGCCCGCTGGTGGAGATTGCCAGCAGAGGCGTCCCATCGCTGATGGTGAGTTACCTCTACACACCACTTGGTCTGCCTGCACCGGAATACAAGCTCACACACCGACCGCGCGGCGAGTGACTGGCTCGTTGTCGTTCGACGGCTCGAACACCACAACTGCGCTCGGGAAAGGTGCGCTGTTTTTCGATCCTCCGAACTTTACCGGAACCTTCCACAGACTGCAGCGCGCATTTCGATGGTAGAAAAATTCATTCTTCGCGCGCCGGCATCAATGCCACTCTACTCCGCGCGGGGTCTTGCGGAATGTCCTTTCAAGCCGGCGACACACCACGAGAGTTGACGAGCTCGAGAAGATCGTTTCGACGCCGGACTCGAATTGGCATACGACCAAGAGCGGCAATCGACGGGTATTTGGCCGCAAGACGACCTCGGTCGAGTGCGTTCGCGCTGGCAACAAGATAACCGTCACTCACATCGTCCTGATCCCGAGGCATTTGTTGTCCATCTCCAGCGAAATTTGGAATGGCCAGGTCCGTTCGTTTCGCCTCTCCTACGCAGAAATGTCGATCGTGCCCAAACATCTCTATGAATGGGTGCTCCGACCAACGCCACCAATCGCCAGGGGCTATCCATGTCTGCGCGCTTCTTTTCGCTCTTGCTCACCCGACGTCGGCTGTTGGTCGCGACCTCCGTGGTAACAGCCGTCGCCGTGACGGCAATGGCAGGTCTCTCTCCGGCTCAAAGTGCTGGCGCTCCACCGAACGGCGGCGACATCACCTTCCTCATCGACTCGCTCGGCAGCACCTGGATTCCGAACAACAGCGCGATCTCCAGCTTCCAGGGCCACATCTGGGGCCACGTAGCCGACAAGCTCGTCTATGTCGATGCTGACGGCAAGGTTAGCCCCTGGATCGCCGAAAGCTGGGAGCAGAACGGCGAGGCCACACAGTTCACCCTGCACCTCAAGAAGGGTGTGACCTTCTCCGACGGAACACCGCTCGACGCGTCAGCCGTGGTCGCCAATCTCGACATCTGGCACGCAGGCCGGCGGAACGAGGGGATCAATCCGATTGGCCTCTTCCCGAAGACTTACGACCATGCTGAGGCGGTCGATGCCACCACAGTCAAGGTTGTCTTCAAAGCGCCGACGCTCGGGTTTATCCCGACGCTCGGCTATCACGGCTCGATCCTCATCTCCCCGAAAACGATCGCGCAGCCCGCAGCCCAGCAGGCTGATCTGGCCAAGACATCCGGCAGCGGCCCGTATGTGGTCGCTTTAGGGCGACTTCGTCAAGCTGGTCAAGCGCAAGGACTACAATTGGGGGCCGGCAGCCGTCGGCCACACCGGTCCGGCCTACCTCAACTCTATCGCCTACAAACTCGTGACCGAGCCGTCGCTGCGGGTCGCCGCTGTCCAGTCGGGACAGGCCGATGTCGCCTACAGCCCCTCACCGCAGGAACTGAAATCGCTCAAGGAAGCGGGCTTCACGGTCGCAACCCCGCGCTATCTCGGTTTCGTCAACGGCCTCGCGATCAACACCAAGCTGGAGCCATACAATGACGTGAAAGTGCGCCAGGCTCTTCAAGCCGGCATCAACCGGAAGGAGATCATCGACACCGTCTATACGCCTGACTGGAAGCTGGCGACGTCTTTCATCCAGAGCAACGTGCCGGGTGCGACCGACCATAGCGAGCTCCTGGCCTACAACCCCGGCAAGGCGGAGAAGCTTCTCGACGAGGCCGGCTGGATCAAGGGTGCTGGCGGCGTCCGTGCCAAGGACGGCAAGCAGCTGTCGCTGACGCTCCACTCCAACCCCTATCTTGCGACGGCAAAGTCGATCGACGAGCTCATCGCCCAGCAACTCGGCAAGCTCGGCTGGAAGGTCACCATTCGCGCCTACGACGTCGTGACGTTCGGCGAGAAGGTCCGGTTCGGCGGGCCGGCCGTGCCGGCCTACGAGGTGACGCGCAGCTTCATTGACGCCGGCACGGTGGCCAGCATCCTCACCGACGCCAACAACGGCGAGAACTGGTTCAACCTCGGCGACAGCGACAAGAAGCTCAATGAACTGCGCGACAAGATCGCCGGCGCGGCCTCTCTCGACATTCGCAATCCGCTGCTCGATGAGTTGCAGACCTACGTTCTCCAGCAGGGCTATTTCATCCCGCGCACGCAGATCGTCCAGCGGATCTACGTGCAGTCCCCGAAGCTCAAGGGGGAGGTCTACAACGGCATCGCCTACGCCAGCTATTACACGGCAACGATCGGCGAGTAATCCGCAGTGCAAACAAGCAGCGTGAGGAGGCGACCGGCATGAGAAGCGCCTACCTGTCCTATGCCGCGAAGCGCTTCGCCCAAGCCGTCGTCGTTATCCTGCTGGCTTACGTCTTCACTTTCGTCGTCGTGAGTATTTTGCCTGGTGACCCCATCACCAACGTGCTGCGCGACCCGCAGAATGGATTCAGCGAGGATCAGATCAACGAGATCATCGCCGCCCAAGGCCTGGACCGGCCAATTCCGATCCAGCTGTGGGCGTCCTTGTCCAACTTCGTGACCGGCGACCTCGGCCTGTCGATGCGATCCAACCGGCCTGTGACGACCCTGATCGCCGAGGTTCTCCCTTCGACACTGATCCTTGCATCCGCAGCTTTCGCCATCGCGCTGCTGCTGGCGGCCACGATCGCCTACGGCACCCAGTTCCTTCCGAAACGGTTCGGCCAGGGCTTGCTGCGTGGCTTCCCATCGTTATTCCTGTCAGTGCCGAACTTCGTGATCGGCTTGGTGCTGATCCACATCTTCGGCTTCCAGCTCGGGTTCTTTCGCGTGATCGCGCCGGACAGCTTCTGGGCGACCTTCTTCGCCGCGGTCGCGCTCGGCATCCCCATCTCCGCACGGATCACCGAGGTGCTGATCGCGAACCTCGACAACGAGTCCGAGCAGGAATACGCCGCCGTTGCGCGCAGCCGTGGGCTCGGGCAGATGCGCCTCTTTGCCAAGCACCTGCTCAAGCCGTCTTCGCTCCCGGTCATCACCGTCATCGCACTCGCCATCGGCGAACTGCTCGGCGGTTCGCTGATCACCGAGACAGTGTTCGGACGCACCGGCATCGGCAGCCTGGTGCAGCGTTCGGTGAGCACGCAGGACCTGCCTGTCCTGCAAGCGGTCGTCTCGCTTGCGGCAGTGGTGTTCGTGCTCGTTAACCTGATCGCCGACCTCGTCTACCCCCTGCTAGACCCGCGCGTGAAGCTGATCGGCGGTCGCAAGGTCTGCCCGACCACCGCCGACGAGAGCTCCGCCAATCTTTCCCAGGCGGTGACGCCATGACCGTCGCCTCCGTCTCGCCGGCCTCGCGCATCGCGGCGATCAGCCGGCTGACAGCCCTTCGGGTGCCGCCGACCGTCGCGCTCGCCTTCGTGGTCATCGCGCTCGTGATCGCCTGGTCGCTCGCACCTGGCCTGTTCACGAGTCATGATCCCGCCAACGGCGTCCCCGCTGACAAGCTGCTCAGCCCCAGCGCAGCACACTGGTTCGGTACCGATCACCTCGGTCGCGACCTCTATACCCGGGTCGTCTATGGCACGGCCTCCTCGGTGACGAGCGCGCTCATCGCGGTCGTCATCGCCGCGGTTGCCGGCGGGCTCATCGGCCTCCTGGCCGGCTTCCTCGGCGGCTGGATGGACATCGTGCTCGCCCGCCTGGTGGATGTGCTGCTGGCGATCCCGAACTTCCTGCTGGCGGTCATCGTTGTCACCGCGATAGGTTTCGACACCACGAACGCTGCGGTTGCGACCGGCGTCTCGGCGGTCGCCGTGTTCGCGCGGGTGATGCGCTCGGAAGTGATCAAGACCCGGCAGGCCGTTTTCGTCGAGGCATCGTTCCTGATGGGCGGCTCGCGCCGGCACATTCTGTTGCGGCACGTGCTGCCGAATGCATCGCGCTCGGTGCTCCCGCTCGCGGTGCTGCAGTTCGGCCTGTCGATCCTGGTGATCGCCAGCCTTGCTTTCCTCGGCTACGGCGATCCGCCTCCCGCCTCCGACTGGGGCCTGCTGATCTCGATCGGCAAGGACTACCTCAAATGGCCGTGGCTGGTGTACGCCCCCGCCTTCGTCACGATCGCGACCGTCCTCTCCGCAAACAGGATCAGCCGATGGCTCCGCAAGACAGACTGACCGCCACGTTCACCCGCGCCGAGCGCGTCGCGCCGACGCCGCTGCGGTCGATTCCGCAGCTCCGGGTCGACGGCCTGTCGGTCTCCTATGGGCCGCACGAGGTCGTGACCAACGTGAGCTTTGAACTCGGCCGCGGCGAGAGCCTCGCCCTCATCGGGGAGTCCGGCTCCGGCAAGTCGACGATCGCCCGCGCGGTGCTGCGGCTGCTCCCCAGCGGCGGGCACGCCACCGGCCGCGTCGCGTTCGACGGCCAGGAGGTGCTGGGGATTTCCGAGCGCGGCTTCCGGCCGCTGCGGGGACGAGCCATCGGGTTCGTCCCGCAGGATCCCGCCAACTCACTCAACCCGGTACGGACAATCGGTGCCCAGGCGCAGGAGGCGGCTGCGCTGCTCGACGAGCCCGACAAGACGATCCGCAAGCAGCTCATCCTGGAGACGTTCGCCCAGGTTGGGCTCGACACCCCCCTGCGTGTCTACGACTCCTACCCGCACCAGCTGTCCGGCGGCATGCTCCAGCGCGTGCTGATCGGCCTTGCGATCCTGCCACGGCCGGCACTGCTGGTCGCGGACGAGCCGACCTCCGCGCTCGACGTCACGATCCAGAAGCGGATCCTCGACCTGCTCACGCGGCTGCAGCACGATCTCAAGATCAGTCTGCTGCTCATCACGCACGACCTTGCAATCGCCGCCGAGCGAGCGGACTCGCTCGTGGTGCTCAAGGACGGCGTCATCCAGGAGGCTGGCCGGACCGCTTCCGTCTTCTCCTCGCCGGCGTCGGCCTACGCAAGGAAGCTGCGCGCGGATGTCCCGGCCCTCAACCCCGACCGTTACGCCGCACTGCGCGACACGGGCTTCCGTTCCCTCAAGACCGGCCAGGCACCGAAGATCGAGGTCAGCGCCGTCACGAAGACGTTCACAGTCGACGGCAAGGCGCTGACGGCCGTCGACGATTTGTCGTTCAGCGTCCCTGCTGGCACCACGCACGCGCTGGTCGGCGAATCGGGCTCGGGAAAGACCACGACGGTCCGGTTGCTGCTTGGGCTGGAGGGACCCGACACCGGGAGCATCTCGGTCGCAGGCGAACAAATCACCGGCCGCTCGCCCGAGGCACTGCGGACGGTGTGGCGCCACCTTCAATTGGTCTACCAGAACCCGTTCACCTCGCTCGATCCGACCTGGACGATCGAGCGGCTCGTGCGCGAGCCGCTCGATCGATTCAAGATCGGAACGCAAAAAGAACGGGATGAGCGCGTCCGCGAAGCGTTGGCCGATGTCGGACTTGGCGAGCACCTGCTCTCCCGCAAGCCCGGAGCCCTGTCAGGTGGCCAGCGCCAGCGCGTGGCCATCGCCCGGTCGCTGGTCCTCAAGCCCGACGTGATCGTGCTCGACGAACCCACCTCCGCGCTCGACGTCAGCGTCCAGGCCGGCATCGTCGAAGTCCTGCTCTCGCTACAGACTACTCTGGGCCTGACCTACGTGTTCGTGTCTCATGACCTGGCGCTGGTGCGTCAGCTCGCCCACACCGTCTCCGTGATGCATCGCGGACGCATCGTCGAACACGGGACCGTCGCCGACATCTTCGACAACCCTCAGCAGCCCTATACAAGGTCGCTGCTGGCGTCGATCCCGTCGGGTGGCGACGATGTCGCACACATGCGCACGCGCGCCTTCGGTTGATCATGACCGCGGATTGAATGAGCCGCGGAAGGCCCCTGCCCGCTCAGTTCTCATCATCCAATGCAAGCACGGCAAAGCTCGCGAGCCAGTGCTCTCCCATGTAGTGACCGGCGATATGGGGGAGGCCTGCGGCCAGATGCTCGCGCGCCGCTTCGTGAGCAACGACGCGGCGGGGGTCGCTTGCCGGCAAGGCGTCGCCGAGAGAACGCCAGCACCAGGCGCGGCTGAGATTGAGTCCGTCGAGATGAGCGATCTTGCCGTCGGTGCGATCGGTGACCGTCGCAGGCTTGAACAGCGTTGCCGGCCGTCGTTCGACCAGCCGCGGCAGAAACCGATCAAACCAGGGAAGGAACGCGTCCGAGGGCAACAGCCGCCGCATGCATTCGGCCTCGATAAGAGCCGAGGACTGGAAGTCGTCGCCACTCGGCTCACCCCAGGCGGGACAGTCGGTGTCCTCACCATACCAGCGCTGGCCAGTCTCGTGCAGCAACCTGGCAAGCGCTTCATCCTTTTTGATGCCGGCGTAGTCTGCCGCCATCCGCAGGCCAAACGCCGTATTGAAATGGGTGCCGACGCGTACGGGATAGAACGCCAACGGCAGGAAGTCGCGAAAGCGTTGCGCGATGATTTCGGCCAGCGGCGCGAGATTGCGACTCCAGCGATCGTCAGGGTGGAGCGCCAGTTCAGTCGCGAGCTTCAGGAGCCAGGCCCAGCCATACGGCCGCTTGAAGCCGCGGGCAGTCGGGCGGGCGAAGTAAGCACGTTCGGCGGCGACCTTCTCGGGCACGAATTGCGTATCGAAGAGAGCGCGAATGTCGGAGGCTGCCGCAAAGTCGGGAAACCTGCGCAGCAGTCGCGCCAGCATCCAATAGCTGTGGACGCAGGAATGCCAGTCATAGCTGCCGTAGAAGATCGGATGCAGCTGGCTCGGCGTGCGGGCATCCGCAGGTTCAGCCAGCGCGTGGTCAACGTTATTGGGATATTCGCGCCCGACATGGCCGAGCGCGATGTTGGCAAAATGCGAGGCATGTTCGCGGGTAAGACGGGGCGTGGTCACGGCTTGGCCTTTCCAGTGTCCCGGCCGATCAATGTCTCGATCAGGCGCGGCAGGAGGTAGATCGGAAATTGCGTCGCGGCGAAGTATAGCGCCATGCGTGGCGAGGCGGCAGCACCCAGCGCCGACCAGACCAGGCCGACATTACGGTTGCCGAGGATGAGCCCGACGGTCAGCCGCTGGCTCAAATTGCCCGGCAGCAGCACGACACCAGCTGCTTGAAGGGCGATATTGCATGCAAAGGCGAGCCCGAGGCAGAGCGTGGCGGCCCGCACATCCGCCGCGATCTGCGCGCGAATGTCAGCCATCGTCGCCACCGCAAAGACGAGGAGCGCCGCGACGATGATCCCGTCGACCATCCTGCCATGGGCCGCCAGCACCGGGGCTGCATGCCGGCGGACCAGGAAGGCCACCCCTTCGGCGCCGCCGATCAACAGCGCCAGACGAAGCGCGAGCTCGAGCGCGCTGATCTCGAGTCCGCCGAACCAGCCTGCAAGAAGCGGCACGGTGACCGGAGCCAGCACCATGGACAACACCGTCACCACGAGCGGCACCGCTCCGTCGAGCCCGAGCATGCGTGCCACCGCTGCCGTTCCGCTCGATGGCGGCGCCGAGACGGCGAGCACCGCCGCGAGCGCGATCTCCGGACCAAGGTTCAAGGCGTGACCGGCAACACCGACGACGAGTGGACAGGCCACCATGACGACGGCCGGCAAGAGCACGGAAAGCGATGGCCGTCGCAGCGTTGCGACGACGGCCTGACTGTCGATCCGCAACAGCGTTCCCAGCACGATCAGGAAGATCGTGGTTGGCATCAGGGGGCGAGCGAGGTCCGCAAGAGCCGGAAAGACCAATCCAAGCAGGACGCCAAGCGCCAGCAAGGTCGGTCCGCGCGGGATGAAGTGCAGGAGTGAGGATCGCATACGCCGCGCCCAATCATGTCGTCTCCGCCAGGAGACCACACCCCGCATCATTCTTGAAATCGATTATTACTATATCTATCATCGTTCAAATGAATTTGGCTTCCGTCGACCTCAACCTCCTGGTCGCCTTCGAGGCGCTGATGGAGGAACGCCATGTGACCCGCGCCGGCCAGCGCATCGGCCTGGCGCAACCGTCCATGAGCAGCACGCTGACGCGGCTGCGTGCGCTGTTTGGCGATGAGCTCTTCGTGCGCTCGGCCTCCGGCATGCAGCCGACGGCCAAGGCGCTGTCGCTGGCGCGGCCGATCAGCGACGCTCTGGGCCAGATCAGGGGCGTGCTCGAACCCACATCAGCCTTCAATCCGGCAACAGCCCGCCATCGCCTGTCTATTGCGGCGACCGACTATGGCGACCTCGTCGTGGTGCCGCGACTGGTCGAGGCGTTGCGGCGGGAGGCGCCTGGTATCGATCTCGTGGTGCGCCCCATCATTGATCCGGCCGCGAGTGTCGCAAGCCTGGAACACGGCGATGTCGACGCGCTGATAGGTGGCCATCTTCCCGCTTCCCCGCGCATCATCCGATCCACGCTTTTCACGGAGAGTTTCGTCTGCATTCGCGACGCCAAACGCGCCAAACTGAAAGCCCGTCTCACCAAGGACGATTACACGCGGCTTCCGCATGTGCTGTTCTCCTCCGCCGGCGGCGACGGGCTTCCCGGCGCAATCGACACGATGCTGAGCCGGCACGGACGCAAGCGCCGGACCGCGATCACGCTCGCCCATGTCGTCGCGGTGCCGTTCGCCGTCGCCGGCACCGATCTCGTGGCAACCATGGCCGAGCGCGTCGCGCGCCGCTTCGCGACAGCCGCCGGCGTATCTGTCGTTCCGGTTCCCTATGATGTGGAGCCATTCACCATCGACCTTCTCCACACGCGCCGCGCCATGGCCAATCCGGCGCTGCGCTGGTTCATCGAACTGGTCAATCGCGTCTGTGGGACGCTGTAGCGATCGGCGGGCCGGCAGCAGGCTGCTACTTCCGCTCAATCAGCTGCGCGATCTCCCAGACATGGCCTGAGGGGTCGGCAAAGGACGCAGTTCGTCGCCCCCACGGACGGTCGATCGGGCCATTGAGCAGATCGACGCCAATCTCCCGCAGGGCTGAACAGACCTGATTGACGTCGACGACCCTGATCGTCAGGAGTGCGCGCGCCCCTGCGGAGGACAGCGCGACACGCAGCGGCTCGACAAGCGGCGGTGCCTGAGACGCGTCGAGAAGATTGACCAGGAGCCCACCAAATCGAAGCACGGATGAGACCTCATCCTCCCAGACCGTCTCAGATTTGAAAACCTTGGCGTAAAACGCTTTCGACGAGACAATGTCATCGACGAACAATGTGATGACTTCAACTTCGCTTGGCAGACCATTGACCATGTCGCCCTGCTCCTCACCGTTGCTGCGGCAGCCTGCACAAGCGTGACAAGCCGCTTGCCGCTATATCTCACGATGTTAGAGCGTGGCGCAATTCGGCTAGCCGGGTCATCGGCCCGGCTTGGAAGCCTCGATCCCTAATTGAATAGATCCGGTTCCGCCTCGGTGATCCAGTCCCACAACGGCTGGAAGCTGAAATAGCCGCCCTTGTGCGTTCCGACCTGCCGCGAGGTCAGGCTGGCGATCTCGTGCGGGATCGGCTTTGGCGTACCGGCGGCTTCCGCAAGCAGCTGGGCGCGCGCAGCATTGTCCATGGCGATGTACCACCAGGCGGCGGCCTCGATGGTCGGTCCGACCGTGAGCAGGCCGTGGTTCTGCAAGATGGCCGCCTTCTTTGATCCCAGCGCCTGCGCGATTTTGCGGCCCTCTTCCGCCTCCAGCACGACGCCGGAGAACGGATCGAACAGCACGTGATCCTCGTAGAAGGCGCAGGAATCCTGCGTCAGCGGATCGAGCAGGCGGCCGAGCGCCGACCAGGCCTTGCCATAGGTCGAATGGGTGTGCGCGGCCGCGATCACCTCAGGATGCGCGGCGTGGATCGCGGAGTGAATCACGAAGCCGGCTTGGTTGATCGGCTTGTCACCGATCAGGATGTTGCCGTCATGGTCGGCGAGTTGAAGGTCGGAGACCTTGATCTGACTGAAATGCTTCGACAGTGGATTGATCCAGAACCGTTCGGGAAACTCCGGATCGCGTACGGTGACATGGCCTGCGAGCCCCTGATCGAAACCGTAGCGCGAGAACAGGCGGAATGTTGCGGCAAGCCGCTGTTTGCGGTGCAGCCGCTCTTCCTCGAACGTCGCGGCCGGCGTGCGCTCGACCAGAGAGTATTTCTTGGGCTTCTCGACGACCTTGTTCATTGCTGCGGTTTCCTTCTCTAGTACTCGAGATTCTTGTCGAAGACGTCGGCCAGCGCCACGCCATGCGCATAGGCGTCGAGGTTGACCAGCGTCTTGTCGGCCAGCCGCTTGGCATCCTCGCCACCCGTCCATGACACATGCGGGGTCAGGACGACCTTGGGATGGCGATAGATCGGATCGCCCTCCGGCGGCGGCTCGGGATCGGTGACGTCGAGCGTCGCGCCGGCAATCCGCCCCTCGTCGAGCGCCTGCAACAGCGCACTCTGATCGACGATCCGCCCACGCGCGACATTGATTAGGTGCAGCGACGTCTTGGCCCGCGCCAGCACATCGGCGTTGATCAGACGCGCGGTCTTGGTCGTCGCCGGCAGAGCAAGGACGAGATGATCGGAAACCGCGACCAGTTCCTCGATGCTATCAACCGGCTGGATGCCCGGAAGGACATATGGCCAGGCCGAGCGCCTGAGAACCCTGATGTTGACACCGAACGGCTTGGCCCGCTCGGCGACTGCGCGGCCGATCGCGCCGAAGCCGGCAATCCCGATCGTCTTGCCGGTGAGCGAGCCCAGCGGGCCGATCTTCCACTGCTCGCGATTGCGCGGCCGGATGTCATGGATACGCTTCTCGAAGCCGAGAATCGCCGCAAGGACATATTCCGCGATCGGATCAGCCGAGATGCCGCGGCCGACCGTGACCACCGGACCGTCGAGCAGCCATGCCGGAAAGAAATCGACGCCCGTCGAAGCGGTCTGGATCCAGCGCAGGCCGAACGGCCAGCCGGCCGGCTTCTCCGCAGGCGCCTTGTGCCAGCCCACTAGCGGCCGCGTCAGCAGCACGTCGGCTTCGGGAGCAACATCCCAGGGCGCGCGATCGGCGGGATGATCGATGATCAGCGGGCGCGACCAGTGATCGACCAGCGCCGCACGAATGTCCGGGCCAAGCTGATTGACGATGATCGGCGATCGCACGCTGGTGGAGGCGCGCTGGTTTTCAACTCGGGGAGTGTTCATGTCACGCAGTCACGATGGCAACGATCCGGATATGCTAGGCGTTTGCGGCAAGATAGTCCTTTCAAAGATGACGGGTGTCTTGCAACAAGAGGACGACGCGCTTCGGCAAGACAAAAGGATTTGTCTCTGGAGCCCTGGCGTCTCTGCGGGGGCTCGCGCCCGACGCGGCAAAGGCTCGAACCCGAGCCCCGCTGATTAAGAGCCAGTTGGTCCCATCCCAAGACGTCGCGTCATTGATCGAATAGGTCGCAGTTAGCTGCGTGAGTGCAAAGCAGCTGCGCTTTCCGCGACCAATCCGCCTGCTTCAAAACGCCTGCTCACGTTGGCCTGCGCAAGATTTTCTCGATCTCCCGGTGCACACGTCATGCACACGCCGCCCTTTAACTGATTGAAACAATCTAACCCTCGCTCCAATCCATCACGGGCCACTTTCGGCTAACAACAGCGAAGAAGAGCGAGCCCGGTCTAACGTGAACCGCTCGATGCCGCAGTCGGTCGTCGCGGCGCTTCCTGTTCAGGAGTCGAATCCAATGGAGTGACCTCGTGGAACTCGAATACCTAACGCAGGAGGGCGTTTCCGCGCTGGCGCAGCACAAAGCTTAATTTCGCGACAGCAGGGCATCACTGATCTTCTCGGCCGCCATGATCGCGGGGATGTTGGTATTGGCCGTCGGCAGCCGCGGCATGATCGAGGCATCCGCCACAAAGATGTTCTCACTGCCGATCACTCGGCCCCCGGGATCGACCACCGCCATCCGGTCGGCGGGATCGCCCACGCGGCATGTCCCCACTGGATGCCAGACTCCGAACACGCTTTGCCGTACGAAGGCTTCGAGGGCACGGTCGTCGGCAAGCGTCGCTTGGAAGGCCGTGCCGTTGAGCAGCACGAGCCGGATCACAAGCGCCCTGAGGCCCGCGGGTATGTCGAGCATTGGCCCGAGGATGGACGCAACAATGCGATTGACGGTGCCGTACCGGCTCAGCCGCTTGATCCGCGGAGAAAAGGAGGCCGGGAAGAAATCGCCCGCCTCCGGGTTGAGCGCGGGATGAACGACAAGCTTCGCGAGCAGCCGGACGGCCGCGACCATCCGTTCGAGATCGCGTCGGTCGGACAGCAGGTTGAAATCGACAACAGGATAGGTTTTCGGGTCGCGGCTCGCCAGCGTGAGCGAGCCACTCGAATACGGCCGGTTGCACCAGAGAAAGTAGAGACCAAGCCGCGTGCCCAGCGCATGCCACCCGCCGCGCGCCGAGGCAGTGATGTACATGTCGGAGGCGTCGCAGCCGGGATGTTCGGACGAGAAGCGCATCGCCGCGAAATTGGGACGCCGCCGGGCAAGCGGCAACCGCAACCGGCGCGGCAAATATTGACAGAAGGTCAGTGCGGGATGATCGCGCAGATTGCTGCCGACGCCGGGCAGATCGATCGCCACGGGAATGCCGAGCGCTTGCAGCGCCGCACCCGCGCCGATGCCCGCCCGCATCAGGATCGCCGGCGATTGCAGCGCGCCTGCGGTCAGGATCACGCGGCCGGCGGCGACGGCGAGCTTCTGCCCGCCCCGCGCGACCACGACGCCCGTCGCGCGGCGGCCATCGAGTTGGAGTTGTTCGACCTCGCTGTCCGCCCAGATGGTCAGGTTCGGCCGCGCGCGCGTTGCCGCGTCGAGATATCCGGCGGCGGTCGAGACGCGCCGGTCGTTGCGATTGGAGAAGGCCGGCGGAAAGATGCCGTCCTCGAACTCGCCGTTCTGGTCCTTTCGGAACGGCAGGCCGGTCGCCGACAACGCTTCGCCGACGGCGTGGCCAAACGGCGGCATCGCCTCGCGCGCGATGCGGCGGATTGGGATTGGGCCGTGCTTGCCATGCAGCGGGCCGTGGAAATCCAGGTCCGTTTCGAGCTTGAGGAAGTACGGCAGCACATCCGCCCAGCCCCAGCCGCGCGCGCCGAGATCGCGCCATTCGTCATAATCGCGCGGCAGGCCGCGATTGGCCGATTGCACGTTGATGCTGGAGCCACCGCCCATCACCCGGCCCTGCTCGTAGGCGCGGACGACCGGCTTGCCCTCGGCATTGCGGCCGGCGGCCGCTGACAGGCCCGGCCAGATGTATTTGTCGCCGAAGAACAGCGTCATCGGATAGCTGTCGAGTATTTCCGGCGGCGTCGCCTCGGGCGGCGTGTCCATCCCGGCTTCGATCAGAAGCACGCGGCGGCTTCCGTCTGCGGAAAGCCGGTTGGCGAGCACGCAGCCCGCCGATCCGCCACCGACGATCACGTCGTCGAAATGCAGCCCATCCATTCCCGTCTCATCGCGCAATTCGATGGATCGGCGCGCCCACGAAAGCGGCCGCGCCGATTTGGCTCAGCGGAAGTTACCCTTGGTCTCGGGGATCACGACCGCACCAATCAGGTAGATCACGAACACGCCGACTGCGAAGTAGGCCAGCGACATCGGGATCTCCGCAGGGCTGCCGCTCACCAGCGAGACGAAGGTCGGCATCATGCCGCCCAGCGCAAAGCCGATGTTCCACGACAGACCCGTGCCGCTCGCGCGCAACGCGGTCGGAAAACGCTCGTTGAGGAAGATCAGCACCGGCGCATAGCCGGCATTGCCGATGAAGGCGATGGCGAGCGCATAGAGCGTGATTTGGGTCGTGTCCTTGGTCGCCGCGAGATTGAGGTAGCACAGCGGCAGCAGCACCGCGGCCAGGACGCCGATGATGAGGAACGTCTTCTTGCGGCCGATACGATCGCTGAGCGCGCCGACCAGCACCGCGGAGAAGAACGCCGACACGCTCGCACCCATCAGGATCAGCGACGAGGTCTGGTTCGGGACCGCGTTGATGACCTTCAGGAAGCTCGGCAGATAACCCGAGGTCAGATAATAGCCGGCACCACCGCCGAAGGTTATGAGAAGGTTGACCAGCAGTACGCCGCGATACTCGCCGGAGAACACGTCCCTGACCGGCGCCTTCGAGACCTTCGCCTGCTTGTTGCCCTGCTGGCGCTTGAGCTCCTTGAAGTAAGGCGACTCCTCGAGGTTGCGGAAGATGAACCAGCCGAGCAGCGAGCTCAGCAGCCCCGAGAAGAACATGAAGCGCCAGCCCCATACCGCGAAGGCATCGCCGGGGAAGATCGAGGACGTGATCAGGAAGATGAAGGACGCGAGCAGCGCACCGATGCCGGCGCCACCGCCGCCGACCAGGCCGGACATCGCGCCGCGCCATTGCGCCGGTACCGACTCGGTGCCGATGGTGTGCGTGGAGGCCACGACGCCGCCGACGAAGATGCCCTGCACCAGACGCAGGATCAGGAAGAGGATCGGCGCGATCACGCCGACCTGGGCGATGGTCGGCAGCAGGCCGAACGCCGCCGTGCTGATGCCGACGCCGATGATGGCGATCAGCATGGCCTGCTTGCGGCCGTGCACGTCGGCATAATGCCCGAACACCGCCGAGCCCAGCGGCCGCATCAGGAGCGTCACGGCGAACGAGCCGTAGACCGCAGCCAGCGACAGCGCTGGGTTGCTCGACGGAAAGAACAGCGCGCCGACGACCGGCGCCACGTAGAGCAAAATGAACAAATCGAACAGATCCAGCGCCCATCCGAGCACCGATGCGATGATCGCATTGACCATCTGCTTGTTATCCGCCGACGCCTGTGCGCCCGCGGCCGGCATATCCATCTCAGCCATGCTGTTTTACCTCCCCCGTTTTGATAGAGCCGCGGCTCGCGTCATTGCGAACCGCGGCAGTTTTGTCGCGCATCAGCGCCCGGTGAACTTCGGCGGACGCTTGGCGTTAAAGGCTTCGACGCCTTCCTTGAAGTCTTCCGACTGGCGCAGGCGGCTGTAGCAATGGCCTTCGAGCTCGATCGCGATAGCGAGCGTCGAATCCTCGGTGTCGTTGAGGAGCTTCTTGGCGGTACGTTGCGCCAGCGGCGAGAAGGTGCGGAGCTCGTCGACCAGCTTGTCGGTCGCCTTCTCCAGCTCGGCATCCGGCACACACTCCGTGGCGATGCCCCAGTCGAACGCCTGCTTGGCCGAGATACGCTTGGAGCGCATCACGATGTCCTTGGTGCGGGTGATGCCGACCATCTTCTGCAAGCGAGCCGAGCCGCCCGAGCCCGGGATCTGGCCGAGCTTCTGCTCCGGCAACGCGTATTGCGTGGTCTCCGAGGCGATGCGGAAGTCGCAGGCGAGTGACAATTCGAAGCCGACGCCGAAGCAATAGCCGCGATTGGCAACAATCACGGGCTTGGCGCAACGTGCAGGCGCGGCGATGTTCCAGGCGAGCTTGGAGACGTGCTCGGGGCTCGCTTCCATGAAGCCACCGATATTGCCGCCGCTGGAGAAATGCTCGCCCTCGCCGCGCACCACGATGACGCGCACGCGCGGATCCTCGTCCAGCGTTTCGAAGGTCAGGCGCAGCTGGTCACGCTGCGGCATCGCCACGACATTGTAGGGCGGCCTCCCTAAGATGATGTCGGCGCGCTCATGCGCCTCGTCGATTTCGACCTTGAACCCGTCGAGCTTGGCGAGCCGCGGATCGGCAAATGTGTAGGGTGATGGCATCGGTGCTTCCTTCTGTTGATGATTGATGATCAGGCGGCGTCTGATGGTGGCAGGCGCTCGGCTTCGTATTCACCGGCGACGAGCAGTCGCCGCAGCAGTTTGCCGACCGGCGATTTGGGAATGGCGTCGACGAAGACGTAGCGTCGCGGCCGCTTGAAATTGGCAAGGCCCGTGGTCCGGCAGAACTGCTCCAGCTCGACGTCCGACACGGGGCGATTGCGCTTGACGAAGGCGGCAACGACCTTGCCCCATTTCTCGTCGGCGACGCCGACCACTGCGACCTCGTCGACCGCCGGATGCAGCGACAGGCAGCTCTCGATCTCGACCGGCGAGACGTTCTCGCCGCCGGTGATGATCATGTCGTCGACGCGCCCGGTGACGAACAGGTCGCCGTCGGGATCGACGAAGCCGGTATCGCCCGTAAAGTACCAGCCCTCGCGCAGCGACTTGGCGTCGGCTTCAGGGCGGCGCCAGTAGCCCTCGAAGGCCTCGTCGCCAGCGAGCGTCGCGATGATCTCGCCCTCCTCGCCGACCGCAGCAAGCTCCGCGACCGACTTCGCGCCGATGCGCACGACCTTGACGTGCTGGTTCAGCCCCGCCTTGCCGGCCGAGCCGGGCTTTGCGGCGGCGTTCTGGTCGATCGTAAAGGTGTAGATCTCGGAGCTGCCGTAGTGATTGACGAACAGCTCCGGCTTGAATGCCTCGTTCAGCTTCTTCAGCAAACCGTCGGTCATCGACGCGCCGGCAAAGCCGAGCTTGCGGACGCTGGAGACGTCGGTTTTGGAGAAGGCCTCGTGATGAACGAGGTCGTGATAGAGCGTCGGCACCAGATAGAGGTTGGTAATCTCCTCCTCCTCGATCAGCGCCAGCGCCTGGCGGCTGTCATAGCGCGGCAGGCAGATGAAGCTGCCGCCGATCAGCGACATCGCCAGCAGCGAGCGGACGCCCATGGTGTGGTAGAGCGGCATCACGCCGAGCGTGCGCTCGCCGCGGCCGTAGAGATTCTGCGCGACATGGGCGATCGCCGCGGCGCGTTCGGCCCGATGCCGCCGCGGCACGCCTTTTGGCCGCGAGGTCGTGCCCGACGTGTAGAGCATGATCGACCAGGCATCGGTGCCGACGCGCGGCTCGGCGTCCGGCGCGCCGTCCCTGATCAGATCGGCAAAGCTGGTGGCCTCCCCCGTCCCGGGATCGACGGAAACACGCAGCAGCTTGCCTGCCAACCCCGAGCCCTGCACCGCCTCGGCAGAGATATCCTGATAGACGATCGCGCAGGCTTCGGCGTTCTCGATGCAGTAATCGAGCTCGTCGGCCTTGGCGCGCCAGTTGATCGGCGTGATCACCAGGCCTGCGAACTGGCAGGCCCAGTGCAGCGTCGCCGCCTCCCAGCGGTTTTGCAGCAGCGTGACGACGTGATCGCCGGGCTTGAGGCCAAGGCGGTCGAACGACGCCACCAGTGCGGAGATCTCGCCGTACCATTGCCGGTAGGTCAGGCGCAGATCACCGTCGACAAGCGCAATCGCATGGGGATCGCGCGCGGCGCTGGCGATGAAGCTGCTGGCGAGATCAAGCATCGGACGTCTCTTTTTTGGATGAAGCGAGTTCGGCGGCGGCTTCGAGCGCCGCCTGGATGATCGGTGTGTAGCCGGTGCAGCGGCAGATATGCCCGCTGAGGAGGTCGCGGATCTCGGCCTCGGTCGGCACCGGGTTCCTGGCGAGATAGTGGTCGAGCGACATCAAAATGCCAGCGGTGCAGAAGCCGCACTGGAGCGCGTGGTTGCGGCGGAACGCCTGCTGCAGCACGCCGAGCCGGTCCGCCGACGGTGCGAGGCCCTCGACGGTCCTGAGCTCGCAACCATCGACCTGCGCAGCGAGCGTGAGGCACGACCGCGTCAGCATGCCGTCGACGACAACAGTGCAGGCGCCACAGACGCCGTGCTCGCAGCCGACATGGGTGCCGGTCGCGCCCAGCTGGTGGCGCAGGAAATCGGAGAGCAGCATGCGCGGCTCCGCCTCGCCCTCGACCGGCTTGCCGTTGAGCGAGAAACGGACGGCATGGCGCTGATCTGCCTTGAGACGCGTCATTGCAGCACCTCGCCGATCAGGTCGCGGCCGATCATGCGCACGAGGTCGCGCCGGTAGCGCGCGGTGGCGTGGACGTCGTCACGGGCGCCAAGCTCGTAAGCGAACGCGTTGAGGGCATCATCGAGCGCGCTGCCCTCCAGCCGCGGCCAGTCGCGCACGGTCGGAACGTCGGCGACGCCGCCAACGGCGATACGGACGCCCGTCGGTATCTTCATTGCCGCGCAGGCGACAATGGCGAAATCGCCATGGCGTCGCGCGACCTCGCGGAAGGCGAAGCGCGATCCCTTGACGGCGGGCAGCGAGATTCCTTCGATCAGTTCGTCATCGGCGCGCGCGGTCAGCATCATGCCGGCGAAGAAGTCCTTGGCGGCAACGCGCCGCCGCCGCTTGGCGCTGCGCAGCAACACCTCGCCGCCGAGCGCAACCAGCGTCAGCGGCATCTCGGCGCTGGGATCGGCGTGCGCGAGCGAGCCGCAGATGGTGCCTCGGCTGCGGGTCTGCACGTGCCCGACCCAAGGCAGCGCCAGCGCGACAAGCGGCAGCGCCTCGGCAAGGTCAGGCCATGCCAGGAGGTCGGCCTGGCGCACGCCGGCGCCGATGATGACGGCATCGGTCTTCCGCTCGATCCGGCGGAGCTCCTTCAGACGCATGATGTCGATCAGCAGCTTCGGCTTGGCGAGACGCATGTTGAGCATCGCCATCAGCGACTGCCCGCCCGCGAGCACGCGGGCATCGCCACCCTGCTGCGCGAGGCCTTCGAGGACCTCGCCGACGGTTTCGGCGCGGAGATAGTCGAATGCGGGCGGCTTCATCGGCGCCCCCCGAACAGGCTCGCCACCTTTGCCAGCAGCGCGAACAGCGAGAAGCCGCCCTTCGCACCACCGCCGCCAGCCTTGCGGGCCAGTGCGGTGAAGAACTGGCCGATGATCACGCGCGTCGCGCCATCGAGCAGGCGACCGCCGATGCTCGCCACCTTGCCGCCGATCGCGGCGTCGTAGCTGTAGCTGAGCCGCGTGCCACCGTTGCCGTCCGGTTCCAGCGTAATGCGTCCCTCCGCGTTGCCGAAGCCGAGTGCGCCGGTGGCTCCTCCGCGCAAGGTGACGGCGCGCGGCGGGTCGAGATCGAACAGCTCAACATCGGCGCGATAGCGTCCGCTGACGGGGCCGATGCCCAGCGTGACATCGGCGCGGAAATGCGTGTCGGTGATCTTGTCGACGCGCTGGCAGCCAGGAATGACCGATTGCAGGGTGGCGGGATCGAGCAGCATCGCCCAGACCTGCTCGGGCGCCCCCTTTACCGAGGCCTGTCCCTCGCCGCGCAAGCGCCGGTCGCCTTCGCGCACAGGCGCAGCCGTCGCGCCGCCAGCGGGAGGCGGCGGTTCGGCACCGCGCACCAGCTCTGCAAGTCGCGCCGGCACCAGCGGCAAGGTGATATCGGCAATGCCGAGCGCGTCCGCGACTGCATTGGCGAGGCAGACGGGTGTGGACATGCAATTGCCTTCGCCGACGCCCTTTGCACCGAGCGGCGTGAACGGCGACGGCGTCTCCATGTGGATGATCTGCGGCTCCGGCACCTCGGTCGTGGTCGGCAACAGATAGTCGGCGAGCGTTCCCGTCAGAAAGCTGCCGTCCTCGGCGTAGGCATATTCCTCAAAGAGCGCGGCGCCGAGCGCCTGGGTAAAGCCGCCGCGGATCTGGCCGTTGACCATGCCGGGATGCAGGATGGTGCCGCAGTCGTGCATGGTGACGTAGCGATCGATTCGCGTCTCCAGCGTCGTCGGATCGATCTCGACGCCGCAGAAATCGAAGATGAAGCCGTGGCAGAGCGAGGAGTTGATGCGGTCCTCGTCGTCGGGCGGCGTCAGTTCCGGCGGCGTCCAGAACACGGTCTCGCGGATGGTCTGGCCGGCATCATCAGGCAGCGAGCCCGGCGACCAATGGCTGAGCGCCGCGACGCGCGAGAACGCGATCCGGTTCTCCGGATTGTGCCTGGAGGCAACGAAGCCTTTCGCAAACACGATGTCGGCGGCTTCGACGTTCAACTGGCTTGCGGCGATGCGGGCGAGCCTGCCGGCGACGCGCTCGGCGGCGATCTTCGCGGTGCCCGCCACCGCCGCCGCAAAACGGCTGGCGTAATTGCCGGACGCGATCGACCAGGCGTCCTTGGCGGTGTCGATCTCGGTGTTGACGCGGATGTCCCTAGGCTGGAGACCGAAGACGTCGGCGACGACCTGCGACAGCACCGTGCGATGGCCCTGCCCCTGCGGCACGGAGGCGACGTGAACCGTGACGCTGCCGACCGGGTCGAGCCCGACGGTTGCGGTTGCCTGCGCGCCGTTCTTGGGACCTGCCTTGCGGCGCTCGGCCGCCGTCAGCACGGTGGTGATGTAGCCCATATTGGAGACGCTGGGCTCGACCACCGCGGTGAAGCCGATCCCGTAGAGCCGCCCCTGCGCTCGCGCCTCGTCCCGCTTCGCCTTGAGCTCAGCGAACCTGCCTTGCTCGACCGCAAGCGCGACGGCTTCCTGGTAGTTGCCGGAGTCGAGCAAGGCACCGGTCGCCGTGCGATACGGAAACGCGCCGGCGTCGATCAGATTGCGCTTGATGACATCGAGCGGATCGAGGCCAAGGCCGATCGCGATCCGCTGCACCAGGCGCTCCAGTGCGAAATAGACCTGCGGGCCGCCAAAGCCGCGGTTGAGACCGGTCGGTGTCTTGTTGGTGACGACGACGCGGTTGCGGATCTTGACGTGGCGGATGTCGTAGGCACCGGTCAGATTGCCGTGCATGCGATAGAGCGTCGCGGGTTCGGGCGCGCGCAAATGCGCGCCGCAATCCTCGACCTGGTCCCAGTCGAGCGCGAGGATCTTTCCGTCTGCTGCGACCGCCGCCGACAACGTCGTCGCGCGGTTGGTGGCCGACACCGAGGCAGTGAGATGCTCGAGCCGGTCCTCGATCCACTTCACCGGCCGTCCCGTGACGCGCGCGGCCGCCGCGATCAGCACGATGTAGGGAAACACCCCCTGCTTGACGCCAAAGCTGCCGCCGGAATCCGGCGGTGTACGCAGCCGCAGCCGGTTGCCCGGCACTTTTAGCGCGCGCGCAATCACCGTGTGGATGCTGAACGGGCCCTGGAAATTGGCGAGCACCTCATAGGCATCCTCGCCGGCATCGTGCGAGGCGACGACGCCATAGGTCTCGATCGGCGTGCAGGAATTGCGGGGATAGCGGATGTCGATGGAGAAGCGATGCGGCGCATCCGCAAAGGCCTTTTCAGGATCGCCGTAGCGGAAATGGCGGTCACTGGCGAGATTGCCGGGAAAGCCTTCGTGCAGCACCGGCGCGCCCGATACGAGCGTCCCGAGCGGATCGACGACAGCGGCACGCGGCCGATATTCGACGTTGATCAGCTCGGCCGCATCCTCGGCGCGCGCACGGTCAGTTGCGACGACCAAAGCGACCGGTTCGCCGACATAGCGCACGCGGTCCATCGCGATCGGCCAACACTCCACCGGCGCCTTCACGCCGACGACGAGGCTCGTCGTGACGGCCTTGACGTCGCTGCCGGTCAGAACCGCGGCAACGCCCGGCAGACGCTTGGCGGCTTCAACGTCGATCGAAAGAATATCGGCATGCGCATGCGGCGAGCGCAGGATCGTCGCGTGTAGCGTGCCGGGCTGGACACCGAGATCGTCGATGAAGCGGCCGCGGCCAGACAGCAGCGCGGCGTCTTCGACGCGCTCGATCGAACGCCCGACCCACGGCTCATCGCCACTTCCCGGATTTGCGGATTTGACCGCCTGCAACATGTCCCGGCATACCTCCCGACGCGTTCTTTGACGCGACGATGACGTTTGTCAGGACTGGGGGTGCGGGAGCCATACCGCCCGCTCTCACGACTTACCAAATCGTCTCATTCGAGAGCGTGCAGCGCAATATCGGCCCGCAAGACTCAACCCGCAAGACGCGAGACGTTGCGAAACTCGCGCGGGCTGACGCCGGCGTGATCGCGGAAGAAGCGCGTGAAATGCGCCGGTTCCGGAAACCCAAATCGCTCGCTGAGCTCGCCGAGCGGCGTGTCCTCGCGCATGACGGCGTCGAGCGCGCGCTCCATGCGGACGACATTGAGATACAGCTTTGGCGAGACGCCGAGCGAGGTCTCGAACAGGCGGAAGAACTGCGCGCGCGAGAGGCCTGCGCCCCTCACGAACTGATCGACGTTGGCATAGGAATCGTGCACGCGCATCGCGTCCATCGCGCGGCGGATGCGCCAATCGCAGCTCACCGCGCTCATGCCGCGGATCGTGGTCGGGAAGCTGCGCCAGGGCGTGAATCGCTCGATCACCGCGATCATGAGATCCGAGAGCGTCTGCTCGTGGGTCCGCACCGCATCCGGATTCGCCATCATTTCGGCCGCCAGATGCAGCGTGAGCTGACGGATGCGCGGCGACACCTCGCCCGACGGCCGCTCGAAAAAGCCCGGCGCACCGCTGGCCGCCCAGCCGGGACGGAACTCCTTCAGCCATTCCGGCTCGATATAGAGCGCCATGATCAGCGTGCGCGGGCGATTGGCGTCGTGCACATAGGCATGCGGCTTCCAGCCGTCGACGAGCACGGCGGCGGTGTCCGTCAGCGGCGTGACCCGGTCGCCCACAAGAAACTGCGTGTCGGAGCCCTCGACCTTGAGCAGGACGTGGCAGTGATGATGAGCGTGGCGGACCAGCGAACGGTCCATGTCGAGCAGAGCGACCCTGCCGAAAGCGCCATGAGCGATGCGCAGGGCCGTCGACATCAGTTCCTTCCTCCTGGCAGCGTTGCGCTGCAAAATGATTGCTTCATCGGCGCGGCACTATAGGCAGCACCCGCTTCATATTCCAACGGCGCAAACCGACGCAAGTTGCTTCCGAGCGGTAATCCGCTCATGCGCGCGTCTCCGAAAGAAACCGCGCGACCGCAGCGCCGGGCTCGGCCTGCAAGGCAGTGGCGAGATCGACCTCCTCCTCGCCCTTGACGCGAATGCGCTTGAAAGCGAGCTCGGGCGCGTTGACCGGCGCGGTCGCATCGAGACCCATCTTGGCGCTGATGCCGTTGTCGGTGGTCGGATCGAGCTTGGAGCCGAGCGCGCCGGCGACGACCATGAGGTCGCGGTCGGCCTGGAAGCGCGTCGCCACCGCCCATTCGATTTCCTCGGACGAGGAGATGTCGACGTCCTTGTCCACCACGATCACCTGCTTGATGTCGTAATGGGCGCCGAAGGCGCACATCATGATGTTCTTCGGCTCGCCGTCGTTCGCCTTGTCGATCTTGATCGCGAGGTGGTAGCGGCAGGTGCCGCCGCGCGTCAGGCGAACGTCGATCACGCCAGGAAAACTGCGCCGCAGATGCTGGAGCAGCGTCGCCTCGCGCGGCACGCCGCCGAGGATCAGGTGCTCAAAACCGCCGCCCACGATGGTATGGAAGATCGGTTTCGCACGATGCGTGATCGCATCGACCTCGATCACCTCGCGATTGGCGCGCGGACCATAATATTGGGGGAATTCGCCGAACGGACCTTCCGGTTCGCGCACGCCCTGAAGAATGCGTCCCTCGATGACGATCTCCGCGTGGGCGGGCACGCGGACTGAATTGGTGCGGCACTTCACGACGTCGACGGGCGCTCCGAGCAACGCACCGGCAATCGCCATCTCGTCCTCGTCAAGCGCGGCGATCGCCTGCGAGGCCAACATCAAGGCCGGATGCGCGCCGATCACGATCGCGATCTCCAGCGCCTGGCCCAGCTCCTCCGCGAGGCGGTAGTAGGAGAAGGTGTGCCGCGGCAGCAGCAGCACGCCGATGCGGTTCTTGCTGCTGATCTGACAGCGGTGGATCGAGACGTTCTGTACGCCGGTCTTCGGGTTGCGCGCGATCAGCAGGCCGGCCGTGATGTAGGGGCCGCTGTCGCGCTCATTGTGCTTGGGCACCGGGAGTTGGCGCAGCAGATCGACGTCCTCGTGGACGACGTCCTGCACCGGTCCGCTCGCGACCTCATGCGTCGGCAGCGGATGGCTTGCGGCAGCCAGGAACCGTGGCAGCAACTGGTCCTCGGTCACGCCGATGGAATCGGCGACCCAGTCGCGGCCAGCAAAGAGGTTTGCGACAACAGGAATCTCGTGCCCGTCGGGGCGCGGAAACAGCACGGCGCTATCGCGCTCCAGCCGCTTGGCGACGGCGGCGAGCTCGTCAGCCAGCCCAATGCCCTCGCGGGCGATCGCGAGCTTGCCGCGCTCGGCGAGAAACGCGAGCCAGGCGCGCAGATCGGCGGGCGCGTTCGCGCCTCTCCTCGCAACATTTTCCATTCGCATACGGGTCATTCCTCAGGTCTTCAGGTCAAGGCACGATCTTGCGCAGCGGCGGCGAGCGGCGCTTGAGCGCCTCGTCCTCGCCCCAGCGGCGCACAACGCCGATATCGATGTCGAACAGGTCGAGCACACGGCCGACGGTGTGCTCGACCATGTCGTCGAGGTTCTCGGGTTTTGCGTAGAAGGCCGGCACGGGCGGGGCGATGATCGCGCCCATCTCCGACAGGGCCGTCATCGTCCTGAGATGCCCGGTGTGCAGCGGCGTCTCGCGCACCATCAGCACCAGCCGCCGGCGCTCCTTGAGCACGACGTCGGCAGCGCGGGTCAAAAGCGTCGTGGTCACGCCGGAGGCGATCTCGGACATCGAGCGCATCGAGCACGGCGCCACGATCATGCCGGCGGTGCGGAACGAGCCGCTGGAGATCGCCGAGGCCATGTCGTCGATCGCATGGCAGACATTGGCGAGCTCCCTCACCTCCGCGATCTTCAGGTCGGTCTCGTAGGCAAAGGTCAGCTCAGCGGTCTTCGACATCACCAGATGCGTCTCGACGCCGGCATTGCGCAGGAGCTGCAGCAGGCGCACGCCATAGGTGACGCCGGAGGCGCCGGAAATGCCGATGATCATCCGCTTGGGTGTGGCGTCCTGCATATATCTGATTTCGCTCCCAGACGGCGCGGCCCTCGAGGCCTCGCGGTCCGCCACGAGACTAGGCAATCCCACCCATCACTACAAATAATGATTGATTATATCATCCATCATCTGTGATGATGGCCTCGCGCAAGGAACAGCGAACAAAGGACAGCTCCGTGGAACTCAGGCAGATGCAATATTTCCTTTGCCTGGCCGAGGAAAAGAACGTCACCCGCGCCGCGCGCCAGCTCAACATCGTGCAGCCGGCGCTGAGCATGCAGATCGCCAAGCTCGAGGCCGAGCTCGGCCAAAAGCTGTTCGACCGCAGCGCCCAGGGCATGAATCTGACCAGCGCCGGCGAGGCGCTGGTGCGGCTGACCGCGCCGATCGTGCGTGACGCCGAGTACGCGCGGCAGGAGATGGCGCAGCTCGGCGGGCGCATTTCGGGGCGGGTCTCGGTCGGCCTCATCACGTCGGTGGCGCAGAGCACTATGGCCAGTTCGTCGGCGACGGTCGCCAGTCGTTATCCCGAGATCACGCTGTCCGCCTGCGAGGGCTATACCGAGACGCTGGTCGACTGGGTCAACACCGGCCAGCTCGATTTCGCGCTGATCAACGTGCCGCGCCGGAAGACGCCGCTGGCCGCGCATCACATCATGGATGAGGAGATGGTGTTCGCCTGCCGCAAGGACAGCCCGGTCAGGCCACCGGCAAAGCTGCGCTTCGACCACATCGCGAATTTCGACCTCGTGCTGCCGTCCAAGCGCCACGGCCTGCGGCTGATCCTGGATGAGCACGCCGCCGCCGTCGGCATCGACCTGCGGCCGCGGCTCGAGCTCGACACCCTCCCCGCGCTCTGCGACGTGATCGCGACCACCGACTTTGCCACAGTGCTGCCGACCATCGCGCTCCGGCAATCGCTCGCGAGCGGCGCCATCCGGGCGCATCGCTTCGACCAGCAACGGATCGTGCGCTCGATTGCCTGGGTGCATCACCCGCGGCGAGCGGTGTCGGTCGCGGCCAAGGCGGTGCTCGATGTCATCAGCCACGATCTTGCGCAAGCGGCCGCCGTCGCGAGAGAGTTTGTGGAGCCATTCATCGGCAGCACGACCTCATCGCCCCGCAAGGCGCGCAGCAAGACGCGGCGGAAAGCGATCTCTTGAGTGCAGGATTTCTGCTCGGACAAGATGTCGCGCCCACTGCAAAATGAGACGGGTTGGTAAGTTTTGAGACGTGCAGGCATGACGGTCGTAGCGGCCTGCTAACTACGGTCCAGGCGCAGAAAAACGCGACCTGGCGCTCATCCCCGACGACTCCCGTCCCGGACGCTCCCTGGGCTCGCAGAACAAGACACAGTCGGGAGATTCAGTCCGAGATGGCACGGTTCGGTCGCAGCAAGATCACAGATGGCGCTCACCAGGAGAGCGAGGGATTTCGTCCTGACCGGAGGTCGCTGCTCACGCTCGGTGGTGGCGCCCTGCTCGCAGCAACGGGAATGCGGCATGCAAACGCGCAAGACTATCCGACCCGCCCGGTCCAGGTGCTTGTGCCCTTCGCCGGCGGCAGCGCCAGCGACGTCATCACCCGCATCCTGCTCAACCGCATGTCCATGTCACTCGGGCAGGCCTTCGTGGTCGACAACCGCCCCGGCGCCGGCGGCAATAACGGCACCGCGGCTGCGGCGCATGCCGCACCCGACGGCTACACGCTCCTTATGAGCACCTCCGGTCCACTGGCCGCGAACAAGTCGCTTTACAAGGAGCTGCCCTACGATCCGCAGAAGGATCTCGTCCCGATCGGCCTGTTCGCGACGTTACCGAATGTCATCGTGATCAATTCGAGGCTGCCACCGAAATCACTGAACGAGCTGATCGACTATGCCAAGGCGCATCCGCGGGAGCTGAACTACGGAACGGTCGGCGTCGGCTCGTCGCAGCATCTGGCTGCCGCCTATTTCGAGCAGCTCACGGGCACCGAGATCACGCACGTTCCCTATCGCAATATCGCCGCCTATACGCCGGACTTCATCGCGGGCCAGGTCCCGCTTGGCTTCCAGCTCTTGCCGAACGTCATCAGCCTGATCAAAAGCGGCGATGCACGCCCGCTCGCGGTGGCCAGCGACAAGCGCATGACCGCGCTGCCGGATGTACCGACCGCAGCGGAGGCGGGCCTCAAGAATTACGAGAGCGCCGCTTGGCTTGCTCTGCTCGCGCCCGCGAGCACAGGCAAGGCCGTGCTCGACAGGCTCTATGCGGCAATGGCGGAAGCCGTGAACGATCCGAAGGTGCGTGCCCTCTTCGTCGAGCAAGGCGCCGAGCCCATGGTGATGGACCCACAAGGCCTGAAGGATTTCATGACATCGGAAACGACGAAATGGGCCGCGGTCATCAAGAAGATCGGCATCGAGCCGATGTAACCCCGAGCTTTTGTGCAATTATCGGCATCGTCCGGATGATCCATCCGCGATAGCTCGCCAAAAAGCGCCTCCAACTTACGCTGCCGTGAAGGGCCGCAGATCCATGTGCCGGTTGACATCCTTATAGAGGAGATAACGGAACCGACTTGGGCCCCCGGCGTAGCACGCCTGCGGACAGAACGCCCGCAGCCACATAAAATCTCCTGCCTCGACCTCGACCCAGTCCTGGTTGAGCCGGTAGACGGCCTTGCCCTCCAGAACGTAAAGACCGTGCTCCATGACATGGGTCTCTGTGAAGGGGATAGATGCGCCCGGCTCGAACGTGACAATATTGATGTGCATGTCATATCGGATATCGGCCGGATCGATGAAGCGTGTGGTCCTCCATCTCCCATCCGCATCTGGCATTAGCGTCGGTGCGACCGAGTCCTCGTTGGTCACGATGACGTCGGGGTGAGCAAGCCCCGGTACGCCCTGATACAGCTTGCGGATCCAATGAAAATGCGCGGGGCTCGAGCCGCGATTGCGAATGCTCCAGCCGCGGCCGGGTGGAAGATAGGCAAAGCCCCCGGGTCGCAGCTCCCGCTCCTTGTCCGCCACCTCGAGGCTCAATTTGCCACCCGCGACGAACAGCGCGCCTTCGGCATCCTTGTCCGGCTCCGGCAACTCGCTTCCCCCACCCGGTGCCACCTCCATAAGATAATGGGAAAATGTCTCGGCGAAGCCGGAGAGCGGTCGCGCCAGCACCCACACACGCGTGTTATCCCAATGCGGCAGATGGCTGACGACGATATCGCGCTGCACACCGCCGGGTATGACCGCATATGCGTTCGTGAAGACCGCCCGGCCGCTCAAGAGCTCCGTCTGGGCCGGATGGCCGCCCTGCGGCACGTGATAGGTTTGCGATGGCATGGACGTGGCCTCCGATAGGTTTCCCGTGTGGTGTGTCGTTGCGCGGCTCTGCTTGCCGCGCGTCATTTTCCGAGAATGCTGTCCGGCGCAAGATCGAGCTGCATCACCTCTTCCAGCCAATATTCCTCAAGATTGTCGCCCCCGCCCTTCCGGTCGACGACGAAGAACGGACTGGAGTCTTCCAGAACAAGCAGCGGATGGTGCCAGCAGTTGCGGGCATAGTTTACGCCCTGGTGTCCCGTTGCAGCGAAGGCCCGATAAGTCGAGGCGATATGCGGATTCGTGCAGACGACGATCAACCAGTCCTTGCGGTTCAAGGGCATGAACAATTGACTTCCAAGCGGATGGCGCTCCATCAACCGGATCGCGATCGGCGCAGGCCGGGTGGAGGCGACAAACCAACTGATGTTGATCTGTCCGCCTTGCGCGGTGACGTCGATCGTGGCGAGATCGTTGAAGCGCCGGGCAAAGCCTTCGTTGATCGGCAGGGGCGTCAACCCATCCGTATCGACGACATCGCCAAACGGCGCAAATGCCTTCCTCGTTAGAGGCTCAATCGAAAGCGTCAGCATCGCCATATTCCAACCAACACTCGCGCTTCACGCCGTCTGTGCACTCGGGACGGGCTCATCTCCGCCGACGGCATCGACCAGCGCCTCACTTGAGGGATTAATCTCGCCGTTCAGGATACGATGCGCCTTTGCCCTGTCGATGTCGCCTTCCCAGGACGCGACGACGACGGTGGCAACGCAGTTTCCGACATAATTGCCGAGGGCGCGGGCAATGCCGATGAACCAGTCGACCGACAGGATGAGCACAAGGCCGATCGCCGGAATAGCCGGGATAGCGGCAAGCGTCGCGGCGAGCACGACGATGGCTGATCCCGGAACGCCGTGCGCGCCCTTCGAGGTGAGCAACGCGATGCCAAGAATCGCCAGGAGATCGCCTGTCGCAAGCGGCGTGTTGGTCGCCTGTGCAATGAAGACTGCGGCCAGGGTCAAGTAGATGGAGAACGCGTCCAGATTGAACGAGTATCCGGTCGGTATCACCAGACCAACCGTCGACCGCTTGATGCCGAGCTGCTCGAGCTTTCGCATGGTTTGCGGCAGAACGCTGTCGCCTGCGGCGGTGCCGAGAACGACCATCAACTCTTCGCGCAAGTAGGCGAGCAACTTGAACAGGCTGAAGCCGGACAGTCGCATGATTGCGCCAAGCACCACGATCACAAACAGGACCACGGCCAGATAGAACAGGCCGACGAGCCCGCCGAGTTGCTTGAGCGAACCAACGCCGTACTTCCCGACCGTGAAGGCGATGGCACCGAAGACGCCGATCGGCGCGAGCCGGACGACGAAATTCATCATCTTGAAGATGATCTCGTTCACGCGCTCGATGAACTCGACGACCGGCTTCGCTCGCTCGCCGCACAAGGACACGGCGCAGCCGAACATGATCGAGACGATCAGCACCTGCAGGACGTCGCCGGAGCTGAAGGCCCCCACAATCGTCGAGGGGATGAGCTTCATCAGGAATTCGGAGACGCCGCCTCCCGCGACCTGAACCGCGGTTTGGCTGAACCCGCTAAGGGCCTTGGCGTCGAGGGTCTTCGGGTCGATGTTCATTCCTGCGCCCGGCTCGAAATAGTAGGCAAGCCCAATGCCGAACACCAGTGCGACGGTGGTGACCATCTCGAAATACAGGAGAGAGCGGATGCCAACCCTTCCAACCTTCGACAGGTCTCCCGCCGCGGCGATACCGTGCACGACGACGCAGAACACGATCACAGGCACCAGCATCTTGATCAGCTTGATGAAGCCGTCACCGAGCGGCTTCATCTGAAGGGCGAGGTCGGGATTAGCCATGCCGAGGGCGATGCCCAGCATGAGCGCAATGACGACCTGGAAGAAGAGTGACTTGAAGATCTTGGGCACGGCTTTTCCTCGCTTGGCTGGTCTTCGGCTGGCGCGGCTTGGTGGGCCTTCAGGCCTCCGCCTATCTTGTTGTTTGGTGGTGACGTGCCGTCGTACGCACAAAGGAGCGCGCTTGCCGTGATCGCGGACCGCGCCCGGCTCGCAGAGGGCTCCGTCGGGCATTCGTTGACCATCGCGGATCTCAAGTCCAATATATAGAACGACACGATTGATAGGTTTTCCAAATGGATCTCCGCCAGCTCCGATATTTCATCGCCGTCGCCGAAGAACGCAGTTTCACCCTCGCCGCTCGGCGACTCAACCTTTCCCAACCACCGCTGAGCCAGCACATCCAGACGCTGGAGGCCGAGCTCAAGACGCAGCTTCTCCACAGGACCAGCCGCAGGGTCGAACTGACTAAGGCCGGCGAAGCCCTGCTGGGCCGAGGTCGCGCCATTCTCCAGCAAATCAAGCTCGCGGAAGACGAAGTTCAGTCGATCGGCGCTGGCCTTATCGGCACGCTTGACGTTGGTGCAACCGGCTCCATCCTGCGCGGTCGGCTGGCGGAACTGCTTGCCGCCTACCGAAAGGTTGCTCCGTCGGTGAAAACCACGGTGCATGAGCAGGCGCCTGCACTGCAGATCGCAGCACTCCTCAACCGCACGACCAACATTTGTCTCATTCGCAGCGTTCCGACCGAACACGGCCTGACCAGCAAGCTTGCTTGGCGGGAAGAGGTGGTCCTCGCACTGCCGCACGCGCACCCGTTGGCCGGGCGCAAGCGGGTTGCGCTTAGCGAACTAGCATCGGAGGATCACATCGTCCTCGACCCCAATAGCTCGGAGTTCGCACGCTACATCCAGAAATGCTGCGTCGATGCCGGCTTTTTGCCGCGGGTATCCCAGCAGGTCGTCGACGCCCAGTCGATTCCGAGCCTGATCGTGGCGGGCTTCGGCGTGGCACTGGTGCCCCAGTCCATTGCGCGCTTCACGACAGCCGACATTGTATTCCGGCCCATCAGACCCTCGCCACCCTCGGCCGATGTGTTTCTGGTATTCCGAGAGGATGAGACGTCGATGGTCGTGCGCAATTTCATCAAATTGGCCGTTCGGTACCTAAGCCACCGCAAAAGCCCGAGGCAAGCCTCCTGAAAGAGCACGACGGTCGTTGACGCCAGCTCGCTTGCCCGCATTGACGTCAGGCTTCCCTGCGTCGACGCCGCGCATGCCGGCATCTACGCCACTATACAGTTCGTCGCGTCGAATTATGGTTAAGAGGCTCGCAGCGCGTTCGTTAGCGCAGACAGCGCAGCCGGCTGATGCTGACGACTGGGGTAATACATGAAGAACCCGGGAATTGGCGGCGTCCAATCCTCGAGCACACGAACAAGGCGACGTTTCGCAACATGCTCCGCGACCTGCTCTTCGAATGCGAGTCCCAGGCCGGCGCCAGCGAGTGCCGCCTGAATCACCAGGTGGGTGTCATCGATGATGAGCGGGCCATTCACGCCGACCGTGACCGCCTTTCGTCCTTTCTCGAATTCCCACCTGTATGGCCGCCCGGAAGACGCAGGCTTATGCATCGATGGTCATTTAGATCCTTGGGTTTCCGGGGGATGCTTCGTGATGAAAAATAGCTGGGCGATCCGACCACCGCCAATCGCAACTCCTGGGTGACCCGCACCGCGATCATGTCTTCTGAATGTACTCGCCAAGTTGAATACCGGCGTCGAACTCACCCGCAACGAGGTCGACGGGGCCAGTGACGGTAACAACGTCAAGAACGATATCGGGGTAGGCTTCCGCGAACGCCGTGAGCCGCGGCAACAATACCATCACGGCAGCCGACCGGGACATTACAATCCGAAGGCGCCCTGCAGGCCGGTGCCGAACGTTTCGGGCTTCGTTGATGGCACGAGCAATCTGCTCGAGTGCCGGAGACAATTCCTTCAAGAGAGCTGCCCCCGCGGCGGTTGGTGCGACGCTCTTGGTCGTTCGAGCAAGAAGCTGCAGCTCGAGCCGTTGCTCAAGTCCCCGGATTGTGTGGCTCAGGGCAGACTGAGACACACCGATCTTTGCCGCAGCCCACGTAAAGCTCCGTTCTCTGGCGACGATTGCAAACGTAGCGAGTTCGTTCAGTTCGTTTCTCATGATTTATGAATATTCCTCATAACTCCATGTTGTTCAACATGCCTATCCTCATAAGCTACTTTGTCCTAGGTTCGGTCAGCAAGGAAGACTTGAGGCAACATTCTGCAGGTTTCGGCCGGAGACCAGGCTTTCCAGCCACGCGCAGTTTCTTCCCGTTCCAAACGTTATGGATAACAGGCCTATGGATACCGATGCTCGTGCCTTGCGCTCCCTGGCGCAGACCTATTTCGACAGTGCCTATGAAATGGATGCCGACAAATTCGCGTCTATATTCCATCCCTCGAGTTCCGTGACCAAGGTCGGCGACGATGGCAACGTGAGCGTGACGCCAATTGCGACGTGGCTGGCAGCTGTCCGCAATTTGAAAGCTCCGAAGCAACAGGGCCTGGAGCGCCAAGATCGGATCCTCTCAATTGACGTTGAGGGAGAGCTCGCGCTTTTGAAGCTGAAATTGCAAATTCCGCCGCGCTACTTCACCGACATGTTGTCGTGCTTGAGGGTCGACGGAACCTGGAAGATCGCTCAGAAAGTGATGACTTCGAAGCTCTGACGGCTTCTTTGTCGTTTTGAGAGAGTGAATCAAACGCTTGTCAGGTTGTCCGTGAAAGCTCTGTCACAAAGCGCCAACACCTTGGGCTGCGCTTCGGGATCATGGAGGATTTGGTCACTCTCTGATGGATATGTCGACCTGCCCGCCGAGGCCCTCAAATATCCAAACGACAAAGTAGGCAGGCAGACCGAACCGCCTCAGCGGGACGCTTCGCTGGTTCGATTGTCGGTCAACTGCTTCCTATTCGATCGCTCTGGCATGGATCGCGTCTTGATCGATTGTGGAGCGGGCGCGAGCTGGGACCCGTCCATGGGACATCTCGCGGAGGCGATTGCGGAGGCAGGCATCGACACGTCATCGATCACGATGATCGCCCTCACCCATGCTCATGGCGACCACATCAATGGTCTCCTGATGCCTGACGGTCGACGAGCGTTTGATGGCCTGAGGAAGATCGTGATTGGGGAAGACGCCGTCGGGGAGTTTCTTGCCGAGCCCGTGCTGGAGCAGTTTCGTTCGCTCCTTGCCCCCATTAACGGAGGAGATCGGCTGGCCGATCATTTACTGGCGGTGGATATACCTGGGCACGCTCGGGGCCATATGGGTTATCTCCTCAACACTGACGAGGACAATGTCTTGTTCTGCGGCGACCTTATCCACGTTCCCGCCGCACAGTTTTCTCGTCCCGAGCTTACCTGGGCCTATGACGATGACGAAGCCGTGGCGAGGGCCAGCCGGATCAGGCTGCTCCAGGACGCAGCAAATGCGCAGACGTGGCTGGCCGGCGCTCATCTAGGTCGACCAGGCATCGGCAGAGTGGTCGAAGACGCGAAAGGATATGCGTTCATTCCGGTCGCGTAGCGGCCCATGAGCCCGCGCGATGGGCGGCAGCACCTTCGCGCACTCCCTCGTCAGCGCGGGACGACGGCAGTCGCTTCGATCTCGACGCGCGCCGATGGCTCGACGAGGCGCACCACCTGCACGAGCGCCATGCTGGGGTAGTGGGTGCCAACCACCTCGCGATAGGCCTTGCCGAGCGCCCTCAGATTCGCGGTGTATTCATCCATGTCGACGACATACCATGTCAGGCGCACGAGATGGTCCGGCCGGGCGCCGCCTTCCGCCAGGATCGCAACGATGTTTTCGAGCGTCTGCCGAACCTGCGCGACAAACCCGTCGGCGAACCGACCCGCGATATCCCAGCCGACGACACCACCCGTCACAACGAGACGTCCATCGGCCATGATGCCGTTGGCATATCCCTTCGGCTGCGGCCAGCCACTGGGCTGAAGCACTTGAAGGCCGCTTGTAGCGGCGGCTTCTGATTTCGACATCGTACTCATGCGGAGTTCTCGATCCTCTCAGCGCGGCTTCAGGAGATCGCGCGCGACAATCAGTTTCTGGACCTCGGTCGCGCCCTCGTAGATGCGCAGCGCGCGGATTTCACGGTAGAGGCTTTCGACGATCTCACCCTTGCGCACGCCGCGGCCGCCGAACATCTGGACGGCGCGGTCGATGACGCGCTGCGCGGTCTCGGTTGCCGTCAGCTTCGCCATTGCAGCTTCGCGCGTCGTCGGAAGCTTCTGGACGTCGCGACGCCAGGCCGCGCGGTAGGTCAGCAGCGCGGCGGCGTCAGTCTCCGTCGCCATGTCGCCGAGCGCGGCCTGGGTCAGCTGGAGATCCCCCAGCGTCGCACCGAACATGTGCCGGTTGCGCGCATGCGACAGCGCTTCGTCCAGTGCGCGCCGCGCAAAGCCGAGGGCTGCGGCGGCGACCGATGCACGGAAGATATCGAGGGTCTGCATCGCGAGCTTGAACCCGCCGCCCGGCGCGCCGAGGCGACGGCTCGCCGGAATCCGGCAATTGGTGAAGCGCAGCGTCGCCAGCGGATGCGGCGCGATGACGTCGATGCGGTCGGCGATGCCGAAGCCGGCATCATCCGGGAAGACGACAAAGGCCGAGATGCCGCGGGCGCCGGGCGCCTCGCCCGTTCGCGCAAACAGCGTGTAGACGTCGGCAATACCGCCGTTGGAGATCCAGGTCTTCTCGCCATCGATGACGTAGTCGTCGCCGTCGGCGCGCGCGGTGCAAGACATCGCCGCGACGTCCGATCCGGCCTCCTTCTCGGACAGCGCGAAGGCCGCCAGCCATTCGCCGGAGCGAACCTTCGGCAGCACGGCCATGCGCAGGTCGGCCGAACCGCCGAGCGCGATTGCGCCGGAGCCGAGCCCCTGCATCGCGAAGGCGAAATCGGCGAGGCCATCGGCATAGGCGAGCGACTCCCGCGACAGGCAGATCGAGCGGGAATCGATCGTCGTCGCATCGCCGTCGGGCGCCGCTACGGCGCAATCGAGCACCCCCGCCTCGCCCATCGCGCGCACCAGCTTGCGGCAAGCGCCATCGACATCAGTGTGATCGATTGTGTCGAGAGCCCCCGACTGCACGAAGCGATCGAGCGCCTCGCCGACCGCATGATGACGCGGCTCGAAAAACGGCCAGTCGAGCCATTCGCGTCGGATCACTTTCGCCGTGGAGCTCATCTGATCCCTCCTCCGCTCATTGCCCGGCCGCAGCCGCGGCGCGCGCCAGATTGGTTTCGTATTGTCCCTTGGCGGACAGATACTGCTTCGGCCACTCGACCTTGGTGATGCCGATGCGCGCGGCTTCGTGCAGCGTCCAGGCCGGGTCGGCAAGATGCGGCCGCGCGATGGCGCAGAGATCGGCGCGGCCGGCCGCGAGAATCGAATTGGCGTGATCGGCCTCGGAGATCGCACCGACTGCGATGGTCTCAATGCCGACCTCGTTGCGGATCAGGTCGGCGAACGGCGTCTGGAACAGGCGTCCATAGATCGGCCGCTCGTCCTTCCAGACCTGCCCCGACGAACAATCGATCAGGTCCGCCCCTGCCTCCTTGAACATGGCGGCGAAGATCGCCGCATCGGCCGGAATGTTGCCGCCCTCGGTCCAGTCATGGCAGGACAGGCGCACCGACATCGGCCGGTCGGACGGCCACACCGCGCGCATCGCCTCGAACACCTCCAGCGGAAAGCGCGCGCGGTTTTCATGGCTGCCGCCGTATTCGTCCGTACGCCGGTTGGTCAACGGCGAGAGGAAGCTCGACAGCAGATAACCGTGCGCGCAATGGAGCTCGAGCCACTCGACGCCGGCGGCAGCGGCACGACGTGTTGCCGCGACAAAATCGTCGCGCACGCGGTCCATGTCGCCGCGGTCCATCGCCCGCGGCATCTGGCTGTGCGGCAGATACGGCAACGCCGACGCGGAGATCAGCGGCCAGTCTCCGGATTCAAGGGGTTGATCGATCCCTTCCCAGGGCACCCTGGTCGCACCCTTGCGGCCGGCGTGGCCGAGCTGAATCCCCACCTTGGCATGCCCGACGCCATGGACGAGCTCGACCAAGCGGCGCCACTGCGCCGCCTGTGCATCGTTCCAGAGCCCGAGGCAGCCCGGCGTGATCCGCGCATCGGGCGAGACGCAGGTCATCTCGGCGAAGACCAGCGCGGCGCCGCCCATGGCGCGCGCGCCGAGATGGGCGATGTGGAAGTCGTCGATGAGTCCGTTCTGCGCCGAGTACATCGCCATCGGCGAAACCATGATGCGGTTCGCAAGCGAAAGGCCGCGCACGCGGTGTGGCGTCAGCATCGGTGGCGGCACCCGCTCGCCGTCCTTGACCGCGATCCCTGAGCGTTCGGCGAACCAGCGCTCAAAGCCTTCCAGCCAGGAGCGGTCGCGCAGGCGAAGGTTTTCGTGGCTGATGCGCTGCGAGCGCGTCAGCATCGAATAGAAGAATTGCGGCGGCTCGAGCGTATCGGCATAGCGGTGGCCGACCACCTCGAACCATTCCATGGCGTTGCGCGCCGCATTCTGGATGCGCGCCACGTCGACGCGGCGCACCTCCTCGTACGCGTCCAGCACGGTTTCGATGCCGGCGCGACCGTGGCCATGGCGATCGAACTGGTTGGCGAGCTCGATGGCGTCGTCGAGCGCGAGCTTGGTGCCCGATCCGATGGCGAAATGTGCGGTGTGCGCGGCGTCCCCCATCAGCACGACATGAGACTTGCCGTTGAACACGCTCCATTTGCCGCAGATCAGGCGGCTGAAATTGAGCCAGGCCGAGCCGCGCAGATGGCGCGCATTGGTCAGGAGCTTCGCGCCATCGAGCGTCTCGGCGAAGATTTTTTCGCAGAACTCGATCGAGGCCTGCTGATCGAGCTCGCCAAGCCCGTGGGCGTTGTAGGCTTCTTCCGTGGTCTCGACGATGAAGGTCGAGGTCTCCGCATCAAACTTGTAGATGTGCGCCTGGAACCAGCCGTGCTCGGTCTTCTGAAAATCAAATGTAAAGGCGTCGAACGCCTTCTTGGTGCCGAGCCAGATGAAGCGGTTGGGCCGGATCACCATGTCGGGCTGGAATTGCTCGGCATAGCGAGCGCGGATCCTGGAATTGACGCCGTCACAGGCGACGATCAGGTCGGCGTCGGGGTATTCGAGATCGGATTCGACCTCGCGCTCGAAGACGAGCTCGACACCCAGCGCTTCACAGCGCCGCTGAAGAATATTGAGCAGATGCTTGCGCCCGATACCGATGAAGCCATGGCCCGTCGTGCGCTGGCGCGTCCCCTTGAAGACGAGCTCGATGTCGTCCCAGTGATTGAAGGCGTCCTCGATCTCGGCCGCGCTCTCGGGGTCGGCAAGGCGCATCGCGGACATCATGGCATCCGAGAACACGACGCCCCAGCCGAACGTGTCGTAGGGCTTGTTGCGCTCGACGACCGTGATGACATGCTCCGGGTGCCGGCGCTTCATCAGCAGGCCCAGATAGAGACCGGCCGGGCCGCCGCCGATACAGACTATGCGCATGATCCCTCGCTTTCGCGCGTCGCGCCGTGTGCCGAGCTTTCACCCAAATTATTTTAAGCATAAAATATTTCCTCGGCGCGCGTCTTGTCAAGGCGGTTCTGCAAAGACCCGGCCCACGGGCTGGTCTCCGCGGCGTCGATCTGGAGATTCAGTGTAAATTGGACACACGGCAGCGCCGATTCCGCGCCGCTCGGGCGCAGCCTTGAATTTACTTTTGGCACGAACTATCTTGCCAATGACCACGACAGCTGCGCCGGCTTTCGTCAGGCCACCAAGCCCGGGAGATTCGATTGGCACTCGCGAAGGAGTCCACGCCTGTTTCAAAGAATGGGGCGGATCAGGACGCCGAGTACAGGGCTCAAACGCGGGTCTGGCTCCGGCTGCTCGCCTGCACGACCCTGATCGAAGGCGAGTTGCGGCGCCGGTTTCGCGAAGAGTTCGATTTCACGATGCCCCGCTTCGATGTTCTGGCCCAGCTCGACCGCGAACCGAGCGGGCTTGTGCTGGGAGAATTGCCCAAGCGCCTGATGGTCTCGGCCGGGAACCTCACGCCGATCGTGGACCGCCTGGTTGAGGACGGATACATCACGCGCACGCCCTCGAACCTCGACCGCCGCGTGCAAATTGTCTGCATGACGGTCGAAGGCCGCAAGACCTTCAGACGGATGGCAAAGAGCCACGGCGCGTGGCTTGCCGAGCTGCTGGCGGATTTCCCGGCGGACCGGTTCGACGGATTGATCGGCGAGCTCGACGACCTCAAGGGTGCCGTCAGGGACGCCCTGCAAAAACCCTGAGCGGACCGACAGTCAGCGCCGCACCTTCACTCCGGCCGCCTCGCGATCCCAGGTATCCGTGGTGATGCCCGCCTCGCGCAGCACGCCCTTCTTGATCTTGCCGTTCTCAGTCAACGGCATCTGGCCCAGAATGCGCACATAGCGCGGGATGGCGAAATAGGCGATCTGGCCTTCGCAGTGCCTGACGATATCGACGGGCTCCAGCGATTGGCCCGGTTCGAGCAGGATCGCAGCCGCAACCTCGTCCTCGCCCAGCTCCGACGGCAGCGGGTAGATCGCGCAGGCGGCGACCGCGGGATGGGACTGGATGGTCTGCTCGACCTCCCATGAGGATACGTTCTCGCCGCGCCTGCGTATCGAATCCTTCATGCGGTCGATGAAGCGATAATGTCCGTCAGCATCCCGAACGACCCGATCGCCCGAATGGAACCACAGATTGCGCCAGGCCTCGACCGTCTTCTCCGGCATGCCGAAATAGCCGGTGGCAAAGGCAAAGGGTTCTCCCGCGCGAAGCACGAGCTCGCCGGCCTGCCCGTCAGGAAGCGCTGAATCATTCTCATCGACGATCCGCGCCTCGATTCCGTAGGCCAGATAGCCCATCGTTCCCGGACGATCCGACGGGATCGTGCCCGCGAACACGAAGTTCGTCTCGGTCGACCCGTAGCCGTCGACCAGCGGCACGCCAAACCGCTGAAGGAACGGACCGTGGATTTGCGGCGGCACGCCGCCGCCAAGCGCGACGCGAAGACGATGCGCCTTGTCGTTCGCATTCGTCGGCTGCGCCAGCAGCATCGACGCCATCGCGCCGAGCAGATAGCCGACCGTCGCATTGCGCCGTTGCGCGGCCGCCCAGAATCCGGACGCGGAGAATTTCGGCTCCAGCACGTAGGTGCAGCCGTTCAGGAGCGCCTGATAGAACGCGTTGAGCGCGTTGGTGTGAAACAGCGGCAGTGTCGTGAACAGCACATCGCCCTCGCGGATGCCGAGCGCTCGCGCCGAATAAATGCCCCACCAGAACAGCTGCGCCTGCGGACAGCACACACCCTTCGCTGGCCCCGTCGTGCCCGAGGTGTAGAGGATCGCAACGGTGTCGCCGGGACGCACGGCACCCGCCGGGGCCGCGGCTCCCAGCGCCGGCAACGGTACGGCGGAAAGCCGGGCATCGACTGCACCGGCGGCAGCTCCGACGATCCAGGTGCGGGGTGGCAGTTCAACACCCGCCTCGACGCTCTCGATCGCGTCGACGAACTGAGTCTCGACGACAAGGAGCGCGGGACGCGAGTTGCGGAAGATGTGGGAGAGCTGGAAGCCGCGCAGCGCGGTATTGATCGGGACCGCGATGGCACCAAGCCACGCGCAGCCGAGATAGACCTGCAGGAACTCCGGACGGTTCGAACACATCAGCGCGACCCGATCGCCCGGCCTGATCCCGGCGTCGACGAGCGCCTGGGCCGACGCGGCCGCGATCGCCGCGGTCTGCCCAAAGCTCCAGCGCGTCTCACCGGCGACGAGGAGCACGCGCTCGCCGTAGCGCTCGGCCTGCCGGGTGAGGATCGTTGAGAGGATGCGGTCCGACGCCGGAAACAACGTCACTGCACACGCCCAGGCCGGCGTCACGTTCCCCCGGCCGACCGCGTCGCTGACGTTCACCGGCGCGTTCTCCGTCACGATCATGCTCCCGTCTCAGGGCAACAGCTTGTATTTGCCGTTCTCAATCTGGACCATGACGCGCGAGCGATCGTCGACGCCATGCCGATCCGCCGGTGTATAGGTGTAGACGCCCTGCGTCCCGACGACCTCCTTGGTCGTGAACAGCGCCTGACGAAGCGCGGTGCGGAATTCCGGCGAACCCGACTTGGCACCGGTTGCCATCGCGCGCTTGGCGGCATCGGCGAACACGAGCCAGCCGTCGAAGGAATAGGACGAGAATGAATCCGTCGGCGCCTCGCCGTTCGCCTTCTCGAAGGCAGTGCGGAAATCCAGGGCCACCTTCTGGATCGGATTGCTCGACGGAAGTTGCTCCGCCGCGGTCACGGGTCCAGTCGGGCAGATGATGCCGTTGGCGGCCTTGCCGGCGAGACGCAGGAAATCGGCGCTGATCAGCCCATGATTGCCGTATAGCGGCCCTTTATATCCCCGCTCGGACAAGGCGATGACCGGCAACGCGCCGGGCGTTCCAGTGCCGCCGAGCATGATCGCGTCGGGACGTGCGGCGAGTGCACGCAGCACCTGAGCCGTCACCGAAGAATCCGATCTGGCGTAGCGTTCGTTGGCAATGATCTTGATGTCGGTCGTCTTCACACTCTGCTCGAGCGAGTTGTACATGAGGTCGCCGAACGCATCGGAGAAGCCGATGAACGCGACGGTCTTCAGGCCCTTCGTCTTCATGTGATCGACGATGCCTTGCACGAGAAGCGGCGTCGGCTGCGGCGTCTGGACGACCCAGGGGCCGCCGTCGCCCGGCGGCACCGGCGCGATCGGTGACACCGCGATCATCGGCACTTTCATCTCGATCGCGGCGGTCGCCATCGCCAGGGTCTGCGGCGCGCCCGACGTTCCGATCAGGATATCGACCTTCTCCTGCTCGACGAGCTTGCGCGCGTTGCGCGCCGAGGCGGTGGCATCGGAAGCGTCGTCGAGTTGGATGACGCGGACCTTCTCGCCGCTGATCTCACCGACATAGGCCTCTCCCGCGGCGATGCCCTTCGCATTCGGGATGCCGATCGAGGATACCGGCCCGCTGAGACCGGTGACGAAGCCGACGAGGATCTCGGCCTGCGCAAGTTGCGGGACGGCGAGAAGCAATGCGGTGGAAGCCAGCAGGCTCTTGATCAAGTTCATGGCACCTGTCTTTCGTGAGGATGTCTTGTTCCGATTGGCAAGCGCCATGGATTGGATTCAGGTTGACGCAACCAGCGCGATGACGCGAAGCGGACTGCCGGAGCCGTTCTGGATCTTCAGCGGCGAGGCCACGATGACCGCCCCGGTGGGTGGAAGCTGATCCAGGTTGCACAGGCATTGCAGGCCGTAGCGTCCGGCGCCGTGCAGGAAATGATGCGCTGGATAAGGCGGCTCGAAATGACCGGCCTGGCCCGCATCCGTACCGATGGTCTCGGTGCCGAACCCGATGACGCCGCGCTCCTCCACCAGCCACTTCATGACGGCCGCGTTGGGGCCGGGCGTATGTGCGCCGTCATCCCTGAGATTGGAGTAGTCGCGCCAGCCCTTCTTCGACCAGTCGGTCCTGAGCAGCACCCAGTTCCGCTCGGGGATCCGGCCGTGCTTTGCTTCCCAGGCCTCGACGAGCGGGACCGTCAGCAGGAAATCGGGATCCTGCGCCGCCTGCGCGGAGCAGTCGATCACGCAGGCCGGCGCGATCATGTCCTTGGTCGGCATCGTGTCGACGGCATTGTTCGGCAGGTTCTTGCCCGTGAACCAGTGAATCGGCGCGTCGAAATGCGTGCCGGTGTGTTCGCCAAACGTGACGTTGTTCCAGTACCAGGCCGGACCGCGACCGTCATAACGCGAGATTTCCTGGATACGGACCGGCGCGGCCTGGCCGAACTCCGGCGGCAGCACGATGACCGGAAAATCCGGACTGAGCGTAAACGTTAGATCGACGACGCGCACCGCGCCGGAAGAAACCGCACCCGCCAGCTCCAGGAGATTGTTGCTCTGCATCGTCACGTCCTCCGGCTTGGTTGAAATCCCGATGTCACCTGTCGAGCTCGCGCTCGAGCGCTTTCGGATTGGCCGCGAGACGTTGCCGGATCTCTTCGGCGACATCTCCCACATACATCTCCTCGAGCCCGCCTTTGAGACCCGACACGATCGCCTGCGCGATTGCGCGCGGCGCGACCTTCGGCGGCGGTACGGTCTGGAACCACTCGGTGTCGACGGGCCCGGTGAACAGATTCATCACCCTGACGCCGCCGGGCCTGAGCTCGGCGCGGAGGCAGTGCGAGAGCGAGAGGCACGCCGCTTGCGAGGCCGAGTAGGCGCCAAAGGCAGGCCAGTTCGCCAGCGCATGGACCGAGAGAATGTTGACCCACGCGGCACTGTTGTTGATGCCATCGGCACCCCGCATCCGCATGGCAGGGCCGAAGGCCTGTGCGAGGTTGATGAAGCCGAGATAGGCTTGGTCGATCTCGTCGCGCGCGATGCTCGTGCCCCTGCGGTCGAGCAGGCCTCCCGGCCGCACATATTCCGTCGTGTTGACGAGGATATCGACCTTGCCGCCGATGTCGGCCGCGAGATCCGCCGCAGATTTCTCGTCGGCCGCGTCAAGAGTCACGATCTCGACTCCGTCCTGGCCGCGCAGCAGCTGCTCGCCGGCGAAAGGCCGCCACGGTTCGGCAATGCCGACGAACACCGTCTTGGCGCCTGCAGCCTTCAAGGCGGCGACGGCCTCCTGACCGATCACGCTCCGACCGTTGGTGACCAGCACGCGCCGGAATTTCGGATCGGCCGTCATTTCCCGCCATTGCTTGTCGTCTGCCATGTTGGGAGTCTCCCCCTCGGGATGGGCAAAGGCCACTGCCTGACCGCTCTTGTCGAGTTGAAACGACATGCGGACCGGTGCCCCCTCCACGCAGTCGGCATGGAGGTGCGTCACAATCGTCGGACCGCATTCCATCTTCACGAGGCCGATGCGCCAGGGCGCCCGCTCGCGAAAATAGACATCGCTCGGCACGCGCGCAGTCGTTTCGGCAAGAAGAACACCGCGTCGTGGCGCATCGACGAAGGCAAGGCCGGCCGACAGGCAAGACGGGCAGGCCTCCCGCGCCGGATAAGCAAAAGAACCGCAGGCGTCACAGCGTTGCAGCATGAAGCGGCCCTCTGCGGCTGCCCGCGTAAACCCATGCGACGTCCTGCTGCGCGGTCGCGGCGGCGAAGCAGGCAGCCGCGTCCGCAGCAGCGGGTCCTTGCGCCGGGGCGGCTTGATCGGCTCTATCATCGCGACGACCCTGCAAAGATCGCGGCGCCCGAGGCGAGACCACGGTCATAGTTGATCATACCGAACCCCGAGGCCAAGGCGAGGCTCGCGTTCTCGACCTGCGTGGGGCCTGCAGTCCCCAGAACCTGTCGAAGTCCCTCGACGAGACCGAGATAGGCGCCGGCGGCGCCGGCCTGTCCGGCCGAGAGCTGTCCGCCCGACGTGTTGTGCGGAAAGTCGCCGTCGATGGTGAGATCGTGCTGGCGCACGAACTCGGCCCCCTCCCCCTTGTTGCAGAATCCGAGGTCCTCGAACTGCATCATCGTGATGACGGGGTAGTCGTCATAGGTCTGTACGATATCGAGATCGTCGGGCCTCACGCCGGCCATCGCGTAGAGCTCGCCGACGTCCATTGCCCAGCCGCCGCGGACCTGCATCGGATCGTCGGCAAAGGCATTGTGCCGCTCGATCGTCGAAAGCAGCCGTGCTGCCGTCAGCCCGAGCGAAGCCGCGGTCTCGTCCCGCATCACCAGGAAGGCTTCGGCGCCGGCGCATGGCATCACGCAGTCGAAGAGATGGATGGGATCGGAGATCGGCCGGGCCGCCAGATATTGCTCCATCGTCAGCGGCGTCTTCATCAGCGCATGCGGGTTGCGCAGGGCATTGGCGCGCTGGGCGACGGCGATCCTGCCGACATCCTCACGCGTGACGCCGAAGCTCCGCATGTAGTTGCGGGCGATCAGCGCGAAGCTCGCATTGGCGCCACCGGCGCCATAGGGATAGACGGCATCCTGGTTGAAGCGCGAGAAGTTCTCCAGCGTCAGCCGGAAGGAATCGACGTGGTTGGTATCGCCGGCGATGCACGCCACGATGTCGGCGTCGCGCGCCTGAACCGCGCGCGCCGCTTTTCGCAAGCCTGCGATGGCGCTGGCGCCACCGAGCGGAATCGTATCCAGCCAACGCACGCAGAGCCCGAAATGCTGCGTCAACCCGATCCCGCTGTCGGTGCCCATGGTGAAGCTGGAGACGCACAGACCGTCGATGTCGGAAGCCTTGATGCCGGCCTGCGCAACGAGCGTACTCAGTGCCCGGCCGATCCACCACTGCGCACTCTCGATGGAGTAGCGCGCATAGGGAATCGTGACGGGCGCCGCAATCACGACGCCGTCGTACGGTGTGCGCAAGGTATTGGTCACCAACCGTCCGCCTCGTTCGTTGTCTCAGATGACCGTCAGCTTCACGGCAATATTGCCGCGGGTTGCATTCGAATAGGGGCAGCGCTCGTGCGCGCCCGCGACGACCTCCTCGGCCACCGACCTCTCGACACCGGGCAGATTGACCTTCAGTTCGACGGCGAGCGCATATCCGACGGGAACCGGACCCATCGCAACCTTCGCGGTCACTGACGGCTCAGCGGATGGGACGACCTTCCGGGTACGCGCGACGAGCTTGACCGCACCGAGAAAGCAGGCGGCGTAGCCGGCCGCAAAGAGCTGTTCGGGGTTGGTGCCTTCGCCCCCGGGACCGCCCAGCGATTTCGGCACGGACAGCGATACCGACAACAGGCCGTCGGCGCTGGCGGCCTTGCCGTCCCGGCCGCCGGTCGCCGTCACCTCGGTCTCGTACAGGATCTTTTCGGGAGTCATCATCATTCATTCTCCAGTCCTAGCGGCTGTTGCGAGCAAGCAGTGCGCGGAAATCGTCGCGCGCCTGGGCGCTGGCCCGCTTGAAGCTCGGCCCGCGGCTGGGCTCGGTGCCATTGAGCTGCCGGAGCTGCACCCACATCTCGGCACTTTTCAGCGCCACCGCCGCGCAATTGACCACCGGCGCGTGCCCGACCTTCAGGCCATGCTCCCTTCCGATCAGAAGGCCCGGCAGTACACCGGCGGGGATCACGACGTCGGCGCCGTGCTCGATCAGCGGGCGTGCGCAGGCGACAAAGTCCTTGATCATGCGGGCTTGCGCGGCCTGATCTCCGTCAAAGGCATCGGCGAAATCCGCCGGCTTGCAGCCAAGGCCGGTCACATGGACCACGCGATCGCCGAGGCCATAGCGCTCGGCCTGCTCGTAGTGCCAGACCTCGAAGACGGGATCGAGCGTCACAAGGCCGAGCCTCCGGCCGAGTTGAGAGGCCGCCAGCAATGTCGCCTCGCCGGTCCCGATCACGGGAATGTCGAGCGTCGAACGCAACTCGTAGAGTCCGGGATCCTGGAAATGTCCCATCACGAAGGCGTCGAACCCGCCCTCCTCGGCCGCGATGCCGTTGTCGATCGCCTGGACGGCGCAGCGCAATTCCGCGAGCCGTCCGAACTCCCGGTCGGGCGGCGAAATGCCCTCGACGTGAACTGTCGTGCCCGATGCGGCGATGTTGTTGAGGTATTCCGACAGCCGCGCCATGTAGGGCGCGTTCACGCTCGCATCAACGAAGCTCTGCCAGAAGATGCGCATCGTCCTTCTCCTCAGGCGGTGATCGGAGGATCGGTCGTCGACGGCCGATAAATATATTTCAATCATAAACTAATTCACGCGTCAAATGCGCTCGGCGTCGTCGCCGACGGCCACCGCCACCGCAAGGGAAGCCCGGCCTTTTCGTACGCTCGATCGGCATTGAGGCGCCGCACTCTGGCGAAATTGTATGCAACAACATTTTTTCTGACAGAGCCGTGACACGTGTTGACGGCTCCACCAACAATACTTTAGGCTTTAAGTAATTCCTCGCCGGCCAGGGACCGGTGGATGTTGCAGGGCACCGATTTTGAGAGACTCGATCGTGTGGACAGTCGCCGTGCTCGAACAGCCGGCAGCAACAGCATCGCCGGCCGCGCATCGCGGCCGGGCCAACGGCCTTTCGTTGCTTCAGGAAAGTCCCGCCCGCATCTGCGGATGGGCCTGTCGTTCGAGCGGCAACCAGCGCCATGGCCGCTGAGATCCGGCCGAGCAAACCCTCTTCGGTCGCGCCCGGATTTCGGCGCTGCAGCAAAGCTTTCAATCAGTTCATTCGTCGTTCGGGCTCCCCGCACGGCAGCTTCGAGGCATTCCTATCCAGCACCAACGGAGGAGAACGCGTATGCGCAAGACTCTGAGCCTACTCGCACTTGTCGCCGGACTCTTCGCAGCGCCGGCTGCGCAGGCCGACATCACCATCGGCTTCGTCACCTCGCTGAGCGGCAACGGCTCGTCGATCGGCATCCCCTATGGGCGCGGCATCAACGCCGCTTATGAGTACAAGAAGACCATCAACGGCGAGACCATTCGCCTGATCCAGCTCGACGACGGCTCCGACCCGTCGGCCGCGACCCGCAATGCGCGCAAGCTGGTCGAAGAAGAGAAGGTGGACCTCCTGATCGGCACGGCCACGGCGCCCTCGACCATCGCCATGGCGGCGGTGGCGAGCGAGCTGAAAGTGCCGATGATCGCGGTCTCGCCGATCGGCAAGCTGCCGGATACGCCGGAGCAGTGGGTGGTGTCGGTGCCGCAGCCGGCCTCTCTCCTCGTTAAGATCGTCGCCGACCGCATGAAGCGCGACGGCATGAAGAACATCGGCTATGTCGGCTTCTCCGATGCCTGGGGCGACCTCGTCTACAACGGCGCCAAGGCCGCCGAAGCCGCCGGTGACATCAAGATTCAGACCAACGAGCGCTATGCCCGCACCGACACCTCGGTCACCGCGCAGATTCTCAAGGTGATGGCCGCGCGTCCCGACGCCGTGCTGGACGGCGGCTCGGGTACGCAAGGCGCGCTGCCGCTCCTCACGCTCGCCGAGCGGGGCTTCAAGGGAAACACCTACGGCACGGTGGCACTCGTCAATCCGGACTTCGTCAATGTCGGCGGCAAGGCGGCCGACGGCATTCAGGTCTCCGCGGGTCCCGTGATCGTCGCCGAGCAGCTTCCCGACGAGCACTTTGCCAAGAAGATCGCGCTGGATTTCCGCAGCGTCTACCAGAAGATCCATAACATCCCGACCACCGACGGCTTCTCCGCCTATTCCTTCGACGCCTGGCTGATTTTCGCCAACGCTGCCGAGCGCGCGCTCAAGACCGCCAAGCCCGGAACGGCGGAATTCCGTGCGGCGCTGCGGGACGCGATCCTCAGCACCAAGGAGCTGCCGGGCGTGCATGCCGTCTACAATTTCAAGCCCGGTGCGGTCACCGGCGTCGACGAGCGCTCGCTCGTCGTGGTGCGCCTGACCGGCGGCGCCTGGAAGTACGCGCCATAACCGGATCAATGGCCCCGGCATCACAGGGAGCAACGACGTCTCAATGACGAGCGACATTGCAGCCATTCTCGCGATCGACGGGATCGCCACCGGGGCCGTCTATGCCCTGGTGGCGATCGGGACCGTCCTGATCTTCACGGTGACGCGCGTCATCTTCATTCCCTTCGGCGACATCGCGGCCTTCACCGCGCTGACGCTTGCCGCCCTCGACGCGAAGCGCTTTCCGGGCACGGGAGCGCTGGTCGTGATCCTGGCCTGTCTTGCGACCCTGATCGAGATCATCTCGCTGGTGCGCTCCGGCGAACTCCGGCTGCTGCCCCGTGCGCTGTCCTTCTATCTCCTGCTTCCGCTCGCCGTGGTCGGTGTAGCCTGGCTTGTCATGCGCCTGGACCCGCCGCTTGCCGTCAGGCTCCTGCTGGCGCTGATGCTGATCACGCCGATCTCGCCGCTTCTGGATCGGATCGTCTTCCGTCCAATTGCTGACGGCACCGTGCTGCTGTTGCTGACGGTGTCCGTCGCGCTGCATTTTGCGCTGGTCGGCCTCGGCCTGTTGTTCTTCGGGCCCGAAGGGGTCCGAACCGAGCCGCTGACCTCGCTCTCGACCGAGTTCGCGGGCGTGCTGATCTCGGGCCAGACCATGCTGATCGTGATCGCGGCCCTCGTTTTCAGCGGCCTCCTCTACCTCTTCTTCGACTTCACGCTGGTCGGAAAATCGCTACGCGCCACGGCCGTCAACCGGACCGGCTCCCGGCTGATGGGAATACGCCCCGCCCGCGCCGGCACGATCGCCTATCTGCTGGGATCGCTGATGGCCGGCGTATCCGGCATCCTGATCGCGCCGGTGAACACCGTGTTCTACGATTCCGGCTTCCTGATCGGCCTCAAGGCCTTCGTCGGCGCCATCGTCGGCGGCATGACCAGCTATCCCGGTGCGGCGATCGGCGCCGTCGGCGTCGGCATCCTCGAAAGCTTCGCCTCCTTCGAGAGCAGCGCGCTCAAGGACGTCATCGTCTTTTCGCTGCTGATCCCGATCCTGATCTGGCGATCTCTCGCCTCGCTGCATTCCGAGGAGGAGATCGAGGAATGACGCGCCTCCACATCCAGCTTGCCGCCGTCCTCGCCGTGCTGTGTCTCGCGGTGGCTCCCTTCGTGCTCAGTCCGTTCAGCATCACGCTGATGAACTATATCGGCATCTATTCGCTGGTCGCCATTGGTCTTGCACTCCTCACCGGCGTCGGCGGTATCGTGTCGTTCGGACAGGCGGCGTTCGTCGGTGTCGCGGCCTATGCAACCGCGTGGGTCTCCGCGTTGAACGGGTACTCCCCGTGGCTCGGCCTCGTGTTCGGCGTGGTGCTGACCTGCGGCGTCGCAACCGTTCTCGGCGTCGTCACCCTGCGACTTCAGGGCCATTTCCTGTCGCTCTCGACCGTCGCCTGGGGCCTTGCGATCGGCTTCCTGTTCGGCAATGTCGAGGGGCTCGGCCGCTTCAACGGCATCTCGTCGATCCCGCCGATCAGCTTCGGTTCCATTGCGCTGGTCACGAGCGCCCAGATCTATTTCCTGATCTGGGGCATCGTCGCCGCAGTGCTTTTCCTCGGCTACAACCTGCTGGACTCCCGGCTCGGCCGCGCCATGCGCGTGCTCCGCGGCGGCAATACGCTGGTCGAGAGCCTCGGCATCAACGCTTTCCGCATCAAGCTCGTGACCTTCGTGATCGCGGCCTTCCTCGCCTCGCTCTCCGGCTGGCTCTATGCGCATATGAGCCGCTTCATCAGCCCGGGTCCGTTCGATGCCGGCATGGGCATCGAATATCTGATGATGTCGATGGTCGGCGGCGCCGGCAGCCTGCTCGGCGGCGTCGTGGGGGCCGCGGTCGTCACGCTGCTCAAGAACAGCGTGCAGGATTATCTGCCGCTGATCGCCAAGGGTGCCTCCGGCCAGCTCGAGATCGTCGCCTTCTCCGCACTGTTCATCTTGTTCCTGCAATGGGCCCGGCAAGGCATCGTTCCCTTCGTCGCCCGCTATCTGCCCAAGGCCAGGCGCGAGCGACCTCAACCGGCGCCGCCCCTGCCCCGTCGCGCGCAACCGACGCCCGGGGAGCTGCTTCTGAAAGTGGATGGTGCCGAGCGCCGGTTCGGCGGCCTCGTCGCGGTCAACAATGTCAGCTTCGAGGTCCGCGCCGGCGAAATCCTTGCCGTCATCGGCCCCAACGGCGCCGGCAAGAGCACGATGTTCAACTGCCTGACCGGGGCGCTCCGGGTCAACAAGGGTGAGATCGTCTTTGCGGGACGCCCGATCACGCATGACGCGCAGTCCCGCATCGCCAAGGCGGGCGTCGCGCGAACCTTCCAGCATGTGAAGCTGAGGCCGCGCATGAGCCTGCTGGAAAACGTGATGCTCGGCACCTATGCGCGCACGAGCGCCGGCCTGTTCGCCGGCGCCTTCCGCCTCAACGGGCGTGAGGAAGCCAGTACCCGGCACGAGGCGCTGATGCAGCTCGAACGGGTCGGGCTCGGCGAGAAGCCGTTCGAGCTCGCGGGCAATCTGCCGCTCGGCAACCAGCGCATCCTCGAGATCGCGCGTGCGCTCGCCGCTGACCCTGCGCTGCTGGTGCTGGACGAGCCGGCCGCCGGCCTTCGCCGCCAGGAGAAGCTGCGGCTTGCGGAACTGCTCAGGTCGCTGCGGGCGGACCATCTGACCATCCTGATCGTCGAGCATGACATGGAGTTCGTGATGTCGCTGGTCGACCGCATCGTGGTGCTCGATTTCGGCTCAAAACTCTGCGAAGGCGCGCCAGCCGCGATCCGCAGCGACGAGCGGGTGCAAGAGGCCTATCTCGGAGGCGTCGCGTGAGCGAGATGCTGTCCATGACGGATGTGACGGTCTGCTACGACAATGTCGAAGCGGTCCGCAACGTGTCGCTGTCGGTCGAGGAAGGTCAGATCGTCACCGTCATCGGCCCGAACGGTGCCGGCAAGACCACGCTGCTGATGGCGGCCATCGGCCTGCTGGCCTCGCGCGGCCGCATGGTCTTCCAGGGTCACGACATCGGCAGGATGTCGGTCGAAGACCGCGTCGAGCGCCGGCTGTGCCTGGTGCCGGAGAAGCGCGAGCTGTTCTCCGACATGACGGTCGCGGACAACCTCCTGCTCGGCTCCTACAGCCTGCGCGACCGCTCGGGCGTCCAGAAGACGCTGGACGAGGTCTATGACCGCTTCCCCCGGCTGAAGGAACGGCAGCGCCAGGCGGCAGGCACGCTCTCCGGCGGCGAGCGCCAGATGCTCGCGCTCGGCCGCGCGCTGATGGCCAAGCCGAAACTGCTCATGCTGGACGAGCCGAGCCTCGGCCTCGCGCCGCTGATCGTGCGCGAGATCTTTCGCACCATCGCGTCGCTACGCGACTTGGGCGTCTCCATCCTGCTGGTCGAGCAGAACGCCCGCGCCGCGCTCGAGACGGCTGACTATGGCTATGTGCTCGAGACGGGCGAGGTCGTGCAGTCGGGCCCGGCCAAGGACCTCATCCACGATCCCAGGCTGATCACGGCCTATCTCGGCGGGCACTAGCGCTGGTTCGGATCAGGCTCGGCGAGCCGTACAACAAAAATATCGAAAAACAACCCCATGCACAGTAGCTGGCGACAGCGATATCAATGGCTTGATACCCAGCAACTGCGGATTTAGCGAAATCAACTTGATCCGTCGGGCAAAACAGTGGCACAATGCCATCATCGCTGCCCATGGATAGCCGATGGCTTCCATCGCCAACTCGGACATCCCAGTTACTAGGGGATCAGCAAGCTAAAGCCCGCCCGCGACGATTGGGAACGGTGGAGCATACCATCACCCGATGAAATGGCGTCGCCTGCGCGCCCACATCTTGGGCGACAGCAAAGGCTAATCAATGATGCTCTAATCGGCGCGATAAATCGAACATCAGTTGCGCTCCATCTTGAATCCGCATTTTGGCACAAAGTGCATATTACGTCCGGCCTCGCCGAGCACCGCCATTGGCTCATGGCAGACCTATCGTGGCCGTCTGCTTGATGTCGCCTTTTGACCCTGGCTGTGTGAAAAGCCACGAGTCGGTTACGATTCCTCCGTTTCCTGATGGGGGATATGGATGGGACGCTTCGTTGAAGGCGCGGACAGATCC